>NZ_JBKBVB010000018.1:0-47638 GCF_046289595.1 Pseudorhodoplanes sp.
AAGCTGAAGCACTTCCGGCGCATCGCCACCCGATACGACAAGCTTGCCAGGAACTTTCTTGCTGCCATCGCACTGGCGGCGTCACGCCTCTGGCTCAGGCATTATGAGTCCACTACCTAGGACCGGCGCGCGAGGAGCTCGCTTGAACCGCCCGGGCAAAAGCCCGTGCGGGAAGCGCGGCCCGGGGTTGGCGGATCGAAGGCCCAACGGGTCTCCGCCAGAACGCCGCGGTGGAGCGCCGCGCGGCGAGCGCGCTTTGCGTCACGGCGCGCGCCGCATCCTCGTGATGCGGACACGGATGGTGCGCCCCGCGGCGCTCCACCCCCCTCACCTTCGCGTGGGGGGCCTCCTGCCGCATCCCGGCCACACGGGCGCCGGGCAACGCGCCCCTGCGCGCTTTTCCCGCTCATCATCAAGGAGGCTTCAGTGACCAAGACCGGACCGAGCAAGACCGGACCGAGCAAGACCGGACCGAGCAAGACCGGACCGAGCAAGACCGGGCCGAGCAAGACAGAACGCAGCGCCGCCGGGCGTTATGCCCGGCACGACTGGCAGACACCCGAACAGCACGCCAAAGGGCTCGCGATCCGGAGGCAGCACGACGCCATGAGACTGCATCTGTGCCGTCTGTTCGAGACCTGGCGCAGTTGCGCCGTACCGCAATGCCGCCGCGAAGGCGATTGCACCGGCGACATGCATGCCTGCTTCCTGCGCGTCTGGTCCAACGTCGGGGAAGACGATCGGGCCTGGTTTCGCGCCTTCGTCACGGCGCGCTCCGGTCGTAACGACACGCAAGCCGCAGCAACAGCTGCCGAAGACGCCGTTGCCCGCGACCGGATGTTAAGCCCTCGCGCTGACGCGCCGGCGGCGCATGCGGAGACGCCCGCGCCGCCGCAGCCGGAAACTCAAACGCCCGTGGCCATGCCGCGGATCAGAGCGCTGTGAACGCAACGCCGCCGCGTGACGTCCGGTCACGCGGAATGGGCGCCATGTCCGTTGGCGGCGCGGGCGGCGCCGTCATAGGCCCAGGTCACATAGGCTGCGCCCCAGGTGAAGCCGCCGCCGAATGCGGCGAGGATCAGCCGGTCGCCGGTCTTCAGCTTGCTCTCGTAATCCCACAGGCAAAGCGGGATCGTCGCTGCGGTGGTGTTGCCGTATTTCTGGATCGTCATCATCACGCGATCCATCGGCATGCCCATGCGCTCGGCCGTGGATTCGATGATGCGCCGGTTGGCCTGATGCGGTACCAGCCACTGGATCATGTCGCCGCGCAGGTTGTTGCGGGACATGATCTCGCCGGCGACCTCCGCCATCTTGGCGATCGCGAATTTATAGACCGCGGCGCCTTCCTGATAGACATAATGCTGGCGCTTGGCGACGGTTTCGGCCGACGGCGGCAGACGGCTGCCGCCCGCCTTCTGATGCAGATGGATCATGCCCGATCCGTCGGAACAGATCAGCGTATCGAGGATGCCCTCGCCATTCGGACTCGGCTCGATCAGCACCGCGCCGGCGCCGTCTCCGAACAGCACGCAGGTCGCGCGGTCGGTATAGTCGATGATGGCCGACATCTTGTCGGCGCCGACCACGACCACTTTCTTGCACTGGCCGGTGGCGACAAATTGCGAGGCGATGGTGATGGCGTAGATGAAGCCCGAACAGGCGGCCTGCACGTCGAACGAGCCGACCGGTCCGATCCCGACCATGTCGGCAATCAGATTGGCGGTCGAGGGGAAAACGAAATCGGGCGTGGTGGTCGCGCAAATCAACAGATCGACGTCGGAGGGCTTGGTGCCGGTGCGCGCGAGCAGCCCCTTCACCGCCTCCGCACCCATATGGGAGGTGCCGAGCCCCTCGCCTTTCAGAATCCGCCGTTCCTGGATGCCGGTACGCTCGGTGATCCAGGCATCGGAGGTATCGACCAGCCGAGCCAGTTCGGCATTGCTCAGAACGTAGTCCGGAAGATACCCGCAAACGCCTGTTATCGCTGGTGTTTTTGGGTCGTGACCGTTTTTCATTGAGACTCGCCGATGACGGGGCGATAAAAATGAAGCGGCAAATTAGGCGGGAACGCGGCCGGATACCAGCGTTTATGGCGAGCCCTTCCGTTCAAGATTTGCCACGTTTGGCAACATCTTCCACGATTTCGGCCGCGCGCCGGGCGGGCTGCGCCACGCCGATTTCCATCACCTGGTCCAGCCGGGCAAAGGCTTCGACCTGCTTGCGCCGCGCGGGACTGTCGGTCAGCAGCGGCGTCAGCGCTGCCGCGAGCTTGTCCGGCGTGCAATCGTTCTGGATGAATTCGGGCACGACATTCTCGCCGAGCACGAGGTTGGTCAGGATGACCGACGGCACCCGGATCAGGCGGCGCGCAATCGCGACCTCCCAGGATGCCATCTTGTACGCGGTGACCATCGGAACGCCGGACACCCCGAGTTCGAGGGTCACCGTTCCGGATTTGGCGAGGGCGGCACGCGCCGCCCGAAACGCGGCCCGGCGATCCTCGCGCTTGACCACGATCTTCGGCCGCAAGGGCCAGCGCGCGGTTTCGCGGACCACGAGATCCTGCAGATGCGGCGTGGTCGGGATCACGATGTCGAGCGGCCAGACCGTCCTGGCGATGCGCTCGACCGTGCGGCCGAAGGGTTCGATCAGCCGCCGGATTTCGTTCTTGCGGCTGCCGGGCAGCACCAGGAGAAGCGGCGTGCCTTCGGTGCGCTGCGCCGCCTCCTGCGCATTCGGCCGCAATTCGTCGATCTGCTCGACCAGAGGATGGCCGACATATGTGCATGGCGGGCCTCCGAGTTTCTTGTGGACGTCGGGCTCGAACGGCAGCAGGGCCAGCACATGATCGATATAGCGGCTCATGGCGCGGGCGCGACCCGGCCGCCAGGCCCAGACCGAGGGCGAGACATAATTGACGATCGGAATCGTGCGGTTCTTCTTGCGCACGCGGCGCGCCACGCGATGGGTGAAGTCCGGCGAGTCGATGATCACCAGCACGTCCGGCTTTTCGTCGAGTGCGGCGCGCGCGGTCTGGCGGATGCGCGAAATTAGCTTCGGCAAGGCTTGGGTGATGCCGGCAAGGCCGACAATGGCGAGATCGTCGATGCGAAACAGCGACGGCAGACCTTGCGCCGCCATCTCGTAGCCGCCGACGCCGCGGAATGCGACCTGCGGGCCAAGTCTTGTTTTCAGCGCCTGCATCAGCGCTGCACCAAGACGGTCACCGGATTCTTCGGTCGCGACCAGAAAGACTTTCATGCGGCGCTGCCGGGTTCCGGAAAGCCGGCCACGAAGATTTTGGCCCGGTCGGCTTTCTGGACCACAATCTGCGGTTCGGCAACAATGGTGCCACCCGCAATGACGGCAAGCCCGGCGAGCCCGGCTGCTGCGACGCCGTCGACGGTGCGCGGTCCGATGGACGGCAGGTCGAAGCGGCGGTCCTGGCCGGGCTTCGGCGCTTTGACCAAGACGCCGGTCCCCAACGGAGCGCGGAACCGGTTGTTTTGCCGCAATTCGGCGACGCGCCGGAGCATTTCGTCGGTGCCTTCGGCGGCCTCGACCGCAATGACATGCCGGTTCGCCACCACCACGCCCTGCCCGATATCGAGCGGCCCGATGGTGCGCAGCACATCGAGGCCTTGGGCAATATCGGCGCGATCGGCAGCCGACGGCGCGACCCGGCCAAGCGGCCCCTCCGGCACCAGAATTTCCGGCGCCACCTCGTGCGCGCCGACCAGGCGGAAGCCATGGCCCTCGAGCAGACGCGCCATCCCGGTGAGCAGATGATTGTCGCCGCCGTAGAAATGCCGGATCGCGCCCGGCAGCGCCCGCAGCGTCGCGAGATCGAACTTCAGGAGCTGGCCGAAGCTGGGCCTGAGCACCGTGCCGATGAAAATCACGTCGCGGCAGCCCTCGCGTCGCGCCAGGCGCAGAAACCGGCCGAGCTGGGCGACATGCGCCCAATGATGCGGATAGTTCTTCACCCGTTCGGGGTCGGCCCAGCCGCGCAAGGCGAACAGCACGACCCCCCGTCCGCTGTTTACGAGCGCGTCGGCGACGGTGAACGGAAATGTGCCGCCGCCGCAGATGATGGCGACCGGACCTGCGTCCGCTGGCAGGCCCGGGGCAGTCATGACTCTCCGGCCGGGCTTCTTTCTCCGGACTGGCCGGACTTCCCGGCCTTCATCAGCGGGCGGGAGCCGCCGGCCTTGATGAAGGCGATGACCTTGGCGACCACGGGGTCGTGCGCGAAATTGCGCTCGACCGCTTCGACCCGCTCCTTGAAATGACCGCGCACCAGAAACAGCGCGCGATAGGCCTGACGCAGCCCGTGAATGTCGGCGCGCGAATAGCCACGCCGCCGCATGCCGACAACGTTGAGGCCGTCGAGCTCGCCGCGCTGGCCGATGGCGAAGCCGAACGGGATCACGTCGGCGCCAAGACCGGTCACCCCCGCGATCATCGCGCTTTCGCCGATCCGCACGAACTGATGGGCCGCCGAGTGTCCGCCCATGAACACATAATCCTCGACCACGACATGGCCGCCAAGCACCGCGTTGTTGGCGAGCGTGACGTGACTGCCGACCTTGCAGTCATGTCCGACATGCGAGCCGACCATGAAGGTGCAATGGTTGCCGACTTCGGTAACACCGCCGTCATCTTCGGTGCCGGTATTCATGGTCACGCTTTCGCGGATTTCGCAGTCCGAACCGATCACGAGACGAGTCGGTCCGCCGCGATACTTGACCGATTGCGGCGGTGTGCCGAGCGACGCGAACGGATAGATCACGGTTCGCTCGCCGACAGCCGTATGGCCGGAAAGCGACACATGACTGATCAGCCGGCATTGCTCGCCAACCACGACATTCGGCCCGATCACGCAATAGGGGCCGATCGAAGCGCCCTTTCCGATCACTGCACCGGGCGAGACATGCGCGGTCGGATGGATATTGGCGTCGTGCGTTTCAAGCATTGACGATCATGGCTCCGACTTCGGCTTCCGCCACCAGCGCGCCCTGGACTTTTGCCTCCGCACGGTACCACCACATCATGCGCTTTCTGGCAATTTTCGTGACATGATATTCGATGGTGTCGCCCGGAACGACCTGCTTGCGGAATTTCGCCTTGTCGATGGTGAGGAAGAACACGCTCTTTGTGGCGTTTCCGGCCTCCCCCGAACAAATGCAGAGCACGCCCGCGGTTTGCGCCATACCCTCGATCATCAACACGCCCGGAAAAACCGGGTTGTCCGGAAAGTGCCCCATAAACTGCGGTTCGTTGGCTGTCACGTTCTTGATGCCGATGGCGAACTCGTCGGCGCGCATGCCTGTGACCCGATCCACCATCAGAAACGGATAGCGATGCGGCAACGCTTTCAGAATGCGCGCGATGTCTGCGCTTCCCAGCGTACCCGTTTCCTCGTTCATGAACGTCCGCTCTCGCCTTCTGCTTTGTTCTTCTTGCCGTCGCGGCGCACCAGCCGCTCCAGCGCTGCGATTTCGCGCAGCCATTGCCGCGCTGGCCGCGCGGGGATGCCGCCGAAGCGCCCGCCCGGCGGGATATCGACATTCACCGCACTGAAGCCTGCAATCTGGGAACCTTCACCCACGGTGACATGGTTATTGATGGTCGTGCAACCGCCGATCGCGACGAAGTCCTCCAAGGTCACACTGCCGGCCAGGGCAACATGCGAGACGATGACGCAATGACGGCCGATGCTGACATTGTGACCAATCTGAACGAGGTTGTCGATTTTGGTTCCCTCACCGATCACGGTATCGCGGATTGCGCCGCGATCGATCGCCGTTCCTGCGCCGATTTCGACGTCGTTCTGAATAATCACACGGCCGACCTGCGGCACCTTCTGATGCCCGCGCGGGCTCATGAGATAACCGAACCCGTCCTGTCCGATGCGGCAGCCCGGATGCAGAATGACGCGATCTCCGATCAGCGTATGCATGATCGAGCAATGCGCTCCGATGCTGCAGTCCCGCCCGATCCGCACCTCTGCGCCGATCACCGCGCCTGCGCCGATGACGCTGCCTGCGCCGATCTCGGCGCGCGGGCCGATCAGGGCGCCGGGCTCCACGGTGACATCGTCCTCAAGCCGAGCCTTGGGATGGATCGAAGCGCCCGGAGTGATGCCGTCCGCCTCAAACAGCGACGAGGGACGCATCGCGTCCGGATAGAGCTTTCGCACGGCCGCGACGAAACCGCGATAGGGTTCCTTGGCGATCAGCAACAGCAGACCGGGAGGCGCGTCGGAGGCGAAGCGCTCGCTGATCAGGCAGGCCCCGGCGTGCGTTGACTTCAGACCTTCGGCATAGGTCAGGTTCTCGAAGAAGGTCAGATCGCGCGGGCCGGCGCGGTCGAGCGGAGCAACGTTGGTAATCCGGCGCTCAGCCAGTGCCGGGTCAGACAAGGTCGCGTCGGCGAGCGCGGCGATCTCTCCCACGGTCATGCCACCGCTTCGTCTGAAGAAGATCGGTTCAGTCATCCGCCGGCTCGTCACATCCTACTGGCGGCGTCCGGACGACCGGAGCTGTGCCGATCAGAACCTCGTCCCGCCGCCGAAGCGGAATTCCTGGACGATGTCGTAACTCTCTTTGGTGAGCGGGATCGCATAGTCGAAGCGCAGCGGTCCGAACGGAGACTCCCACACGATGCCGGCGCCGACAGAGGTCCGAATCAGTTTGGAATCCTCGAACCTCATCACCTCGCCGGAGGCGCTCGTCGGACCTCGGTAGTTCCAGACCGAACCAGCGTCGGCAAAGATCGAACCGCGGATACCGATATCCTTCGGGATGAAGTGCAGCGGAATGAACAGCTCAAGGCTGGCGGCCCAGAAATTGGCGCCCCCGATGGCGTCCTGCGTCGTCCAGGGCGTCACGTCGCGCGGACCGAAGCCGTTCTGCCGGAAGCCGCGCACCAGATTGGGGCCGCCCTGGAACAGGTCGTTGAAGCGCAAATCGTTACCGTTCCACGGCGTGACATTGCCGGCCTGCACACGAAGCAGCGCGACATAGTCCGGGAACACTTCATGGTAGAATCGCGCATCGCCCGAGGAACGCAAGAAGTTCACGTCGCCGCCGAGCCCGGCCAGTTCCTGCTTGAGCTCGGCCCGAATACCGCCCGTCGGGTTACGATTGTTGTCCAGCGTGTTGTAGATCAGGCTGTAACCCGCCATGGAGGTGAGCTGCGCGCCCTGATTGAAGCTCAGGCGTACCGGCAGCGACGGGACGACGGAGACGTCGCCGCACCCGGCTGGCTTGTTGCTCGGATCCCACGGCACGGTTGCGAAACAGGACGAATATCCGTCCTGGAGTTTGACCTCCTGCGAGAACAACGAATAGCGCAATTGCAGCGCCAGATCCTCGCGCAGCTCAAAGCCGAGCCGCACGGCGCCGCCGATCGTTTTGGTGTCGTAGGAGGTGTATTGCTGCTTGTCGGTTTCCTTGGCAAAGAAATCGAGGCCAAGGGCCATCCGATAGTCAAGGAAGTACGGCTCCATGAACGACAATTCGAAGCCGCGCGCACGCTGACCGTACTGGAGCGCGGCGCGCACCGCCTGACCGCGGCCGAGCAGGTTCCGTTCGCCGATCGACACTTCGCCGAGCCAGCCGTCCTGGGTCGAATAGCCGCCCGAGATCGAGAATTCGCCGGTCGACTGTTCTTCGACCTCGACATTGAGGACGACGCGATCTGGTGAAGTGCCAGGCTCGTTGGTGATCTTCACCGACTTGAAGTAGTTCAGATTCTTCAGGCGGCGCTCGGCGCGCTCGACCAGGGCGCGATTGTAGGCATCGCCTTCCGCCAGATCGAATTCGCGCCGGATCACCCAATCGCGCGTGCGGGTATTGCCGCGAATCTGGATGCGCTCGATATAGGCGCGCGGCCCTTCCTCGACCGTAAAGACCACGTTGATCAGCCGGTTTTCGAAGTCGCGATCGCCGCGCGGGCGGACCACGGCGAATGGATAGCCGCGGCGCGCGACGTCGATCGAAATCGCCTCGACCGATTTTTCGACCGCTTCGGCGTTATAGACGTTGCCCGAACGGGCCGTCAGCTTGTCCCTGACCGAAGCGGCATCGACCGCGCGGACATTCGACTGAATGTCCACCGCTCCGAATTTGTATTGATCGCCCTCCTCGATCGTGAAGGTAACGATGAACGCCGCCTGCTGCGGGTCGTACTCGCTCACCGCCGAAACGATGCGAACATCGGCAAAGCCGTGCTTCAGGTAAAAGCGGCGCAACAGGTCACGGTCCGCCTCGATCCGGTCCGGATCGTAGACATCGCTCGACTTCAAGAAGCTGAGAAGATTGGATTCGGTGGTCCGGATGACATCCTTGAGCCGGAAATCCGAATAATACCGGTTGCCGACGAAACGGATGGACTTGACCGCGGTCTTGCGGCCTTCGTTGATCTCGAAGACGAGATCGACCCGATTGTTCGGAAGCTCGATGACCTTCGGCACGACCCGGACGTCGTAGCGCCCATTGCGGCGATATTGCTCGATGATCCGCTGCGTATCCGACTGCACGATCGGACGCGACAGCGTTCCGCGTACCTTCGACTGGATTTCGGCCAGCAACTGTTCGTCCTTGGCCTTGACGTTGCCTTCAAAGGCGATGCGGTTGATGACCGGGTTCTCGACCACGGTCACGATCAACCGTCCGCCGGCCTGGCGGATGCGGATATCCTGAAACAGTCCGGTGGCGTAGAGGCCCTTTAGGCCTTCGTCGATGCTGGCGGCGTTCAGGCCGCCTTTGAAGTAGGACCGGATCGTGTCGGCCTCGACCCGCCGATTCCCTTCCACCACGATACTGCCTGCGGATTGGGCAAAAGCGGAACCCGCCGGCACCGCGATGACGGTGACGCCAAAAACCATTCCTGCAAGAAGAAAGGCAGCCAGCCTAACCCCCCGCGACACTCGGGTACCGATTCCCATTCCCACGCGCTTTAATCCCACCCCTTTGACGGCCAGAATCGTAAACAAGTGTCTAACACTGCTTCTGTTTTACAGCCTCAAGCCATCGGCGCAAACGAAACCGTCCCGATCCACCACGAACCTTCCGTACGTTGCCTCATCGCCACACGATTTCCCCATCAAGCGGTGTCAGGATGAGGCAAGGTGAATGATGTCGTTAAACGTTGCAAAAATCATCAACATTAGCACCAGTGCCAATCCGATCCGGAACCCCATTTCCTGGGCCCGTTCCGACAGCGGTTTGCCCCGGATCGCCTCGATCGCGTAGAACAAAAGGTGACCGCCATCAAGCAGCGGAACCGGAAACAGATTGAGGAGACCAATCGAGACCGACAGGATCGCCGAGAGGTTCATCAGTGCCACGAAGCCGACGGTCGCCACCTGACCCGAAACCTGCGCGATCCGGATCGGGCCCCCGAGCTGGTCGGCGGCCTCGCGACCGGAGACGACGCCGCCCAGGTACGACAGCGTGCGCTCGATGACGAACCAGGTCTCGCCGACGCCCATCCCCAGCGCCGGAAGGACCGAGACCGTCTCAAGCTGCGCATCGTTGGGCGCCATCGAGCGGCTGATCCCGAGGACTCCCACCCGGTGAGTATTGCCGAAATTGTCCTTGATCTCGCGCAGCGTCGGCGTTGCCTTCAGCTCCAGGCGGGTGCCGCCGCGGTCGACCGTGACCGAAAGTTCCTGGCCGGCATTGGTCGAGACCACCCGCTGCATCTCGGCGAAGGTCTGGATCGGGCGGCCGTTGATGGCCACAACCACATCGCCCGGCTGAAAACCGGCGGCGGCGGCGGCACTGTCGGGCTGGATGCCATCGACCCGCGCCGAGGTCGAGGGTTTGCCATAAAATACGAAAATCGACGCGAAAATCAGGATCGCCAGCAGAAAGTTGGCGAATGGGCCGGCGGCGACGATTGCTGCGCGTTTGCCGACGCTCTGGTGGTGAAAGCTCTGGCGGCGCTCCGCCGCGGTCATGGTGGCGATGCCGGCGTGATTGGGCGTGCTGGCTGCGTCCTCGTCGCCGAAGAACTTGACATAGCCGCCAAGCGGGATCGCCGAAATCTTCCAGCGCGTGCCGTGGCGATCGTTAAACCCGAGGATTTCCGGGCCGAAGCCCACGGAAAACACCAGAACCCGCACCCCGCACCAGCGGGCGACCAGGAAATGCCCAAGCTCGTGGAAAAACACCACGATGGTCAGCACGAACAGAAACGGCAGCAGCGCACCGGTAACGCCGCCGCCCCAAAGGCTGAAATTCTCGAACAACCCCATGGATTCTCTCTATCCCGATAATGTCGGCAATTTAGTGAAGCCGGACGGTTACGGAGTCCTTCAGCGTGCTCGCCAGCGTGCGGGCCTCCCGATCGACGGCCAGAGCCTCCTCCACGCTCTCCGGTTCGCCAACCAGTCCCTGACGCGCAGCAGCTTCGAGCGTTGCGTCCACGAGCGCCGGAATGGCGGCAAAACCGAGGCGGCCGTCCAGAAACTCGGCAACTGCGATCTCATTGGCCGCATTGAGAACGGTCGGCGCGGCTCCGCCCTCCTCCAGCGCGCTGCGGGCAAGGCCCAGGGCGGGAAACCGCGCCAGATCCGGCGCCTCGAAGGTCAGGCTTGCCATTTCCTCCAGGCGCAATGGACGCGCGGGCGCCTCCATACGGTCGGGCCAGGCAAGGCAATGCGATATCGGGATACGCATATCGGGCGCACCGAGCTGGGCGATGAAAGAGCCGTCCTTGAACTCGACGATGCCGTGGACGATCGATTGCGGGTGGACGAATACGTCGATATCCCGCGCCGGCATCTGGAACAGATGATGTGCCTCAATCAGTTCCAGACCCTTATTCATCAGGGTTGCGGAATCGATCGTGACCTTCGCGCCCATGGACCAGTTCGGATGTTTGAGCGCCTGTTCGGGGGTCGCGTTGCGCACCGCGTCCGCGTTCCAGGTCCGGAACGGACCGCCCGACGCAGTGAGGATCAGGCGGCGCACGTCCTCCCGACGTCCCGCGGCCATCGCCTGAAAGAGCGCATTATGTTCCGAATCGACCGGCAGGATGGTGGCGGACCGTGCCGCCGCGCGCCGCATGAATAATCCACCTGCGCAAACCAGGCATTCCTTGTTGGCGACCGCCACTGTCGCACCACGCTCGATGGCGGCCATTGTTGGCGCCAGGCCCGCGGCGCCACTGATCGAGGCAACCACCATGTCGGCCGGCCGCGATGCCGCCTCGATCACCGCGTCGGCTCCCGCCGCCGGTGTGATCTGCGATCCACCTAGCGCATCCTTAAGAGCTGCGTAGGATGCGGGATCGGCAACCGCCGCAAACCGCGCTCCGAGCGAGATTGCGGCCTTGGCCAGCGCCTCTGCATTGCGTTGCGCCGCCAGCGCCTCGACCCTGTAGCGGTCGCGCTGGCGCATCAACAGATCGAAGGTGCTCGCGCCGATCGAACCTGTGGCACCCAGGACGCTGACGCTGCGCTGCGCTGCGCCGGACTGCGCGACGGGAGAAAGCACTGCCATCAAAGCCTACCAGATCAGAAGCCCGGCGGCTGGGTTGTCCAGGCCGCCGCGGGCTACACCGATGATTGCG
Source organism: Pseudorhodoplanes sp. (assembly GCF_046289595.1). GTDB lineage: Bacteria > Pseudomonadota > Alphaproteobacteria > Rhizobiales > Xanthobacteraceae > Pseudorhodoplanes. Next base: position 11,590 of record NZ_JBKBVB010000018.1, read on the forward strand.
GCTGCCGCAACCGCGAAAATGAAACCGTCGAGCCGATCCATGACCCCGCCGTGACCGGGGATCAAGGCGCTTGCGTCTTTCACTTCGAAACTGCGCTTCAGTCCGGATTCGAAGAGATCGCCGAGCTGGGAGAAAACGGATAGAACCGCAGCGACCACGCCGATCATGACCGGATTACCGATCGAAAACAGCCCGGCAATTCCGATCGCCGCGGCAATTGCAAGCAGGAGTCCTGCCACGGCGCCAGACCACGTTTTTTTCGGACTGACCGACGGCGCAAGCTTAGGCCCGCCAATCGCCCGGCCGGCGAAAAACGCGGCGACATCCGTGCTCCAGACGATCGCAAAAAGAAATACGATCGCGGCGAATCCATACGCGACATCACTGCGCAGGATAAGCGCGGCGAGCAGCAAAGACGAGGCATAGATCACGCCGATGGCAGCCGGTGCCGCACGCTTACCGGCCGTCACGATGCCCGCAAGCACGCCCAGCGCGACGATCATGAGTGCGATCGAGAGTTGCCCGGTTTCGAACAGAATGCCTTGCAGCATCAGCGCGCACACACCGGTTGCAAGCACCACATTGCGTCCGGAGGGCTCGACAAGACCGATCCATTCCCACCACACGGCAATGGCGGCAATGCCCCAGAACACCGTGAACGGCCAGCCACCGATCCACGCCGCCGCGATCGCCAATGGTGCGAGCACCGCCGCTGATGCGACCCGCAGCCAAAGATTGCGCGACGACGGCGTGGACGTCGTATCGGTCAGCGGTATCGATTGCTTGCCGCCATTCATCGTTACGTCCCGGCGGCAGCCAATCCGCCAAAACGGCGCTCGCGGCGCGCATATTCGGAGATCGCCTGCTCCAGTGTGGTGCGGTCGAAGTCGGGCCAGAAGGTTGGCATGAATACGAGTTCGCTATAGGCCGATTGCCACAGCAAAAAATTCGACAACCTCTGCTCGCCGCTGGTTCGGATGATGAGGTCGGGATCGGGCAGATCGGGCGCGTCCATGAATTCGGACAGCTTATCGGCCGAAATATCGGCGGGCGACAGGCCCCGGGAGACGACCGCCTCGGCGATACGCTGCGCCGCCCTCGCGATTTCCTGCCGCGCGCCGTAATTGAAAGCCACAACAAGAGTCATGCCGCTGTTGTTGCGGGTCAGCTCTTCCGCCTCTTCGAGCAACCCTCGCACGTCGTCCGAGAGCGTTTCCCGATCACCAATCACGCGCACCCTGACATTGTTGCGGTTGAGCTCGGACAAGTCCTTGCGGATAAACAGACGCAGCAATCCGAGAAGATCGCGGATCTCCGATTGCGGCCGCGACCAGTTTTCCGAGCTGAATGCGAAGATCGTCAGAATGCCGATGCCGATTTCACCCGCTGCGCGGACCGTACGGCGCAGCGCTTCGACCCCGCGCCGATGCCCTTCCCCACGCGGCAGTCCGCGGGCTGCAGCCCAGCGCCCGTTGCCATCCATGATGATGGCAACGTGGCGGGGCACCTCAAAACCCGAAGTGCCGTCGAATGAAACTTTTGCCATCGACATGGTTTTCAAGTCCGCAAAATCCCGCGGTTGCGTCAGACCGTGAGGATTTCCTTTTCCTTGTTGGCAAGCATCTGATCGATGTCGTGAATGGCCTGGTCGGTAGCCTTCTGGATGTCGTTGGCGTGCCGCTCCTGTTCGTCCTTCGATATCTGATGATCTTTTTCGAGCTTCTTGACGACGTCGATGCCGTCGCGCCGCACATGGCGTACCGCCACGCGTGCCGCCTCGGCATATTTATGCGCAACCTTCACAAGTTCCTTGCGGCGTTCTTCGTTTAACTCCGGTATGCGCAGGCGGATGACCTGCCCTTCGGTCTGCGGGTTAAGCCCGAGATTGGCCGCCGTAATCGCCTTCTCGACGGCATGGACCATGGTCTTGTCCCAGACCTGCACGCTGAGCAAGCGCGGCTCGGGAACGCTGACCGTGGCAAGCTGAGACAACGGCATGTGGGTGCCGTAAGCGTCGACCTGGACCGGCTCCAGCAGGCTTGCATTGGCGCGTCCGGTGCGCAGGCCGGACAGTTCTTGCTTGAGCACGCCGATGGCGCCCTGCATCCGGCGCTTCAAGTCGTTAAGGTCGTGGGTTGTCGCTGCCATCTTGATCTGATCTCTCGCCACGCTCGGTGTTGGACGGCGGACCGGCTGACCGGCGCCGGAAGGCTGTTCCGCGGGGCCGAATCTGCTCCGGCCTAGCCGGCAACGATGGTCGCGCGTCCCTGCCCGCGCAAGACGGCTTCGATCGCTCCCGGCTCGCGGATCGAAAAAACAATGATAGGCATAGCATTTTCGCGGGCAAGCGCGAACGCGGTGCTATCCATGATCTTCAGATTTCGCTCGAGGGCCTCGCCCGGGCTCAGCCGGTCGTATCGCCTGGCGGATTTGTCCCGCTTAGGGTCGGCATCATAGACGCCGTCGACATTCGTGGCCTTCAGGACGGCCTCACAGTCGAGTTCGGCCGCTCGCAGCACCGCCGTTGTATCGGTTGTAAAATAAGGGTTTCCGGTGCCGCCTGCGAGCACCACAACCCGGCCTTCATTCAGCAGTTCGATGGCCCGGCGGCGTGAAAAGTGATCGCACACGGTTGGCATTGGCACCGCCGACAGGGTCGCGGCGGCGGCACCGTGGCGCTCGATCGCTGCCTCCAGCACCAGGCTGTTCATGACCGTGGCGAGCATGCCCATGGTGTCGCCGGTCGGGCGCGACACCCCGCGATTGGAGACCTCCACGCCGCGGAAGATATTGCCGCCGCCAACCACAAGCGCGATCGCAACACCCAGCCGGCGGCAGGCGGCAATATCGGCGGCGATTGCCTCGACGATGGCCTGATCGACGCCGAAACCGGCCGGACCCGCGAGGGCTTCGCCTGACAGCTTGACGACCACACGTTCATAGACCGGTTGGGCCATGATGCGATCGTCCTTGCGTGGCCGGGCTCAGCTCTTACCGGCGGCAGCGGCGACCTCGGCAGCGAAGTCGCTCTCCTGCTTCTCGATTCCCTCGCCGATCTTGTATCGGACGAAGCCGGTGACCTTGATCGGACCGCCGACCTTGGCTTCGGCGTCCTTCAGCGCCTGCGCAACGCTCTTCTTGTCGTCATGGACATAGGGTTGATCGAGCAGGCAGACTTCCTTGTAATAGCTCTTGAGCCCGGACTCGACGATCTTGGCGATCACGTTGTCGGGCTTGCCCGACGCCTTGGCCTTGTCGGCAAGCACGCCCTTCTCGCGTTCGATCACCTCGGCCGCAAGACCGGACGAATCCACCGCGAGCGGTGCAGCAGCAGCGATATGCATCGCGACCAGGCGCCCGAGGGCGGCAAGCTCCTCGACGTTGCCCGGGGATTCGAGCGCGACCAATACGCCGATCTTGCCCAAGCCCTCGGAAATCGAGTTGTGCATATAGGTGCCGACGACGCCCTGACCGACCGATAGAGAGGCTGCGCGGCGCAGCGTCATGTTTTCGCCGATGGTGGCGACAGCCGAGGCGATCGCCTCCTGCACGGTCTTGTTACCGGCCTTGGCCGCGCGCACAGCCTCTGCATCGCCGCCGGTGGACAGCGCAACATCGGCAATCAGCTTGACGAGGCCCTGGAAGTGATCGTTGCGGGCGACGAAATCAGTCTCCGCGTTGACCTCAACGACCGCGCCCTTTCCGGGCGCGGTGCTGATGCCGATCAGCCCCTCCGCAGCGACGCGGTCGGCTTTCTTCGCAGCTTTCGACAAACCCTTCTTGCGCAGCCAATCGACGGCCGCCTCCAGGTCGCCCTTGGTTTCGGTCAGCGCGGCCTTGCAATCCATCATGCCCGCGCCGGTCTGTTCGCGCAGGTCCTTTACGAGCGCCGCCGTGATTTCTGCCATGTCCTCGATCCAGCGTTAGGTCCTGTTGCGGCGCGGCCAAACAGAAGGCCGCGCCCGTTTTGCGTTACTCCGCCTCGGCGGTGAATTCCTTGGCCTTTGCAACCCACTGGTCGGCACGGCCCGGAAGCTTCACCTCTTCGCCCAGGCGGTGCGCCTGTTCGTGAGTGAGCGGAGCGAGCTGCCAATAGTGGAAGATACCGAGATCGTTGAGCTGCTTCTCGATCGAACCGGACACGCCGGGCAGCTTCTTGAGATCGTCGGCGACGCCGCGCGGTCCGGGCAAAGGCTCGAAGCCCATTTCGTTGCCGGCTGGAAGGTCTTCCATAACCGGCTCTGCGGCCGCACCGATATCGATACCGCGCTCGCCCTGGGAGCGGCTGATTCCATCAATCGCCGCCCGTGCGACGAGATCGCAATAGAGCGAAATCGCACGGCTGGCATCGTCGTTGCCGGGGACGGCATAGGTGATGCCGTTCGGATCGCAATTGGTATCGACGATCGCTGCGACCGGAATATTGAGCCGCTGCGCTTCCTTGATCGCGATGTCTTCCTTGTTGGTATCGATCACGAACAGCATGTCGGGCAGACCGCCCATGTCCTTGATGCCGCCGAGCGAACGATCGAGCTTGTCGCGCTCGCGCTGCAGATCGAGGCGTTCTTTCTTCGTGTAGCCTTGGGCCTCGTTCGAGGCGAGCATTTCCTCAAGCTTGCGCAGGCGCTGGATCGATCCGGAAATCGTCTTCCAGTTGGTGAGCGTGCCGCCAAGCCAGCGCGAATTGACATAATACTGCGCGCACTTCTTCGCGGCCTCGGCGATGCCATCCTGCGCCTGGCGCTTGGTGCCGACAAACAGGATACGGCCGCCCTTCGCGACGGTGTCGGACACCGCCTGCAGCGCCTGATGCAGCATCGGCACGGTCTGGGCGAGATCGATGATGTGGATATTGTTGCGGACGCCGAAGATATAATTTCCCATCTTCGGGTTCCAGCGGTGGGCCTGATGGCCGAAGTGAACGCCAGCTTCCAAAAGCTGACGCATGCTGAAATCGGGCAGCGCCATAAGTCTTCTCCGGTTTGTCCGCTGCGGATGATGTGAACAGCCGGCCACCTGGCCCGACCGCCACCGGAAGGCCCGGCCCAATCCCCTTGAAGGGATGGCAAAGCCCAGCTCCGCGTGTGAGATGGGCGGCCATATAGCGGCCCGCTCCCGAAAAGGCAAGGAAAAGGGCGCAGCCGGCACCGCTCGCGGGGCCCGCGATAGACTGGGAGCCCCTACCCGGCCTCGACCGACACCACGCCCGGGACCGCCTTGATGGCACCCGCAATCTGCGGCGAGACCTTGTACCGGCCAGGCAGCTTCACCTCGACCTCGCCGCCATCCGACAGCATCAGAACGAAATGCACCTCGCCGTCGCCCTTTGGTTCGAGCCGGTTGGTGATGAGGTCGAGGGGAGCCGGGTCGCGCAGGAAAATCTGCAAGCTCTTCTGGACCTTCTCAGCGGCCTGGTCGAGGCGCTCGACGGTCTGGATGCGGGCGCGCACGTCCTCGCCCTGGGCCTCCGCAGTCAGGAACAGAAGCACTGCATTTCCGGGTTCGAGAAGATCGCGGTACTGGTGCAACCCTTCCTGGAACAGCACCGCCTCATATTGCCCGCTCGGATCGGACAGGCCGATGATGCCCATCTTGCTGCCTGTCTTGGTGCGCCGTTCCGTGCGCGAGACCACGGTCGCGGCGGTGCGGCCGGCGCTCGCTCCGGCGCGGACCGACTTGGTAAACTCCATCCAGTTCATAACCTGCATGCGTTTCAGCGCCTTGGCGTAATCGTCGAGCGGATGGCCGGTGAGGAAGAAGCCGATCGCCTCGTATTCCCGCTGCAGGCGTTCCGCGGGCACCCAGGGATCGGCGTTCGGCAAACGCAGCGGTTCGCGATGCGCAGGGCCGCCAAACAACTCGTTCTGGCCGGACTCGGCGGCATCGTGGCAGCGTTGCGCTTCCGCCAGCATGGCTTCGACAGAGGCATGCACGCGCGCGCGATTTGAATCGAGCCCGTCAAACGCTCCGGCCGCGGCGAGGCTTTCCAGCACACGCTTGTTGATCGCCTTCGGGTTGATGCGCGAGGCGAAGTCGCTCAGGTCGCGGAACGGGCGATTACCGCGCGCGGCCACGATCTGATCGACCGCCTGGCCGCCGACGCCCTTCACTGCCGCGAGAGAATAGAAGATCGTGTTGCCTTCGACCTCGAAGGCGCGCCCCGAGCGGTTGATGGAAGGAGGCTCGAGCTTGATTCCGAGCCGCTCGGCTTCGTTGCGGAATTCGGCGAGCTTGTCGGTATTGCCCATGTCGAGCGTCATCGAGGCCGCCAGAAACTCGACCGGATAATTCGCCTTCATATAGGCGGTCTGGTAGGCGACCAGCGCATAGGCCGCCGCGTGGCTCTTGTTGAAGCCATACTCGGCGAAGCGCTCCAGCAGATCGAAGATCGCATCGGCCTGCGATTTCTGCACGCCGCGTTCGACCGCGCCTTTCACGAATCCCTCGCGCTGCGCCTGCATCTCGCTGCGGATCTTCTTGCCCATCGCGCGGCGCAGCAGATCGGCCTGTCCGAGCGAATAGCCGGCGAGCAGCTGCGCGGCCTGCATCACCTGTTCCTGATAGACGATGACGCCGAAGGTCTCCTTCAGCACCTCCTCGAGCTTCGGATGGATATAGTCCGGCTCTTCCTCGCCATGCTTGCGCGCGCAATAGGTCGGGATATTCGCCATCGGCCCCGGCCGGTAGAGCGCGACCAGCGCAATAATATCCTCGAACCGGTCCGGCTTCATGTCGAGCAGCGCGCGGCGCATGCCCGCACTTTCCAGCTGGAAGATGCCGACGGCTTCCGCCCTTCCCAGCAATTTATACGTGTTCTGATCATCAAGCGGGATCGCCGACAGATCGATGTCAATGCTCCGCCGTTTGAGAAGATCAACCGCTGTCTTGAGCACGGTCAGCGTCTTCAGCCCGAGAAAATCGAACTTCACCAGGCCCGCCGGCTCGACCCATTTCATGTTGAACTGGGTGACCGGCATGTCCGACTTCGGATCGCGATAGAGCGGCACCAGCTCGGCCAGCGGGCGGTCGCCGATCACGATGCCGGCGGCATGGGTCGAGGCGTGGCGCGTCAGTCCTTCGAGCTTTCGCGCGATATCGAAGGCGCGGCGCACGGTCGGATTGGCGTCGCGTTCAGCCTGCAGCTTCGGCTCGTCCTCGATGGCGCGCGAAAGCGTCACCGGATTCGCAGGGTTCTGCGGCACGAGCTTACAGAGCTTGTCGACCTGGCCGTACGGCATTTCCAGCACGCGGCCGACGTCGCGCAGCACGCCCCGTGCCTGAAGCGTTCCGAAGGTGATGATCTGGGCGACCTGGTCGCGGCCATAGCGCTCCTGCACGTAGCGGATCACCTCGTCGCGGCGGTCCTGACAGAAATCGATATCGAAATCCGGCATCGACACACGTTCCGGATTGAGAAATCGCTCAAACAGAAGTCCGAACCGGATCGGATCCAGATCGGTGATGGTGAGCGCGTAGGCGACCAGCGAGCCTGCCCCCGAACCCCGGCCGGGCCCGACAGGAATGTCGTGCTGCTTCGCCCACTGGATAAAGTCCGCAACGATCAGGAAATAGCCCGGATATTTCATGCGCTCGATGACATCGAGCTCGAAGGCGAGCCGTGCATCGTATTCCTCGCGCTTCACATTGGGAGCGAGGCCATGCGCGGCGATGCGGCGCTCCAGCCCGTCCTGCGCGCGCTTGCGCAGCTCTGCGCCCTCATCGGCCTCGCCCGAGGTGAATCGCGGCAGGATCGGCTTCGACGTTTTCGGGCGATAGGCGCAGCGCTGCGCGATCTCCACCGTGTTGGCGATCGCTTCGGGCAAGTCCGAAAACAGCGCCGCCATCTCCTTGCGGCTCTTGAAATAATGCTGCGGCGTGAGCTGGCGCCGGTCGGTCTCGGCGAGCAGCCGCCCTTCCGCGATGCAGATCAGCGCGTCGTGCGACTCGTAATCGTCGGGGGTTGCAAAAAACGGCTCGTTGGTCGCGACCAGCGGCAAAGACTGCGCATAGGCAATGTCGATGAGATGCGTCTCGGTGGCACGCTCTTCCGGCAAATCGTGACGCTGCAGCTCGACATAGAGACGGTCGCCGAACAGGCCGCGCAACACGCGCGCGCGTGCCTGAGCAAGGTCGAGTTGGCCTGCACGGATGGCCTGGTCCAGTGCGCCGGTCGGACCGCCGGTGAGCGCAACAAGGCCGTCCGCGGCCTCTTCGAGCCATGCGATCGGGAGATGCGGCGGTTCGTTGGAAGGTGACTCGAGAAACGCACGCGACGACAGCTTCATCAGGCGGCGATAGCCGTCTTCGCGCGCGGCCAGCAGCACGACGCGAGGGAGCGTCCTGTTATGCGCCGGATTGCGCGGATCGCGCGGCTGGTCGGCAAAGTCCACCGAAAAGCAACAGCCGACGATCGGCTGGATCCCCGACGACGCGAGCTTCTCGGAAAATTCCAGCGCACCGAACATGTTGTCGGTATCTGTCAAGGCCAGAGCCGGCTGCCGATCAGCCTTGGCGAGTTCGGCAAGCTTGCCGATCTTCAGCGCGCCCTCGAGCAGGGAATAGGAAGAGTGCACATGCAGGTGCACGAAGGGTGCATCCGACACCGGAAACCTCGCGAATCTGACCGGACGGCGCCGATGGTGGGGATGCCTGCCAGCCAAGTCCACTGCCAATCCCGTCGCGCACCCCTGCGCGCCCGTTTTCCCCAGGGCGGCACCGTGGTTGGCGAACACCGCACCGGACCGCAACGCCATCGCCCGAGACGCCGGCCGGAACGGGAAGCAGCGGGGCCCACATCAACGCAAACGCAACCTCAACGATGCGAACCCTGCCGAAACCGCGTCCTTTTCTCCCGCGGACGCAACCTACGCACCACGCAACCGAACGCCACGCTTAGGTTTCAAATTCCGCCGAGCACCTGAGCCCAGATCGCAATCATTCCGAGAAACAGCGACAATGAGGCCAGTGCGGCGGCCTCCTCCACAACGGCGCGAAACATGACGGCTCCCCTGCCTCAATCACCACCCATCAAGAACGGATAGAGAACGTAGTTCTCTTTTTGTTCCATGTCAAGCGGGACTCAAACAGGCACGCGGTTCATGCCGATGCGCTTGTGAAACGTTTGCGGCAAGGAGCCGGCACCGCTTCCCTCACTCCAGCTCGACCACAACTCCGTCGCGGATCGTCACCCGGCGGTCCATGCGGCGCGCCAGATCGAGATTGTGGGTCGCAATGATCGCCGCAAGACCGGATGCGCTGACGAGTTGACGGAGCGTGTCAAACACATGGTCGGCGGTGTGCGGATCGAGATTTCCGGTGGGTTCGTCGGCGAGGAGAATGCGCGGCGCGTTGGCGACCGCCCGCGCGATTGCGACGCGCTGCTGTTCGCCGCCGGACAATTCGGCCGGCCGGTGATCTAGCCGCGCCTTCAATCCGAGATAGGCAAGCAATTCGCTCGCCCGCTTGCGCGCCTCCACCCGCGACAAGCCACGGATCATCTGTGGCAGCATCACATTCTCTACCGCCGAGAATTCCGGCAGCAGGTGATGGGCCTGATAGACGAAGCCCATCTCGACGCGGCGGATCTGGGTCCGCTCCGCGTCCGATAGTCCCGCCGTCGGCCTGCCGTCGACATAGACCTCGCCGCCGTCCGGATGCTCAAGCAGCCCTGCGATGTGCAGAAGCGTCGACTTGCCCGCTCCCGACGGCGCGATCAGTGCGATCGACTGGCCGAGCCAGCAGCCAAGCTCGGCGCCGCGCAGGATCGTCAGTTCGGTCTCGCCCTGGTGATAACGGCGCTGCACGCCGTTGAGATAGAGCACCGGCGCGGCCGACCTCGCATCCGCAGTTTGCTGATCCGCCATGACATGTTCATTCATAGCGCAACGCCTCGACCGGATCGAGCCGCGCCGCCCGCCACGAGGGATAAAGCGTCGCCGCAAGCGACATGGCAAGCGCAATCACGATGACCGCCGTCGTCTCCCCGGCATCGATCTCCGCCGGCAGACGTGACAGGAAATAGAGCTCTGGTGCAAAGACTTCACGCGCGGTCAGCCAGGAGACGAACTGACGCAGCGATTCGATATTGGTGCAGACGATCACGCCAACGAGGAAGCCAAGCGTAGTCCCCACCACCCCGATCGACGCGCCGGTGATGAGAAACACCCGCATGATTGCGCCCTGCGTCGCGCCCATGGTTCGAAGGATGGCGATGTCGCGGCCTTTGTCCTTCACCAGCATGAACAGGCCGGAGATGATGTTGAGCACGGCAACCAGCACGATCAGCGACAGGATCAGCGCCATCACATTGCGCTCGACCTGCAGCGCATTGAAGAAGGTCGCATTGCGTTGCGTCCAGTCGGTGATGAAAATCGGACGATCGGCGGCCTTGGTGAGCAGCGCGCGGTATTCGCGGTAGCGGTCAGGGGAGTCGGTATAAATCTCGATGGCGGTCACATCGCCCGCGCGGTTGAAATAGGCCTGCGATTCTGCAAGCGGCATGTAGACGAAATTGGAATCGTATTCCGACATGCCGATTTCGTAGACGGCGGCGATCTTGTAGGTCTTGATGCGCGGCGTCGTGCCCATCGGCGTCACCGCGCCGCGCGGCGCAACAAGTGTGGCACTGTCGCCGGCGCGGACCGACAGTGCATCGGCCAGTCGGCGCCCGATAATGATCCCCTGACCTTCGTCGAAGCCTTCGAGCGTGCCCTGTTTCAGATTCGTTGAGATTGATGCTTGCTTATCGATATCGGCGGCGCGCATGCCGCGTACGCCGACGCCGGTGGAATGGAAGGGGGAGGAAATCAGCGCCTGCCCGTCAACCATGGGCGCGGCGAGCCGGACCCCCGGCACGCCGCTCAATCGCTCGGCCAGTTCGCGCCAGTCGGTGAGCGGCGATTCAAGGGGCTGCACCAAGAGATGCCCGTTCATTCCGAGTATCTTGTCGAGCAGTTCCTTGCGGAAGCCATTCATCACCGCCATGACGATGATCAGCGTCGCCACACCGAGCATGATGCCGAGAAACGAGATGGCGGCGATAACCGAGATGAATCCTTCCTTGCGCCGCGCCCGCAGATAGCGCAGCGACAACATCCACTCGAAGGGTGCAAAGGGCCGCGTGGCGACAGGTTCGCTCATCTAAACTCCCGAATCTGGCAATTTCATCAGATTCTGGCCAATTCAAGCCACCACCGATTACCGATTATCCGGCCGCACACACAATTTCCTTCGCTGCGGCGCGATCCGTCGCAGACCGCTGCCAGAAACATCAGCCGAGCCTGTTCAGAACCTCGTCCGGGCTCAGCATTTCGCGGCTCCCATCGGCCCGGCGCTTCACCTCGATCTGGCCCGCCGCAAGGCCCTTCGGCCCGACCACGACCTGCCAGGGAATTCCGACCAGGTCCGTGCTGGCAAATTTGGAACCGGGCCGCTCATCGAGATCATGATACAGCGTGTCCACACCGCGCGCCTGCAGTCCGGAATAGAGTTTTTCGCACGCTGCATCGGTGGCCGCATCGCCCTGCTTCAGATTGAGGATGGCAACCCGGAACGGTGCAACGCTCTCCGGCCAGATGATACCCGCGTCGTCATGAGAGGCCTCGATAATGGCGGCGACGAGCCGTGAGGGCCCGATCCCGTAAGAGCCCATATGGACCGGACGCTCGCTGCCGTCCGGACCGGCCACCACCGCCTTCATCGGCTCGGAATATTTCGTGCCAAAATAGAAAATGTGCCCGACCTCGATGCCGCGGGCCGACACCCGCGCGGCTTCGGGCAACGCCGCGAAGGCCGACTGATCGTGCATTTCGGAGGTCGCGGCATACAGCGAGGTCCAGCGTTCGACCGTGGATTGCAGACCCGCGACATCGTCAAAATCCACATCCTCGCCGGGCACCGCGAAATCCAGATAATCGCGGTGGCAGAACACCTCGCTCTCGCCGGTTGAAGCGAGAATGATGAATTCGTGGCTCAGATTGCCGCCGATCGGGCCGGTCTCGGCCACCATCGGGATGGCCTTCAGCCCCATCCGGGCGAAGGTGCGCAGGTACGCGACAAACATCTTGTTGTAGGAATGCCGGGCGCCAGCCTGGTCGAGATCGAAGGAATAGGCGTCCTTCATGAGGAATTCCCGCCCCCGCATCAGGCCGAAGCGTGGCCGCACCTCATCGCGGAACTTCCACTGGATGTGATAGAGGTTCAAAGGCAGGTCGCGATACGACCGCACATAGGCGCGGAAGATGTCGGTGATCATCTCCTCGTTGGTTGGACCGTAGAGTATCTCGCGCTCGTGCCGGTCCTTGATGCGCAGCATCTCCTTGCCGTAAGCGTCATATCGGCCGCTCTCCCGCCAAAGCTCCGCGGACTGGATGGTCGGCATCAGCAGTTCGATCGCGCCGGAGCGGTTCTGCTCCTCGCGGACGATCCGGCAGATTTTGTCGAGCACGCGCAGCCCCAGCGGCAGAAAGGCATAAATGCCCGCGGCTTCCTGTCGCATCATGCCGGCGCGGAGCATCAGCCGATGCGATACAATCTCGGCCTCTTTTGGCGTTTCGCGCAGGATCGGCAGGAAATACCGCGACAGTCGCATTGGGTTCTTTCGGGAATCGGCTGGTTTGAGGGCCGGAGAAGAGCCACAGAAACCGGATTGCGCCTGAAAAGACAAGGCGGGCTCATGGCGTGGGCCGGATATTGATGTTCTTCGAAAGTCTTGCCGCGCGTCACAAAAATGCTATAGCTGACCGTCTTCGCGTTGGGCGGTGGCTGCCCAACCGGTCCAAGTCTTGGGAGGATCGCGAGCGCAAAATGCGCCGCTGACGCTTCACAATCACCGATAAAATGTACGCCGGAAGCGTTTTGCATTGATTTTGAGCAGGGCCTGGTCCCTGCTCTTTTTCGTATCAGATTGGCCGCTTTATGCGAATGATCGTCCAGTTTCTGTCAATTCTGAGCCCTGCACGCGACGTTCTCGCTTCCGCCTTAATCGGCCGGCGCAGATCAGGAAATGGATGGCGGACGTGGCAGACCGGGAATGTCATCGAGCCCGATCAGCCGGTATGAATAAACCACATAGAGACCCGCGAATACGATCGCCGAAACAATGGTGGTCCACATAAGCTTCTGAACGATGCGCGGAAAAACGGGAGCCCCGGGATCGGTCCCCGGTGTGGTCTCGGCCTCGTGCTGAGAGCGCACCCCAAATGGCAGAACCGCGAACAGCGTGATCCACCAGATCAGGAAATAGATCGCGATGCCGGTGGTCCAGGTCATGGACGATGCCTCGCGCCTGTCCGTCCTGAGGCGTCCGGAAATCGTTCGGACATCGCGCTAGGCCTGCTCAAGCTCGACCAGGGTGCCGCAGAAATCCTTCGGATGCAGAAACAGCACCGGCTTGCCATGGGCGCCGATCTTCGGCTCCCCATCGCCGAGAACGCGGGCGCCCTGGGCCTTGAGGGTGTCGCGGGCAGCGATAATATCGTCCACCTCATAGCAAATATGGTGGATGCCCCCGTCCGGATTTCGGTCGAGGAACTTGGCAATCGGCGAATCCGCTCCGAGCGGTTCGAGCAGCTCGACCTTGGTATTCGGCAGCGTGATGAACACGGTGGTGACGCCGTGGGCGTGCTGCGGAACCGGCTCCGAAACCTCCGCACCCAGCGTCGTGCGATAAATCTCCGACGCCTTCGCGATATCGCGAACGGCAATCGCTACATGGTTCAGTCGTCCGATCATCGAAGCACTATACCGTGAGAATGTGGACGTGACAGATCGGCTTTTTGCCCCATTGCTGGGCGATCGCACCGCGTACGCCGCGCCGCACCGCCTCCGCCACGCTGTCGGGATCGCGCCGCCGCGGCTTCGGCAGGCTCTCGAAGGTATCGTGCACCGCATCGAGCGCGATGTCGGCCAGTGGCAAGCCGTCCTTGCCGTGTTCGGGGACGCCCAGCAATTCGATCTCCGGATCGGCCGCAAGGACACCCTTCTCCGTCAACGCCAGCGCCACCGTGACCATGCCCACAAAGCTTAAGCGGCGGCGATCCGCGATCGTGCGGCTGTCGGCAGCGACCAGCACCGTGCCGTCCTTGTAGACCCGGCCATGCGGTATTTCATCGACAATCGAGGGCGTGCCTGGCGCGAGTTGCACCATGTCGCCGTTGCGGCAGGACACCACATTCGGAATGCCAAGCCGGCGGCCAATAGCAGCGTGTTCAGAGAGGTGCAGGGCCTCGCCATGGACCGGGATCAGGATGTTCGGCCTGACCCAGCGCAGCAAATCCTCGACCTCTCCGATGCGGGGATGTCCCGACACATGCACCAGATGGGTGCGGTCGGTGATGACCTCGATCCCCTGATCGATCAGGCCGTTCAGGACCGCGGAGACCTCCTTTTCGTTGCCCGGAATCGTGCGCGACGAAAAGATCACCCGGTCGCCGCGACCGAAGGTGATTTCGGGATGGTCGTCGCGGGCAATGCGGGCGAGCGCCGCCCGCGGCTCGCCCTGGCTGCCGGTGCACAGTGCCACGACCTTGTCCGGTGGCAGATAGCCGTAGACGTCCGGCCCGCGAAAATCCGCAACGCCGTGCAGATAGCCGGTCTCGCGCGCGACCTGAACCACACGCTCCATCGCCCGCCCGACCACGACGACCTCACGGCCAGCAGCGTGCGCTGCCTCCGCCACCGAGCGGATGCGGGCGACATTGGAGGCGAAGGTGGTCACTGCAACGCGCGCCGGCGCCGCGGCAATCAGCTCCGCCAGCGTCCTTGCGACATCGGCTTCCGACGGCGAGCGCCCGTCGCGCACGGCATTGGTGGAGTCGCCGACCACCGCGAGCACTCCCTCTGCGCCTACCTGCCGCAACTTGTCGTGATCGGTCGGCAATCCAACTATCGGCGTCTGGTCGAGCTTCCAGTCCCCGGTATGCAGCACCGTGCCGAGCGGCGTTCGCAGAACCAGCGCATTCGACTCCGGGATCGAATGCGACATCGAAATCAGCTCGATATCGAAAGGACCGACCTGGAAGCGGCCGCCAAGCGGCACCACCCTCACCTCGATCTCCGGTGCGCCAGGCTCCCCGGCACGCTTGGCTTCGATCAAGGCCGCAGTGAAGGGCGTCGCGTAAACCGGCACGCGCAAGTGCGGCCAGAGATCGAACAGCGCGCCGAAATGGTCCTCATGGGCGTGCGTAAGCACGATACCGGCGATATTTCGCCGCTCCCCGGCGAGATAGCGGATATCGGGAACGATCAGGTCGACGCCCGGGAGGTGTTCTTCGGACGCGAAGGATACGCCGCAATCCACGATCAGCCATTGTCTGCGGCGTTCGTCGCCGAGTCCGTAGATCGACAAATTCATGCCGATCTCGCCGACGCCGCCGAGTGGCGCGAAAACCAGTTGATCCGCAGCTGCCATCAGGAGGCACCTCCGCCGCGTGTGACATCGCCGAAATAGACGTCACCGGCTGTGAAGACGCGGATCATGCCGTCCGTCTTGCGCAGGATCAGCCTGCCCTCCTCGTCCAGCGTCTCGAAAATGCCGCTTTCCATCCGTTCTCCCGTTCGTACAGAGATCGCTTGCCCGATTCCCCGGGCCTGTGCGAGCCAGGCTTCGCGGATGGCATCAAATCCGAGTCCCTCGTTCCAGAGCGCGGCATACGAAAGCCATGCGTCGGTGAGCCGGGAGAAGGCCTCTTCGGGGGTCACGACGTGGCCCAGTGCCGCAAGCGACTGCGCCGGATACGGCATGCCACTCGGGGCCTCCGCCAGATTGACGCCAAAGCCGACCGCGACCGCAAGATCGTCCGCGTGCGCCTCCGATTCCAACAAGAGTCCGGCCACTTTGCCCCCATCCGCCAGCACGTCGTTCGGCCATTTCAATGAGAAATGTACCTTCGGCGACGTCAGCTCTCTGCAGGTTTGGGAGACGGCGAGGCTCGCTACGAATCCGAGCGTTGCGGCGACGGCGGGCGTCACCGGCAAGGCCAATAGCAGGCTCGCCATCAGGTTGCCCTTTGCCGACATCCATTGCCGTCCCCGCCGGCCGCGCCCGGCCGTCTGTTCGCGCGCCACAATCCAAAGCGGGCCCCGCTCCCCGGACCTCGCCTGGCGCAAGGCCTCACTGTTCGTGGAATCCAGGCTATCGTGGACGATGAGACCGTGTCCCGCTTGCGCCGCTTTTGGACCGAGCGCAAAGGCCATCCGTCAGAACAGCGACTTTGCGGCGGCACCTGCAACTTCGAGCAACGGCCCCGGCCAGACGAAAAACAGGAAATTGAAAAGGCCGGCGACGCCGAGCACGGCGACCTGCTCGCCCGGCATCGGCTCGAAGCTCTTGTGCGGCTCGTCGAAATACATGGTTTTGACGATGGCGAGATAATAATAGGCGCCGACTACGCTGGTCAGCACGCCGATCACCGCAAGCACGTAAAGCCCGGCATTGATGGCGGCGATGAACACATAGAATTTCGCAAAGAAACCGGCGAGCGGCGGAATACCGGCAAGCGAAAACATCAGCATCGCCAGCATGAAAGCCATCACCGGCGAGGTGCGCGAGAGCCCGGCCAGATCGGAGATATTCTCCACCATGCCGCCCGGCCGCTTCATGGACAAGACGCAGGCAAAGGTGCCGAGCGTCATTGCAACATAGATCGCGATGTAGATCAGAACGCCCTGTACCCCCTCCTGCGTTCCGGCCGCAAGGCCGACCAGTGCGAAGCCCATATGACCGATCGAGGAATACGCTAGCAGCCGCTTGATATTGGTCTGGCCGATCGCGGCAAACGAGCCGAGCGCCATCGAGGCGATCGCGACGAACACCACGATCTGCTGCCACTGCAACGTCACAGTCGGGAACGCGGTCATAGTGGCGCGCACGAACACCGCCATGGCTGCAACTTTCGGTGCGGCAGCAAAGAACGCCGTGACGGGAGTCGGTGCGCCCTCATAAACGTCCGGTGTCCACATATGGAACGGCACCGCCGAGACCTTGAAGCAAAGCCCGGCCAGAAGGAAAACGAGACCGAAGGTGAGCGCCAGCCCACCCTGCGGCGCAGCCTGCGCAATACCCGCAAACGATATCTGGCCGGTCGCGCCGTAGATCAGCGAAGCGCCATAGAGCAGCATGCCGGACGACAGCGCGCCGAGGACGAAATATTTCAGCCCGGCCTCGGTCGATTTCGCGGAGTCGCGATCGATCGCGGCGATCACATAGAGCGACAGACTCATCAATTCGAGGCCGAGATAAAGCGCGATCAGGTCGGTCGCCGAAATCAGCATGCCCATGCCGGTTGCCGACAGCAGCATCAGGATCGGATACTCGAACTTGTGCATACCGGCGCGCCGGACGAAATCGAACGACATCAGGATCGCAACCGCGGTGCCGCCCAAGGCGAGGATCTTCACGAAGCGGGCGAAGTCGTCGACCACGAAGCTGCCGCCGAAGGTCGATAGTCGGCCGGCCGGAAGCAGCGCAACCACGATGGCCGCGACGACAAGAAGCGCGATCGAAGCAACATTGACCGCGAAATTGGTGCGCTCTCCGCCAAAGGCACCGACCATCAGCAGCGTCATGGCGCCGACCGCGAGAATGATTTCGGGCAGAGCCGGGAGGAGATCGGGCATCGCGGCGCTCATTTCTTCTCACCCGCAAGGCGCAACTCGGCCTCGGCCTTCTTGGATTTGCCGATCGCAGTCTGGTATTGCGCGACCAGCGCATCGACCGAGGCCGACGACATATTGAGCACCGGCTTCGGCCAGAATCCGAACAGGAGCGTCAAGATGACGAGCGGCGCGAACAAGCCGATCTCGCGATAATTCATGTCCTCAATGCCGCGCAGTTTGGGTTTTTCCAGCTTGCCGAAGATCATCTTGCGGTACAGCCATAGTGCATAGCACGCCGACAGAATCACCCCGAGGGTTGCGAGCGTCGCCACCGCGACATTGACCTTGAAGGTGCCGATCAGCGTGAGGAATTCGCCGACAAAGCCGGAGGTGCCGGGTAAACCCACATTGGCCATGGTGAACAGCATGAAGACGGCGGCATAAACCGGCATGCGTTCGACGAGGCCGCCATAGGCCGCAATCTCGCGGGTATGAATGCGGTCATAGACCACGCCGACGCACAGGAACAGCGCGCCCGACACGATACCGTGCGAGATCATCTGGAAAATGCCGCCGCCGATGCCTTGCGCATTCGCAGCAAAGATGCCCATGGTCACAAAGCCCATGTGAGCGACCGACGAATAGGCGATCAGCTTCTTCACGTCCTCCTGCATCAGCGCGACCAGGGACGTGTAGATGATGGCAACGACCGACAATGCAAAAATCAGTGGTGTGAAGTCGGCAGAGGCCAGCGGAAACATCGGCAGCGAGAAGCGCAGGAAGCCATAGCCGCCCATCTTCAGCAGGATGGCTGCAAGCACGACCGAGCCCGCGGTCGGCGCCTCGACATGCGCATCCGGCAGCCAGGTATGGACCGGCCACATCGGCATTTTCACCGCGAACGACGCGAAGAAGGCGAGCCAGGCCCAGGTCTGCAATTGCCGCGGGAATTCGTGCTTGAGCAGCACGGTGATGTCGGTCGTGCCGGCGCTCCAGTACATCGCCATGATGGCGAGCAGCATCAGCACCGAACCGAGCAGCGTGTAGAGGAAAAACTTGAAGCTCGCATAGACACGGCGGGGTCCGCCCCAGATTCCGATGATCAGGAACATCGGGATCAGCCCAGCCTCGAAGAACAGGTAGAACAGCACGAGGTCGAGGGCCGCGAAGGTACCGACCATCATCGTCTCGAGGACGAGGAAGGCGATCATGTATTCCTTGACGCGGTTCTGCACCGATTCCCAGCTCGCTATGATGCAGATCGGCATGATTGCCGTGGTCAGGATCACGAGCGGCAGCGAAATGCCGTCGACGCCCATGTGGTAGGATGCATAACCGCCGAGCCAGCGCGCCTTCTCCACGAACTGGAATTCGGCGGTGGCCGCGTTGAAATGCCACACCAGAACCAGCGACACCGCAAAGGTGACGAGCGTGGTCCAGAGCGCGACCCAGCGCGCATTGCGCTTGACGGACTCGGTGTCCCCGCGCAGCGCCATGATGAACAGCGCGCCGACCAGCGGCAGGAAGGTGGTAACGGAAAGGACGGGCCAGGTGGTCATGTCAGCGGATCCCCGCGAACATGAACCAGGTGATCAGGACCGCGGCCCCGATCAGCATGGCGAATGCGTAGTGATAGAGATAGCCGGTTTGCAGCCGCACCACATTGCGCGTAACGTCGAGCACCCGCGCCGATACGCCGTCCGGACCGAAGCCGTCGATCAGCCAGCCATCGCCGCGCTTCCACAGCGTGTAGCCGAGCCACTTGGCGGGCCGTACGAAGATGAAGTCGTAGAGCTCGTCGAAATACCACTTGTTGAGCAGGAAACGGTACAGGAGCTGGTGGTCGCGCGCGAGCCGCGCCGGGATCGACGGATCGCGCAGATAGAACTGCACGGCGATGGCGAGACCCAGCACCATCATCACGAAGGGCGACGCCTTCACCCAGAACGGCACATGGTGGATGGCGTCGATGATTTCCGCCTTCTGGGAGAGCGACTGGCGGAAAAAGTCCTGCACATGGTGCCCGGCGAAATATTCGTAAAACGGATACCCGGCAAGGATCGAGCCGGCGGCCAGCACATAGAGCGGGATCAGCATGACCAGCGGACTTTCATGCGCTGCATCGTAATGATGACGGTCATGCGGCGCGCCGAAGAAGGTCTTGAAGATCAACCGCCAGGAATAAAATGAGGTCAGCAGCGCGGCGAAGACGGTACAGACGAAGGCATAGGGCGCGAACGGATTATTGCCGACGAACGCCGCCTCGATGATTGCGTCCTTGGAGAAATAGCCGGCCGTGAGGGGGAAGCCGGTGAGCGCCAGCGTGCCGATCACCATCAGCCAGAAGGTCTGCGGGATCTTCTTGCGTAGCCCACCCATGTTGCGGATGTCCTGCTCGTGATGCATCGCATGAATCACCGAGCCCGCGCCGAGGAACAGAAGCGCTTTGAAGAAGGCATGGGTGAACAGATGGTACATCCCGACGGAATACGCACCGACGCCCATCGCGACGAACATGTAGCCGAGTTGCGAACAGGTCGAATAGGCGATGATGCGCTTGATGTCGTTCTGAACCAGACCGACGGTGGCCGCGAAAATCGCGGTGGTGGCGCCGATCAGGGTGACGATCATCAGCGCCACCGGCGCCAGCTCGAACAGCGGTGACAGGCGCGCCACCATGAAGACGCCGGCCGTCACCATGGTCGCAGCGTGGATCAGCGCGGAGACCGGGGTCGGCCCCTCCATGGCGTCGGGGAGCCAGGTATGGAGCAGGAATTGCGCGGACTTGCCCATCGCCCCCATGAACAGGAACAGGCAGATCAGCGTCAGCGCATCGGCCTGCCAGCCGAAGAAATCGATGGTCTTGCCGGTCAGCGCGGGCGCCTGCGCAAATACGGTGTCGAAGTCGATCGCGTTCGTCATCATGAACAGCGCGAAAATGCCGAGCGCGAAACCGAAATCGCCCACGCGGTTGACGACGAAGGCCTTGATCGCGGCCGCGTTCGCCTCCGGCTTTTGATACCAGAATCCGATCAGGAGATAGCTGGCCAGCCCTACGCCCTCCCAGCCGAAAAACAGCTGGGCGAGATTGTCGGCGGTCACAAGCGCAAGCATCGCGAAGGTGAACAGAGAGAGATAGGCGAAGAACCGCGGCCGGTGCGGATCCTCGTGCATGTAGCCGATGGAATACAGATGCACGAGCGCGGAAACGGTCGTGACCACGACCAGCATCACCGCGGTCAGGGCGTCGACGCGCAGCGCCCACTCGACCTTGAGGTCGCCCGACTGCATCCAGGTGAACAGCACCACCCGCTCGTCGACATGACCGAAGCCGACGCGCACAAAGGCAATCCAGGACAGGATCGCAGCGACAAAGAGGAACAGCGTGGTGATCAGTTCGGCCGGCCGTGCACCGATGAGACGGCCGAACAGGCCGGCGATCAAGGCGCCGATCAGGGGGAGAAAGACGATCGCCTGATACATTTCTTAATATCCCACGCGCATGACCCGGACCGAGCCCCGGCGTCCACTTTTCGGGATCATGCGTTCAGCCCTTCATCAGGTTGACGTCTTCGACCGCGATGGAGCCGCGGTTGCGGAAATACACAACGAGGATCGCGAGCCCGATGGCCGCCTCGGCGGCGGCCACCGTAAGAATGAGCAACGCGAAAATCTGCCCCGCAATGTCGCCCATGAAGCTCGAAAACGCGACGAAGTTGATATTGACCGACAGCAGGATCAGCTCGATCGACATCAGGATGATGATGATGTTCTTGCGGTTAAGAAAAATACCGAAAATCCCGAGCGTGAACAGGATCGCGGCGACTGACAGGTAATGACCGAGCCCGATAGTCATGCTTTCTCTCCAAGCATGATCTCGTCCGAAAACCGCTTCCTACTTTTCGAGATCATGCTTCGAGCCCCTGTCCCGGCCGGACCTTGCGGATCTCGATCGCGGTCGCGGGCGTGCGCGCAACCTGATCCGAAATGTTCTGGCGCTTGACCCCTTCCTTGTGGCGCAGCGTCAGCACGATCGCGCCGATCATGGCTACCAGCAGCACAAGCCCGGCAGCCTGGAAGAAGTAAATGTACTTCGTATAAAGGACGAGACCGATCGCTTCCGTATTGGTGACCGAGGCAGGGATCGGCGCGGATACAACCCGCGGTGCCGCGCCGCCGATGGCCCAGGCCCCGACCACCAGCAGGATTTCGACCAGGAGGACGATCCCGATCAGCCCGCCCACAGGAAGATATTGCAGGAATCCCTCACGCAGTTCGGCGAAGTCGACGTCGAGCATCATCACGACGAACAGGAACAGCACGGCAACCGCGCCGACATAGACCACGACCAGGATCATCGCGAGAAACTCGGCGCCAAGCAGGAGGAACAATCCCGCCGCATTGACGAAAGCGAGGATCAGGAACAGCACCGAATGCACCGGGTTGCGCGAGGCAATCACCATCAGCGCGGAAGCGACGCAGGTCGCGGCGAAAAGATAAAAGAACAGAGCGGCGATCATGGTGTATTACCGGTAAGGCGCATCGAGCTTGATGTTCTGCGCGATTTCCCGCTCCCAGCGATCGCCGTTCGCGAGCAGCCGTTCTTTGTCGTAATAGAGTTCCTCGCGGGTCTCGGTCGCGAATTCGAAGTTTGGCCCTTCGACGATGGCATCGACGGGACAGGCCTCCTGGCAAAGGCCGCAATAGATGCACTTCACCATGTCGATGTCATAGCGCGTTGTGCGACGGGTGCCATCGTTCCTGCGCGGACCGGCCTCGATGGTGATCGCCTGCGCCGGGCAGATCGCCTCGCACAGCTTGCAGGCGATACAGCGCTCCTCGCCGTTCGGATAGCGGCGCAGCGCATGTTCGCCGCGGAAGCGCGGCGAGATCGGGCCCTTCTCGAAGGGATAATTCAGCGTCGGCTTCGGCTTGAAGAAATAACGCATGCCGAGAAAGAACGCTTGCACGAACTCCGTGAGGAATATCGAACGCGCCGCTTGATCGAGCCGCATGGTGTCCTATCCTCTGCCTCTCGGCCGCTGCGGGAGCGGCGTCATGCGAACAGCCACGTTCCCAGCCAGTAGCCGATCGCAGCAAAAATCGTCCCTTCGATTGCGACGACGATCCATCGCAGCAAGAAAATCTTGCGCTCCAGCACCGCCCGCTCCGAAGCCGTCTCCGACCGATCGAGCGCGCGCAGCCGTTCCGCCACCGTCCTCACAACCACCAGCGCGCTGGCGACGCCGAAGGCCGCTCCGACCGCTGCGCCAATGATAGCCGATGCCGATAGGCTCATGATTGCGCTCTGTGATCGTCATCTCGGGGCCAGTCCGAAAAACTGCAGAACGCCTGCAACGATCACGACCATCGCCAGCGAGATCGGCAGAAATACCTTCCAGCCGAGCCGCATGAGCTGGTCGTAGCGGTAGCGCGGCACGATCGCCTTGGCCATCGCGAACAGAAAAAACATGAACAGGCACTTGAGGGTGAACCAGACCACCCCCGGTACCCAGGTGAAGGGCGCGACATTCGCCGGCGGCAGCCAGCCGCCTAGAAAGAGGATGGTGGCCATCGCGCACATGGTGGCGATGGCGACATATTCGCCGAGCATGAACATCATATACGGCGTCGATCCGTATTCGACCATGAAGCCGGCGACCAGCTCGGACTCCGCTTCGACAAGATCGAAGGGCGGTCGGTTGGTTTCGGCCAGCGCCGAGACGAAAAAGATCACGAACATCGGCAACAACGGCAGCCAGAACCAGCCGAGCAGCCCGTACTTTCCGTCCTGCGCGTTCACAATGTCGGTCAGGTTCAGCGAACCGACGCAGAGCAGAACCGTAATGATCACGAAGCCGATGGAGACTTCGTAGGACACCATCTGCGCCGCCGAACGGAGCGAGGCGAGGAACGGATATTTCGAGTTCGAGGCCCAGCCGCCCATGATGATGCCATAGACGCTCAGCGAGGAGATCGCGAAAATATAAAGAATGCCGACATTGATATCAGCAATCACCCAGCCGGCATTCACCGGGATCACCGCCCAGGCCGCAAGCGCCAGCACGCAGGTGACGAGCGGCGCCAAAAGGAACAGGCCCTTGTTGGCGCCTGCCGGAATCACCGGCTCTTTCAGAACGAATTTCAGCAGGTCGGCAAAGGATTGGAAGAGCCCATATGGGCCGACAACGTTCGGCCCGCGTCGGATCTGCACCGCGGCCCAGATCTTGCGGTCGGCGTACAGCACATAGGCGATGGCGACGAGCAGGATCACCAATAAGAGCACGCTTTGTGCGACGATGATGATCAGTGGCCAGAGATAGGTCCAGAAGAATTCGGCCATGCGCCCTACTCCGCCGCCGTCATGGCGCGGCGCTCGGCCAGCGCCGAGCATTCGGCCATCACTGCACTCGCTCGCGCGATCGGGTTGGTCAGATAGAAATCGTCGATCACCGAACTGAACGGGGTCTTGTCCGGCGCCCCCGAGAGTTGGGCGAGCCTGCGCAGGTCGGCGCTATCGCCCGGGGTGACGGTTCCGATGCGTTGCAAATGCGGGTGCGCTGCAAAGATTGCGTGCCGCAATTGCGTGAGCGAGTCATAGGGCAGGCGCACTCCGAGATGATCCGACAGCGCGCGCATGATCGCCCAATCCTCGCGCGCGTCGCCCGGGGGAAACGCGGCCCGCGCCGCCATCTGCACGCGGCCTTCGGTATTGACATAGAGACCCGATTTCTCCGGATAGGCTGCGCCCGGCAGGATCACGTCAGCGCGATGCGCGCCGGCATCGCCGTGCGAGCCGATATAGACGACAAACGGCCCGCGATCGACGTCGATTTCGTCGGCGCCGAGAGCGAACAATACGTCGACGTCGCCGGAGGCCATTTGCAAGGCCGTCTTGCCGCCCTCGCCCGGCACGAAGCCGATATCGAGCGCGCCGACACGCGATGCCGCGTAATGCAGAACCGAATAGCCGTTCCAGACGTCGGAGACGGCACCAATCTCGACCGCGACGCGCGCGGCGAGCGCCGCCACCCGGCCGCCGTCCGCACGGGCAAAGACCGAAGCGCCGACCAGCACCAATGGCCGCTCGGCCTTATACAGAATATCGGCATAATCGCCCTTGCCTTGCGCAAGCTCGGCAAGCGACTCCGGTCCTGCTCCGAGATAGTGGTAGGGATAGGTCAGATCGACCCGCTCCCCGATCAGTGCGACAGGGAAATGGCCCATGCGCCAGCGCTTGCGGATACGCGCGTTGAGCACCACCGCTTCCTTGCGCGGATTGGAACCTACGATCAGCAATGCGTCGGCCTGCTCGATGCCTGGAATCGTCGCGTTGAACAGATAGGCCGCACGCCCCCAGCGCGGATCGATCATCGAGCCGCGTTGGCGTGCGTCGATGTTCTTCGTTCCGACCCGCGCCATCAGATCCTTCAGCGCGAACATCTCCTCGATCGCGCAGAGATCGCCGGCGATCGCGCCGATCCGGTCGGGCCGCACCGCCTTGACCTTGGCCCCGACTACGGCGAATGCCTCGCTCCAAGTCGCAGGCCGCAGCCGACCTTGCTCGCGGATATAGGGCTGGTCGAGCCGCTGCGCCCGCAATCCGTCGACGACGTGCCGAGTCTTGTCGGAAATCCATTCCTCGTTCACGTCCTCGTTGATCCGCGGCAGAATGCGCATGACCTCGCGGCCCCGCGTATCGATCCGGATCGCCGAGCCAACTGCATCCATCACGTCGATCGATTCGGTCTTGTTCAACTCCCAGGGCCGCGCCGTGAACGCATACGGTTTCGACGTCAGCGCCCCGACCGGACACAGATCGACCACGTTGCTCTGCAGCTCGGAGGTCATCGCCTGTTCGAGATAGGTGGTGATTTCCATGTCCTCGCCGCGGCCGATCGCGCCGAGCTCCGGAACGCCGGCAACTTCGGTGGTGAATCGCACGCACCGGGTGCAGTGGATGCAGCGATTCATCGAGGTCTTCACCAAAACCCCAATATATTTGTCCTCGACCGCGCGCTTGTTCTCCCAGTAGCGCGAACTGTCGACGCCATAGGCCATGGCCTGGTCCTGCAGATCGCATTCGCCGCCCTGATCGCAGATCGGACAGTCGAGTGGATGGTTGATCAGCAGGAATTCCATCACGCCTTCGCGCGCCTTTTTCACCAGGGGCGTGCGGGTATTGACGACCGGCGGCTCGCCGTTCGGACCGGGCCGGCAGTCGCGCACGGCCCAGGCGCAGGAGGCTACCGGTTTCGGCGAGCCTTTCAGCTCGACGAGGCACATGCGGCAATTGCCGGCGATCGACAGACGCTCGTGGAAGCAGAAGCGCGGAATCTCGGCACCGGCCTCCTCGCAGGCCTGCAGCAACGTATATTCCGGCGGCACATCGATCTCGATGCCGTCGACGACAAGCTTGGTCATCGTGCGAACTCCTTCGGCATCATTTTCCCTATCGCCATGCCCTGCCTCACGCCTTCTTCGGCCGGCAATCCGGTGGCGAAAAATCGTGCCGTTGCATCAGCGCCTTCACGAAGCTGTTGGTTTCGCGCCCGAAGGTCTGGAGGAATTCCGGGTCCTTGGTCAAGGTCTCGCACAGGAACGGCAGATGGTCCTTCACCTCGTATTCGCAGGATCTTCGCCATTCCGGCTCGTTCGGAAAGGCATTCAAGACCTCTTCGCAGGCATAAAGCAGATACGAGACGAACGCCCGGTACTGCTCGAACACGAGCCGGTCCCCTGACTTCAGCTTGGCGTAGTCGGGCGCGCCGAATTGCGGGTTGCGGAAATTGAGGTCGGTGTAGGCCAGATAGACCTGACGCGCGCCGGTCGCCCGGTTGTTCTGGCGCACTTCCTGGAATTGCAGCACGATCGCGCCGAATCCGATCATGGCAACGACCGCCGAGGCGATCTGCGCCCAGTTGCCGAACCGCTGCCACCACTGGCTTTCGGAGGCCATCGCTCATCACTCCGCCGCCACCCTCACCGGATCGGGATGCGGATTGGCCGCATATTGATCGATGCGCTCCTCGATCTCGTGCCGGAAATGCGCGATCAGGCCCTGAATCGGCCAAGCCGCCGCATCGCCGAGCGCGCAGATGGTGTGGCCCTCGACCTGTTTCGTCACATCGAGCAGCTGGTCGATCTCGCGCTTGTGAGCGCGGCCTTCCGCCATGCGGGTCATGACGCGCCACATCCACCCCGTGCCTTCGCGGCAGGGCGTGCACTGGCCGCAGCTCTCGTGCTTGTAGAAGTACGACAGGCGCGCAATCGCGCGGATCAGGTCGGTGGACTTATCCATGACGATGACGGCCGCGGTGCCGAGCCCGGATTTCAGCTTCGCCAGCGAGTCGAAATCCATCGGGCAGTCCATGATCTGCGCCGCCGGCACCATGCGCACCGACGAGCCGCCCGGGATCACCGCCTTCAGATTGTCCCAGCCGCCGCGGATGCCGCCGGCATGCTTCTCGATCAGCTCGCGGAACGGGATGCTCATCGCCTCTTCGACATTGCAGGGACGGTTCACGTGGCCTGAAATGCAAAACAGCTTGGTGCCGACATTGTTGGGCGCACCGAACGAAGCGAACCAGGCCGCGCCCCGCCGCATGATGTCGGGCGCGACCGCGATACTCTCGACATTGTTCACCGTCGTCGGGCAGCCATAGAGCCCGACATTGGCCGGAAATGGCGGCTTTAGCCGCGGCATGCCTTTCTTGCCTTCGAGGCTTTCGAGAAGTGCGGTTTCCTCGCCGCAAATGTAGGCGCCGGCACCGTGATGGACATAGACGTCGAAGTCGTAGCCGTGAATGTTGTTCTTGCCGATCAGCCTGGCCTCATAGGCCTGATCGACCGCAGCCTGCAGCCGTTCCCGTTCGCGGATGAACTCGCCGCGGACATAGATATAGGCCGCGACCGCGCCCATCGCGAAGCCCGCGATCAGGCAGCCCTCGACCAGCAGGTGCGGATCGTGCCGCATGATCTCGCGGTCCTTGCAGGTGCCGGGCTCGGACTCGTCGGCATTGACCACGAGATAGCTCGGCCGGCCGTCCTTGCTCTCCTTCGGCATGAACGACCATTTCATCCCGGTCGGGAAGCCTGCGCCGCCGCGCCCGCGCAGGCCAGACGCCTTGATCTCGTTGATGATGCCGTCGCGGCCGCGTTCGAGAATGGCCTTGGTGCCGTCCCACGCGCCGCGCGCCATCGCGCCCTTGAGGCTCCAGTCGTGCTGGCCGTAGAGATTCTTGAAGATGCGATCCTTGTCAGCCAGCATGGTTCAGTCTTCCAGCTTCTCACCGACATTGCTCGACGGCCGCCAGCCCGTTGCGAGCTTCTTCGCCTGCTCGATCCATTTGTCGCGGACCGCACGGCCCTTGAAGCCCTCGAGCTTCTGATCGACCCAGCGCAAATTCATCTCGGTCCATGACGCGATCTGGTCGTAGTGGAACACACCCATCCGGTGCAGCATCGCCTCAAGCTTCGGTCCGACTCCCCAGATCAGCTTGAGGTCGTCGGCGATGCCGTCGCGCGCCTTCTCAAGCAAGGCCGGCTTGTGTTCGTCGGCTACCGGCGCGTCCTCGGTCAGCGCCTTCTCGGTCGCCTTGACCGAGATGCCCTCCTTCGCCGCGGCCTTCACCAGCGTATCGACACCGGCCGGCGCCTCGCGCTGATTGGCATCGGCGGTCGGCTTTTTCGGTGCGGCATCGGTGAGCGGCGTCTGAGCGGGCGCCGCGCCGGCGCCACCACTGATCGACGGCGATTCCAGCAGCGTGGTCTGGCCGCCTTCGGGCGCGGAAAATTGCCGGTCGATCTGCGGGCCTGGCTTCACCTCTTTTCCGGCGGCAAGATCGTCGAGAATTTTCGCGAACGTCTCCGGCGTCAGGTCTTCATAATAGTCGTAATTGATCTGGGCCATCGGCGCATTCACGCAGGCGCCGAGGCATTCGACCTCGACCCATGACAACGCGCCGTCCGGCGTTACCTCGAACTGATGGCCGATCCGCTTCTCGCAGACATGGATCAGGTCTTCGGCGCCGCGCAGCCGGCATGGCGTCGTGCCGCAGAGCTGCACGTGATAGCGTCCGACCGGCGCAAGGTTGAACATGGTGTAGAAGGTCGCGATCTCCATGACTCGGATCGGCGCCATGTCGAGGAATTCGGCGACGTAGCGGATCGCCGCTTCCGGCACCCAGCCACCGGCCTGCTCCTGCGCTTTCCAAAGCAGCGGAATCACGGCGGAGGCCTGACGGCCGTCGGGGTATTTCAAGAGCTGCCTCTTCGCCCATTCCATATTCTCGGGCGTGAAGGAAAACTCCTTCGGCTGCACTTCTTTCGGCGCGAGACGACGAACGGCCATCAGCGATCGACCTCCCCGAACACGATGTCGAGCGAACCGAGGATGGCCGACACGTCGGCCAGCATGTGGCCCTTGCAGAGAAAGTCCATCGCCTGCAGATGCGCGAATCCGGGCGCACGGATCTTGCACTTGTACGGCTTGTTGGTGCCGTCGGCGATGAGATAGACGCCGAACTCGCCCTTCGGCGCTTCGACCGCGGCATAGACTTCGCCAGCCGGCACGTGAAAGCCTTCGGTGTAGAGCTTGAAGTGATGGATCAGCGCTTCCATCGAGCGCTTCATCTCGCCGCGTTTGGGCGGCACCACCTTCTGGTCATCGGCGGAGACGCGCCCCTTGCCCTCCGGAGCATTCAGCAGGCGGATGCATTGCTTCATGATCCGCACCGACTGACGCATCTCTTCCATGCGGATCAGATAGCGGTCGTAGCAGTCGCCGTTCTTGCCGATCGGAATGTCGAAATCCATTTCGGCATAGCATTCATAGGGCTGGTTTTTACGCAGATCCCAGACCGCGCCCGAGCCGCGCACCATCACGCCGGAGAAACCCCATTTCCAGGCGTCCTCCAACGACACCACGCCGATATCGACGTTGCGCTGCTTGAAGATGCGGTTGCCGGTGAGCAGCGCATCGATGTCGTCCACGGTTTTGAGGAACGGATCGCACCAGGCCTCGATGTCGTCGATCAGCTTCTGTGGCAAGTCCTGATGCACGCCGCCGACGCGGAAATACGCTGCATGCATGCGCGAGCCGGAGGCGCGCTCGTAAAAGACCATGAGCTGCTCGCGCGGCTCGAAGCCCCAGAGCGGCGGGGTCAGCGCGCCGACGTCCATCGCCTGCGTCGTGACGTTGAGCAAATGCGACAGGATGCGGCCGATCTCGCAATAGAGTACGCGAATGAGCTGACCGCGGCGCGGCACTTCAAGACCGAGCAACTTTTCCGCCGCGAGGCAGAAGGCATGCTCCTGGTTCATCGGTGCGACATAGTCGAGCCGGTCGAAATACGGGATCGCCTGCAGATAGGTCTTCTGCTCGATCAGCTTTTCGGTGCCGCGGTGAAGCAGGCCGATATGCGGATCGACGCGCTCGACGATCTCGCCGTCGAGCTCAAGAACCAGGCGTAGCACGCCATGTGCCGCAGGATGCTGCGGGCCAAAGTTGATCGTGAAGTTTCTTTCGCCGCTAGACATGAGTGATCCGTTGCGCCCCGTACTGAGCGCGAATAGCGAATAGCGAATAGCGAATAGGGCGTTCAATCCTTGTCATTTGACTGTCTGCGCTGAATCGATCGGATCAAAGATCGCATCATCCTTCCCAGTTCATCGCAACGCTGAAGTAGCGGAGCGACGTCGTCGGATTTCGCCAAGCCGACCCGTTCGGACAGAAGCAAGTGAGTCTCGACCTCCTTCACCGAACCCTGCGCCATGCGCAAAAATTGAATGAAGCTGCCGCTGTTTTCACGGCCATGTCCTTCCGCGATATTTGCCGCGATGGACACCGCCGACCGACGGATTTGACTTGTCATGCCGTAGACTTCGTCTTTCGAGAAGCGCGACGTGAGACGATAGGTCTGCTCCGCCAGCGTCATCGCTTCCTGCCAGACTTTCAAATCACGGTATGAACTGATCCCGATTTCGCGTACTCCTTCTATTCGCTATTCGCTACTTACTATTCGCTGCTCCGCCCGGCGCGAACTGGGCGAACACCTCGGCACCGGTCATGTTGTGCGTCTTGTTAGCGAAGTCGTAATAGGCCGGCTTTTCGTCGATGAAAATCTGGCTGGTGAAGGCATAGTCCTTCAGATCGTCGAAGGCTTCGGCCGACACGAAATACATGTCCTTGTCGATCAAGCGGTAATAGAGCGGCGTGCCGCACGTCTTGCAGAAGGCGCGCTCGGCCCAGTCGGATGAGCGATAGGCGCCGAGGCTGGATCTGTCTTCGACCTTCAGCGAGGTTCCGCAGTCGCGCACCAGGAACGGTCCCGCGGACCAGCGCCGACACATGCTGCAGTGACACGCGCCGACCTCACGATCGGCAGGAGTGGCGGTGAAGCGGACCGCGCCGCAGAGGCAGCCGCCGGATTGCTGCTGCGCCGATGCCATCACGCAGCCCTCGCCTTCAGCGCCTTCTCGGCGACCCGCGCATTGAATCTGTCGTAATGCACCACGGCGCGCTGGTGCCGGCCTTCGCCGATCACGTCCACGCCGTCATGGCCACGCACGAAGAAGCTCACCGTCTTGCCGTCAACCGCCGTGCATTCGCACTCCACGGTCACGGTCATTCCGGGAGGGGTCGCGGCCAGATGGCTGAAATCGACATGAGTGCCGAGCGACCCCTCGCCGGGCTCAAGATGCTGGGCAAGGAGTTCAGTGCAGCACCATTCGAACAGTCCGACCATATAACCCGTAGCGAACACCCGCGGCATTGCTCGGAACATCGGCGATTCCGGATAGAATTCCGGCACCGTCTGGCGGTCGGTGATGACGAAAGTCAGACTGTGTCTGAGGCCGGGCCTGAGCGTGTCCTTCATCAGGCCCCCTTCCCGCCTTCCGCCTTTTCGTCGCCCGGAAGCCGGTAGTCGGTGCCTTCCCAGGGCGAGAGAAAATCGAAGTTGCGGAATTCCTGATTGAGCCGGACCGCTTCGTAGACCACGCGCTTCTGGGTGTCGTCCCAGCGCACCTCGACAAAGCCGGTGAGCGGAAAATCCTTGCGCAGCGGATGCCCTTCGAAGCCGTAATCGGTCAGCAGGCGGCGCATGTCCGGATGGCCGGTAAACAGCACGCCATAGAGATCGTAGGTCTCGCGCTCGAACCAGTCGGCGCCGGGGAATTCGGAAATGATGGACGGCACCGGCGTTGCTTCGTCGGTCGTCACTTTCACTCGCACGCGCGCATTCTGTTTCGGCGACAAAAAATGATAGACGACATCGAAGCGCCGCTCGCGTTGCGGCCAGTCGACTGCGGTGACATCGATGATGCTCCAGAACTGGCAGTTCGGATCGTCGCGCAGGAAGCGAACGACCTTCACGATGTCGGCGGCGTTGGCGTAAACGTTGAGCTCGCGATGGATGATGTCGAATCCGGTGACTGCACCCGGCAGCCCCGCGCTGATCGTATCCCCGATCGCCTGCAGCTTCTCGCTCATGGCTAGCGCTCAATCGTTCCGACCCGGCGGATCTTCTTTTGAAGAAGCATCACGCCATACAGCAGCGCCTCCGCCGTGGGCGGGCAGCCAGGCACGTAGATATCGACGGGCACGATGCGGTCGCAGCCTCGCACCACCGAATAGGAATAATGGTAATAGCCGCCGCCATTGGCACAGCTTCCCATCGAGATCACGTAACGCGGCTCCGGCATCTGGTCGTAGACCTTGCGGAGCGCGGGCGCCATCTTGTTGGTCAGCGTGCCGGCGACGATCATCACGTCCGACTGACGCGGGCTTGCACGCGGGGCGAATCCGAAGCGCTCGGCGTCATAGCGCGGCATCGACATCTGCATCATTTCGACGGCGCAGCACGCAAGACCGAAGGTCATCCACATCAGCGAGCCGGTACGCGCCCAGGTGATGAGGTCGTCGGCGGTCGTGACCAGGAACCCCTTATCGGCGAGTTCCGCGTTAAGTCCGGTAAAGAACTCATCCTCCGCGCCGACCGGCTTTCCGGTCCGCGGATCGAGAATGCCTTTCGCGGCGGGTGAAACAACGGCGCTCATGTTCGGCTGGTCCGAGGCAAGCGCGCGCGACGTGGCCCGAAACCCGACTGACGCGTTTCCATATCGCGCTTTAATCCCATTCGAGCGCCCCCTTCTTCCACTCGTAGATAAAGCCGATCGTCAGCACGGCAAGGAACACCATCATCGACCAGAATCCGAAGGTGCCCAACTCACCAAACGTCACCGCCCACGGGAACAGAAACGCGACTTCGAGATCGAAAATAATGAAGAGGATCGCAACCAGATAAAAACGAACATCGAACTTCATGCGCGCATCGTCAAACGCGTTGAATCCGCATTCGTATGCAGACAGCTTTTCGGGATCGGGCTGGCGGTACGCGACGATAAACGGCGCAATCAGGAGCGCCAGGCTGAGCCCCAGCGCAACCCCAATGAACACCACGAGCGGCAAGTAGTCCTGTAGCAGGTCGCTCATGCTTCTCCTCACGGGAACAAGCAGCCCGTCGGCAGCCAAAACCCGTCCCTCGGCCTTCCCGCGGCACGACCGCTGGATGACCCCCTCACCCAGCTCGGATTCGTTCCAAGAAGGAAGTTCGGGAGCCTTAGCGCAGCCCATTTGCCCCGGCAAGCGCCCGAAAAGTCTCAATTCTGCAATCTCCCCCGCCAAATCGTGAGAGAGGCCACCGTCCGCGGAGCGCCGAGGTTCGCGGCCGTCTGATCCATTGAAAACTGAGACTGCGGGCCGCCTTGCGCCCCAGCCTGCACCGGTTCCCCAAAGGGGCGCCGCAGGCCGAGGTCTGACGCTCGATGCGCATTTCGACGCCAGGCCGCGCGAGCATCTGGGGGGAGGACTTTTACGACAAAATGTCCCGCTCCAATGCGCGTGGTGCTGTTGCCGTCACATGAGCGGCATTTTCCGTGTTCATTTCCTAATACTGGAGCTTTTTCCGAAGAACGAACTGGCGTTCCGGCGCTGCAAAGACCCGAAACTGCCGTCACACGGGTTTCGTATGTGAATGGAGCCCCGGTGTGGCTCTGCGTGAATTGCGTCAACAGAGCGCTTGCGACAAGATTGTTGAATGCACGTGAAACTCAAAAGGCAGATTCGATTCGGTTTTGCGGCCCTGGTGGCGATCGCCGTTGCCTGGCCTTGGACGACGGCATCTACAGCGGCCCAATCCGCATTCGCGGACGGTGAGTTCCTTTCCGCCCAAGCGAAAAAGAAGGCACCAAAAAAGACGCCAAAAGCAGCACCGGCCACACAATCGGCTCCCGGCCCTCTGCCTCGTACGGCCTTCACGGCGCGCGACCAGGAGGTCGCTGCGATCGCGAACATGCCGGATGCGCGCTTCTGGGCCGATTCAGAACGCGAATATCTGAGGGCCTTGCCGGCAAGCCCGGGCCCCTGGCTGATCCTGTCCACCGGCGGCGAGGATGGCGCCTTCGGCGCAGGACTCCTCAGCGGCTGGTCGAAGGCCGGCACCCGTCCGGAATTCTCCTTGGTTACCGGGGTTAGCACCGGCGCGCTGATTGCGCCCTTCGCCTTTCTGGGAGCGCGTTACGACGAGCAGTTGCGCGACGCCTACACAACCATCAGCGCCATCGATATTTTCGAGGTCGGCGGCAAGGGCGAGAGCTTTCTCGATACCTGGCCGCTCCACGGCCTGATCGAGAAGCGTGTCACGCCTGAGCTGCTGAAAGAGATTGCGGCCGAGCACGCGCGCGGCCGGCGGCTCTTTATTATCACGACAAATCTCGATGCCGGACGGCCTGTGGCTTGGGATATTGGCGCCATTGCAACCTATGCCGACAAAGCCGCTCTCGACCTTATACGCAAGGTCATGATCGCAGCCATCAGCATTCCCGGCGCATTTCCGCCCGTGCTGATCGGTGTCGAGGGCAATGGCCGCAAATTCGAGGAGATGCATGTCGACGGCGGGCTTGCCGACCAGTTTTACATCGCACCCGACTCGATGCTGTTCAGCACCAGCACGACCAAACTTCCGGCAACCGACTTCTACATCATCGCCAACATGAAACTCACACCTGAGTTTCAGCTGACCGAGCGAACCACGCTGAGCATTCTTGGCCGGTCGGTCAGCGCAGCAATCAAGTTCGTCACCCGCAACGCGATTGATCGCGCCTATTCGACCGCAAAGCGCAGTGGAATAGGTTTTCACGTTGCCTATGTCGACCAGGATTTCAGCGCTCCTGCACGCGGCGCTTTCGACCCGGACTATATGAAGGCGCTATACGAGGTCGGATTTGCCAGGGGCGCGGGCCCAAAGCCGTTCTTCACGACTCCGGATGAAGCTTCCACCAAGCCAAGAAAGGTGGCGCAATGACCCAGGCGCCAATGAGAACGACGATGAAAATGGCACGATTGGCGCCCGCCGGCCTTCTTGCAGCCGTCCTTGCACTGGCTGCACCCTCCGATGCCTTTGCCGCAAAGAAAAGACCGAGCCCGGCATCGAGCGCCTTTGACGGATTGTGGAGTGTGCTCATCATTACCGAAAAAGGCACCTGCGATCGCGGCTACCGATATGCTGTGCGCATCAAGGGCGGTCGTGTCGGGCATGCCGATCCTGCCGGCTCGAGCTTTCGGATTTCCGGCAGCGTGGCAGGCAATGGGACCGCCCGGGTCAATGTCGCCCGCGGTGACCAGAGCGCAAGCGGCAGCGGCCGCCTAACGCGCACCTCCGGCTCTGGGCGCTGGCAATCGGCCAAAGGCGAATGTTCCGGCGTCTGGCAGGCCGAACGGCGCGGCAACTAGCATCGCCCCGCAACGGCCTTATCTTTAGCCGGCTGTGACCGCGCCGATCCCCGGCGCGGCACGCGTGCCGGCCGAAACGGATGGCGAACGTTATTTCCAAGATCGTCGAGCAGGCCCGCCTCACCTCACGGGCGCTGCTGGAATATGGTCACGGCCTGTTCGAGCCGACGATCCGACTCGGCGTGACCGGCCTGTCGCGGGCCGGCAAGACGGTTTTCATCACGGCTTTGGTGCATGGCCTCCTGCGCGGCGGCCGCTTTCCGGTGTTCGAGGCAATGGCCTCGGGACGGATCGCACGAGCGCGCCTGTCGCCGCAACCGGACGACACCGTGCCGCGCTTTGCCTACGAAGCGCATCTCAGACAGCTTCTAGAGGAACGGCATTGGCCGGAATCTACCAGGCAGATCAGCGAGCTGCGTCTCATCATCGAATATCAGTCGCAGAATCGCGCGATGCGCGAACTCACCCTCGATATCGTCGACTATCCGGGCGAGTGGCTGCTTGATTTGCCGCTGCTGCGCCAGAGCTATGAGGCCTGGTCGGCCGAAACCATCCGGCTCTCACGCCAGGACGACCGCGTGCATCTCGCGGGCGCCTGGCATTTCGAGATCGCGGCCCTCGACCCGCATGCGCCCGCCGACGAGGCGCTGGCGCAAACCG
>NZ_JBKBVB010000168.1:0-7003 GCF_046289595.1 Pseudorhodoplanes sp.
ATCTCCGACCGCCTGCTGGCATAGGTGATGCCGTGAACGACCCTGCCCTGACCGGATCGCACAATTATTTCGAGGACTTCACACCCGGCCTTGTGATCCGCCACAGCCGGGGCAAGACAGTGGAGAACCTGGAGAACGTGTTCATCACCAATCTGGTAATGAACACGGCCGACGGCCATTTCAACGAGCATTTGATGAGCGGGACGCCGTTCGGGACCCGGATCGTGTTCGGCGGCGTCACCGCCTCGATCGTGATCGGCCTTGCGGCGCAGGACACCGCCGAGAATGCGCTCGCCGAATTGTCGATCACCGGCCTGCGGCTGAAGCATCCGGTTGTGCATGGCGATACGCTCTATGCCTTCAGCGAGGTTCTCGGCACGGAGGAGGCAGAGCGTCCCGATGCCGGGATCGTGCGCTTCCGCCATACCGGCCTCAATCAGGACGACAGGATTGTGTTCGAGGCCGAGCGCCGCGTACTGATCCGCAAGCGGCCCCTCTCCACTCGTCATGGCCGGGCCTGACCCGCAACGTGAAGCACCCGCTCGCTAACCCCGCGGCAGCACCACGCTCTTGCCGCTGATGCTCCGGTTCATCATGTCGCGCAGCGCATCGGCGGCGCGGTCGAGCGGATAGGTCTTGCCCGGCAGCGGACGCAGCAGACCGTCGCGATACAGCGCCAGCGCCTCGTTCAGCACCTTCCGGCCGAACTGCGAATCGCGTTCGAGTTCCGCGCCCCAGAGCGAGCTGATCACCGAAATGTTCTTCACCAGCACGATATTGGCTGGAATCTGCTGCCAGCTGCCCGATGCAAAGCCGACGATCAGCATGCGGGCATGCCAGCCGACGGCACGCATCGCCTGATCGAAGGCCGTCCCGCCGACCGGATCGAACACCACGTCGACCCCCTTGCCACCGGTGAAGGCGAGCACATTGTCGCGCACGCTGTCCCGCGCATAGTCGATGCAGCAATCGGCGCCATACGAGGCAGCAAGCGCGAGCTTTTCAGGCGTCGAGGCGCAGGCGACGACGCGCGCGCCGAGCGCCTTGCCGACCTGGATCGCGGCAAGTCCCACACCGCCGGCAGCGCCGTTGACCAGCAGGGTTTCTCCGGGCTGCAGCAGGCCGCGATA
The DNA here is from genome assembly GCF_046289595.1 of Pseudorhodoplanes sp. GTDB lineage: Bacteria > Pseudomonadota > Alphaproteobacteria > Rhizobiales > Xanthobacteraceae > Pseudorhodoplanes. The sequence goes on from NZ_JBKBVB010000168.1 coordinate 1,131, forward strand.
CTTGAGTGCGAAAAAGGCCGTCCCGAAACCGATGATGAAGCCGGCCGCAGCTTCGAATCCGAGATTGTCCGGAATCGGAAACACCTTGTCCGCCGGACCGACATAGTCCTCGGCAAAACCGCCGCCCTGCCGCGCCGAGGCCATGACCCGATCGCCCGCCGCGCAGCCGGTGACGCCGTCGCCAACCTCCAGCACGATGCCGGCAAGCTCGTGGCCCGGGATATGCGGCAGCTTCGGCCTGAACTGATACTTGCCGGCGACGATCAGCGTGTCGGTGAAGTTCACGGCGCTGGCCTCGACGCGGATGCGCACCTCGCCCGGCCCGGCCGGCCGTGTTTCGACCTCCTCGACGGCGAGCACGTCGGGTCCGCCCCATTGATGGCAACGCACAGCTTTCATCTGACATGCACCTGCTGACACACCTGCCGGTCTGCGGGAAGCTGCGCTCAATCGAGCCGCGATGCGTTCGGCGAGGCAGGCCGCGTCCCGATCACATTGTCGCGCATCAGCTCATCGATTTCGCTATCGCTCAGCCCAAGCCGCTCACGCAAGACGTCGCCGGTATGCTGGCCGAGATCGGGGGCGGCACACCGCACCTCGATCGGTCGTTCGGGAAAATGCAGCGGGAAGCCCTTGACGATGTCGCCTGCGGGCGATGTCGCAAGCGGCCGGATCGCGTCATTCGCGAGGCGTTGCGCATAGGCCAAGGCGCCCTGCCCGTCGAGCACGGGCGCTGCGGCAACGCCGATTCCGTCCAGCAGCGCGCAGACGGTCTCCACGTCCCGCTCGCTCATCCACGTCGTCAGCAATGCCTTGCACGATCCGGCATCCGCCGCGGCTGGTTTCTCGTCCGCAGCGCTCACCGCCAGGACGGCGGCCCATTGCTGCGCATCCTTGATGCTGACCGCGACCCAGCCGTCCTTCGCCGCGAACGCATCTTGCAGGAAATAGTCCGGCGAGGCGTTGCCGAGACAGGGCGCAACGTCGCCGGCCGCCAGCACCTGCTCCCCGAGCAGGAAGGTCGCAAGCTCGCGCTGCGAAATGTCGAGATGCGCGCCGGTTCCAGTGCGTAACGTGGAACGCAGCGCCGCAATGATCGCCGCGGCCGCGAATACGGAGCCGACCTGATCGGGGTAGTTCAGGTCCATGCCGGTAACGAGCGGCATCCCGTCCTCGTAGGCAGTCAAGGCGGCAAGACCGGACATCGCTTCGAGCGTCGAGCCGAAGGAGATGGTATCGGCGTCGGGGCCGTCCTCGCCCTGACTGGACACCGATGCCAGAACGAGGCCCGGATTGGCCGCGCGCAGCGCGTCATAGCCGATGCCGAGTCTGCGCATCACGCCGCGCCGGAAATTCTCGATCACCACATCGGACTGCCGGCACAAGGCCAGAAACACGTCGCGGCCGCGGGGCGCCTTGAGGTCGAGACAGATGGCGCGCTTGTTGCGGTTGGTGGACTTGAAGGCGTCAGACTTGTTCCACCAGCCTTCGGCGCGGCTGGTGCCGGGCGTGCCACGGAACGGATCGAGATAGGTCGGCGATTCCACCTTGATTACGTCGGCGCCGAGATCGGCGAGGATCGCCGAGGTGCTGGCGCCGGCGGTGAGGATGCCGAGATCGATCACGCGGATGCCGGACAATGGTCCGGACCCGCCGGCCCGCCTGCCGCGCCGCGCCGGGCCTGCCGCGTCTGCCTGCGCCGCCACAACCACCGGCGGCCGCAGGAAAGGCGCGGCGCTTCCGTTTCCGGCAGCCGGAGCGAAGAAGTTGCGCGTACGATATTGCGGATCGTCGCGCAATTCAGCCGGAGTCCAGACCGGCCCGAAGGCGAGGCCAAAGGCCTTAGAAGCAGCCGCGATGTCGCGCCGCGTATGGTGCGCGGTCCACGCTTCAAGACCACGCTCCAGTTCGTTCAGCGTGTCGCGATCGGTCCAGCCGCGCGCGGCGGCCAAGGCCTGCATCTGCGGGTCGCCGGTCATTTTGGCAATCTGCGGCCAGTCGCGATCGAAATAAATGAGCGCAACATGGCCGTCTGCGCATGGGGCGGTACGCCACTTGCCGCGCTCCGCATTGCGGCGCGGCACCGCGCGGCCCTGTGCGGCGGCGGCAAGCGACTTCCAGTTGATCCAGAATGCGGTGCCAAGCGCCGAAACATCGGCGCGAGCCAGTTGCGGATCGTGCAGCAGCGCTGCCATCGCCAGAAAGCCGGATAGCCCGGTGGAGTACGCAATCTGATGGCCGCCAATCATCAGCGGGCGCGCATCGGATCGTCCCACGATATCCAACAGGCCGCTGCGGGCGGCGATGGTGAATTCGCTCGCCGCCCGACTTGCAGCTTCCGCGTTCGCTGCCTCCTCGGAAAACACCACGTCCTTGCAAAGCGCCGCCAGCATTCCCCGATGCGCCGGTTCGTCATGCGCATAACGCATCCTGATGTGAACGCCGCGATCCGCATACGGGCCTAAATTTGTGGGCGCCGAATTGCTCGACAGCTGTTTGCCGGCGCATAGAAAGTTGCGCAGGGCATCGCGATGCGCTGTCGCCAAGACGGCGTCCGGATCTGCGGGAAAATCGCCAAGGGGGTCGGCATCGCAACACACGCGGATCACCCGCGCACCGAAATCCGCGGCGAGGCGTCCGGCAAGTCCGATCGCGAGAACTGCCCAGAACGGCGTCGCCGCCGCGATCTCTTCGGTCACGATGACGTCTTGCAAAGCATCTGCGACGGATTTCACGATCGGTATTCCGTGCGGCCACATCGCGACCGCACCCGTTTGATGAGCAGCTACGCAAAGGCGGGGCAGCGAGGCTCGCGCTATTGCGCCTCAATTCCGGCCTCTTTGATGGCGTCCTTCCAGAACACCAAGTCCTTGCGGACTTTGTCGTTGAAAGCGGAGACCGATTCCGGCGTCGGAACAACACCGATGCGATCGAGCTTCTGCTTCACCTCCGGAAGAGCGAGCACCTTATTGATCGCCGCGTTCAAGCGTTCGACGATCGGCTTGGGCGTCGCGGCCGCGGTAAAGACGCCGACCCAGGACGTCACCTCCACACCAGGCACGGTCTCGTTGATGGTCGGAACATCGGGCAGCTGCTTGATCCGTGCGGGCTCGGCCAGCGCGATGAGCTTCATCTGCTTGCCTTCGACATATGGCAGGATGCCGGCCAGTGTTCCATAGCTCATCGTGATGTGACCGCCGAGTGCGCTCTGCAGCGCGGGTCCGGCTCCCTGGAACGGCACCGGCTGGATATTGATCCCGGCCTTCTTGTTCAGCAGAGCGCCGGCAATGTTGTGCGCCGAACCGGGTCCGACATGCCCGAAGGTCAATTCACCTGGCTTGGCTTTCGCCGCTTCGATGATGTCCTTGACGGAATTAAAGGGCGAACTCGCCTGCACCGCGAGACCGAGATAGGTTTCGCCTATCAGCGCAACTCCCGTCAGATCCTTGGCCGGATCGATCGGGTAATTCTTGAACGTGTAGGGATTCATCACAGCGGTTGCGTTGGGCACCATCACAATGGTGTGGCCATCCGGCTGTGCGCGGGCGGCCATGCTGAAACCGATATTGCCGCCGCTGCCACCCTTGTTCTCGATGACGACCGGCTGGCCAAGCTCCTTGGCGAGGTCTCCCTCGATCACGCGCGCTGTGGTGTCGATAACCCCGCCGGGCGGGAAGGGTACAAGCAGCGTCACCGGGCGTGTCGGAAAGGCCTGAGCCGCAGCCAGTGCGGTCAAACCCAGGAACGCTGACGAAATCACAAGCGCCGATGTTGCGGTACGTACACCCTTCCTCATCACCCTCCTCCTCCCATGTTTCCGGCGCTTTACGTGCGCAAGCCACGGCCCGAATTTTTGAACTGAGCTCAGCCTAAATGACCGGACAATTATGAACAAGAGCCGCGGCGCTATTTTCGCTTCGGCCTCATTTGACCGGACATTGTAGAGCGCCGGTTGGATCGCGATCATCGAAGCTGTTTGACCACCGATGATTTACTGAATATATCTTCCTAAGATCAATGCGGCAAATGATGCTTTCGCCCATGACCATGCGCGCTTCCGTCAGATTGCGCCGCCTGCTCGCGGAAAGACGATTTTTCGAGGCTCCGGGGGTCTATGACGGCATCACGGCACTGCTGGCGCTCGAAGCTGGATTCGAGGCCACCTACCTGACCGGGTATGCGCTGCACGCCACGCTCGGCCTGCCGGACGCAGGACTTGCGACCCACACGGAGTTTGCTGACCGCATCGCAATCCTGCGGCGCTGCTGCCCGCTGCCGCTGATTGCCGACGGCGAGTCCGGGTTCGGCAGTCTCGTCAGTCTGCGACGCACAGTGCAGGATTACGAACGGGCGGGCGCCGCCGCCATCCAAATCGACGACCAGGAAGCGCCGCGCCGCTGCGGCCATCTCGACGGCAAGCGCGTGGTACCGGTTGCAGAGATGGTCCAGCGCATTCGCGTTGCTGTGGAAGCGCGCGACACCGACGGCATCATGGTCATCGCGCGCACCGACGCGCTCGCGCCGGAGGGCTTCGACGCGGCCCTGAAGCGCTGCGATGCCTATGCTGCCGCCGGTGCCGACATCCTGTTCGTTGATGCGGCGGAGACCGAGGCGCAGCTGGCGCGGCTGGCGCGGCATACCGGGCGTCCGACCATGGCGAATATGGTGCCCGGCGGAAAAACCCCGCTGCTGCCTTCCGCAACACTGGCGCAGATGGGCTTTGCCTTCGCGATCTACCCGAGCATCGCGTGGCTCGCCTCGGCCGGCGCGATCGCCGCGGTCTTCGCTGCGCTGCGGCGCGGAGAGGTCTCCGCAGCCCTGTCCGGACCGCCGCTGACTGCGGATCAAGGCCATGCGCTGGTGGGCTTTCCCGAACTGCGCGCCTTCGAAGCCCGTTACCGGCATGACACGCCGCCGGAGGGAGCATGACCGCCGCCCGGCCGCAGACCTTGCTCGACAAGCTCTGGTCGCAGCACGTGATCAAGACGCTGTCCGCCGCGGAAGATCTCATCCATGTCGACCGCTTTTTCCTGCACGATCTCTCCGGCCTGATCGCCATTCCCGATCTGCGCAAGCGCGGGCTGACCATGCTCTCGCCGCCACTGAATTTCGCGGTCACCGACCACGCGGTCTCGACCGACGAGGGCCGCGAGCACCACGTCGACGCCAAGAGCCGCCGCTATGTCTTCGAAATGCGCGACCTGATGCGCGAGGCCGGGCTGCGCCATTTCGACATCGGCGATGCCGACCAGGGCATCGTGCATGTGATCGGGCCCGAACTCGGGCTGACGCTGCCCGGCACCACATTCCTGTGCACCGACAGTCATACCTGTACCCATGGCGCACTTGGCGCCCTGGCCTTCGGCGTCGGCCAGACCGACGCGCTGCATATTCTCGCCACGCAGACGATTGTGCTGGGGAAGCCGAAATCGATGCGGCTTAGGCTCGACGGCACGCTGGCGCCGTTCGTGTCGGCCAAGGACGTGATCCTTGCCGCAATCGGACGTTTTGGCGCCGGCGCGGGCGTTGGCTTTGCGGTGGAATTCTGCGGCTCCGCCGTGCGGGCGATGCCGGTCGAGGCGCGGCTGACATTGTGCAACATGGCGGTCGAACTCGGCTCGCGCACCGGGATCATCGCTGCGGACGACACGACGTTCGATTATCTTCATGGCCGGCGCCACGCGCCCGGCGGGCCGCTATGGGAGCAGGCCGTCCGTGCCTGGCGCGACCTTCACAGCGACGACGATGCAAGCTTCGACCGAGAATTGTCGCTGAATGCCGCCGGCTTGCAGCCCCAGGTCACGTGGGGAACGAGCGTCGATCAGGTCGGACCGATCGGCGCGCGCGTCCCCGATCCCGGCACCGCACCGGAC
>NZ_JBKBVB010000019.1:0-47203 GCF_046289595.1 Pseudorhodoplanes sp.
AACTGGGGGGCTAACCTTCTGGGATGTCTCGTCCGGGACTGGCCTGGAATGCCTCACGCTCGTCGGTGCCGTCGACGGCACGCTGCCCAAGCTCGGTATTCTCACCGCGGCCGATACGACGAACCGGCTCGCGGTCAAATCCGACGCCATCCTCTTCAGTCATGATGACGTGACGCCCGGATCGGGCGATCTGCGGGTCACGCTGAACAAAAGCGCCGCCGCGAAGGATGCGGGCTTCGTCTTCCAGGACGGCTTCAGCACGCGGGCGCTGTTCGGGCTGCTCGGGGATGACAATTTCACGATCAAGGTCTCGCCGGACGGATCGGCCTTCCACACCGGCCTGTCGATCGACAAGGCGACCGGCAAGGTCTCCTTCCCGGCCATGGCGAAGCTTTCCGCCTATATCAACTACGACCACTACGCCGCGACGACCTACGTTAACACCGACATCAACAACGAGGATCTGGACACCGCGAACGCTTTTGCTTCCAACGTCTTCACCGCGCCGAGCACCGGGCTCTACAAGCTGGGCTATTCCCTCGGCTGGACGCAGAACGGCACCAACCTGCCCACCTCCATGCATGGCCGCCTGCTCAAGAACGGCACGACCGAAGTGCTGCCCTCGGCATCGTCGGCCTCGAACAACGCGGGCAACAGCGGCAAGATCGTCATCTGCACCGAAGGCATCATCTCGCTGACGGCCGGCGACACCCTTCGCTTACAGCACAAGTTCTCGTCGCTCGACGGCTACGCCTCGGCGAACATCACCCGCTTCTGGATCGAGCAGATCACCTGAGCCGATCGCGCGCCGAAGCATCATCGACCCACTGAGCACAGCCCCCGCAAGGCCGCCGCGTCGCGCCCGCCCTTCCGTCCTGCGCGGAGCGCGGCGGCCGGTTCGCTTTTTCCGACCACACATGAGGCGCGAAGACCAATGCAGAAAATCAACGTCATCGCCTTCGGCGGACTCGGCGGCGCCGTGTTTTCCGCCGGGCTCAAGACCATCCTCATGCGGCTGCAACGCGTCGAGGGCGTCGATTACTGCGCCTATGAGGACTATGCGTCCTGGCGGCGCTGGACGCAGACCCTGCGCGGCTGGCGCGATCCAACGGTCATGATCGGACATTCCTTCGGCGTCACCGCCGCGCTCGCGGTCGCGCGGTCCCTGCGCGACGCCGGCGGCGGCCCGCGCCTGCCGCTCCTCGTCGCGTTCGATCCGTCGAAATGGTGGTGGTGCAATCCGTCGCTGATGGCATCCGGCGGCAACGCCGTGCCGGATACGATCAAGAATGTCGTCAATTTCTATCAGGCGTCCGGCCCGATCGGGCGGCAGAAGCTCTATCGCGAAAACGGATCGCAGGCCGGGATCGACAATCGGCTGATCGCCGGCACGATGCACAGCCGGATCGAGGACCGGCGCGATCTGCAGGATGCGACCGTGATCGCGGTGCGGCTCGTCATCGACAGCCTCAAACAAGCGGCATGAGGACGGCCATGGACCTGCAATGGTGGATCACCGTCATCGGCGTGCCGCTGGTCAGCGCTCTGTTCTGGCTGCGCTTCCATGACCGCAACGAAACCGACGCCGCCCTGCGTGCCCTGAAAGACGAACTCGCCAATTACAAGCTTCTGGTCGCAACGAGCTTCGTGACGGCGACCAGCATGAAGGATCTCGAAGGCCGCATCATGAGCCACCTCGACAAGATCGAGAAGAAGATCGACCGCGTGATCGAGCAGAAGCACCCGCCGGCTTGAACGGCGTCACGCACATCCCCGCATTCTCAACGAAAGCCCGCCGCGCGCGGGCTTCGTCGTTTCAGGAGAAGACCTATGACCCTGACCTTCCCGGCCATGGCGGCCGGATATCGCAATTTGTGGCGCGACATGAAGGTTACGCGCGCCGCCGAATGCGAGGCCGCCGCGCAGCGTATCCTCGCCGGCCGCGCGCGCTATCTCGCGGTCGAACGGCAGACCGGCGTTCCATGGTTCTTCATCGGTCTGCTGCATCTGCGCGAGTCGTCCTGCAACTTCGCCGGGGTGCTCCATAACGGCGAGCACATCATCGGCAAGGGCACGCGCACGCGGCTCGTCCCGGCCGGCCGCGGTCCGTTCGCAACGTGGGAAGAAGCGGCGATCGACGCGCTGCGCCTCAAGGGCCTGCACGCGATCAAGGACTGGCCGGTCGAACGCATCGGCTACGAAAGCGAGCGCTTCAACGGCTTCGGCTATATCCGGCGGGGCATAAACAGCCCCTATGTCTGGGCCGGTTCGAACCATTACACGCGCGGCAAATATGTCCGCGACGGCGTGTTCGATGCCGCGCACGTCGATACCCAGCTCGGCACCATGCCGGTGCTGTGGGCGCTATGTCGCCTGGATTCCGAAGTCGCCGATCGCGTTGCCGGCAAGCCTGCGCCACTGCCTGAGATCGCGGCCGGGGCGGGCGCCGCGACCGCCACCGTCGCCGCAACAGGCGCGGGCTCCGGCTGGGGCGCGCTCGAATGGGCATTCGCCATCGCCGCCGCCGCCATCGCGGTCGCGCTCGCCATCGCGGTCATCCGCGCCTGGCGCCGCAGGACGTCGGCCGATCTTCCACCGATCGAAGTCAACGAGAATGCGACCGCCGACCGGGCGGGCGCGGCCGAAGAAGGAGAACAACCATGATCGTCGTCATCATCGCTCTCGCCGTCATCGCGACGGCCGGATGGTACTGGCGCGCCGAAATCAACGGCTGGCTCAATCGCCTGAAGGGATGGCGCACCGTCATCGTGAACGCGATTCCCGCCGCTCTGATCGCGGCGGGTCAGATCGTCGAATACGCAGCCTCGTTCCCGCTCTGGGAATCGATCATGACGCCACAGGCCGCCGCCTGGACGCTGCTCGGCTTCAACGTGGCCAACATCCTCCTGCGGGTCCAGACGACAACGCCGGTCGGGAGGCGCGACTGATGCTCAATCTTCTGTTCGCGGTCCTCTCGGCGATCCCCGGCCTCGCGGGAAAGTTCCTCGACTGGCAGGTCAAGCGCGCCAACGCCGAGCTTGAGGGCTTCCGCCACGGCGCCACGATCGATCTTGAAGCCTTCCGCGCCTATCTCAACGCGCAGGTCGAAACCAACCGAATGAAGCTTGCGCAGAATTCCTGGTGGGGCGCAAAGCTCATCATCCTGATCGCCGGCGTGACCGCCTCGGTGCATTTCGGGCTGGTGATGGTGGACTCAATGTGCCCGGCGTCATGGGGCTTTGGACGCATCCCCGCCAAGGGAGGCTGCGGGATGGGCATCCCCGCGCTGCCACCGCCCTACGACACATACCAGTGGGCGATCGTGCAGTCGTTCTTCCTCGTCATGCCCGCCATGCCGCTCGCCAACGCGGTGTCGCAGTGGCTCGCGCGGAAACGATGAAGGAATTGATTGACTACATAATCGATCCGAGCCGCGCCCCTCCGATATGTGCCGCGCTTTCTGCCGAGGTCGCTCGTGATTCTGTTCGGTTACCGCGACGATGACAGCTTCAATCGGAGCGCTGTCGCGAACGATAATCGGCCAAAGGCGCGCCTCATCTTCCCCTCGCGAAGAAAAGCAGAAGCAACAACGCGTCAGCGACCGACATCCATGCAGGGATTCTTGCCAGTAAGCCGGGGTCCGGCGACGGCGGCGGCCAAGAGGGCGTCGGATTTCCGTAGCTGCCCAACGGGCGGGCACTCACTGGCCAATCGCACGACTACACACGGCATGGCACCACGGCGCTGTTCGCGGCCCTCATTGCCAGCGGCGAGGTCCGCGCCAAGCACTATAGCCGCCGCCGGCGCATCGAGTTCCTCGACTTTATGAACCGGATCGTGGCCGAGCAGCCGAAGCGGCAAATCCATGTTATCCTCGACAATCTCAACACTCACAAGCTGAAGAACGACCGCTGGCTCAAGCGGCATCCCAACGTGCACATCCACTTCACGCCGACCCGGGCCTCCTGGCTCAACCAGATCGAAATTTGGTTCACTGAGAGCAGCTGCGATATCCTAGATGACAAGGATCTGATACTTATTAGGACGCAAGTCATGACCGACATGATTAAGGCGCCTTCGCGTGAGGGTGGCGCCTCGGTGAGGAAAGAGGGCTTAAAGACGGATATGCAAACACATCTTGCGGATGCAAGCCAAGATACGGATCGAGTATCCGATGTTGCCTGGCGCAGTATCGATCGCGTCTTTCGAGCTCGTATTGGGCGGCTTACCGCCGGCATAAGCCCGGTTGGGCTTTCAGAGGCATACTTTGATTGGCTTGGGCATCTTTGGATGTCGCCGGGGAAACAGGCGCAGCTTGTCGAGAAGGCATGGCGGAAGGCGGGCCGAATCGGGTTGTATTGGATGCAATGTATGAGTACATCCAACCCATCGCCCTGTATCGATCCTCTTCCGCAGGATGACCGTTTCGTTGCCGTGGAATGGCAACAGTGGCCGCACAAATTGATTTATCAGAACTTCTTGCTGCATCAGCAATGGTGGCACAATGCCACCACCGGCGTCGACGGACTCGACAAACATCACGAGCGGGTGGTCGAATTCGTCACTCGCCAGCTCCTCGACGTGGTATCGCCTTCAAATATTGCATGGCTCAATCCGGAGGTCAGCACTGCTACAATTAAGCAGGGCGGATTGAATCTGGTCAGGGGGATGCAGCATTTCCACGAGGATTGGCTGCGGTTGGTCGGCGGCAGGCCTCCGGTCGGGGCGGAGCAATTCAAAGTGGGCGTGAACGTCGCTGTTACGCCGGGCAAAGTAGTCTATCGCAATCGCCTGATCGAGCTCATTCAATATTCGCCGACTACCGATGATGTCTATGCCGAACCCGTACTTATCGTTCCGGCATGGATCATGAAATACTATGTCCTCGATCTTTCCCCGCATAATTCGCTTGTTCGATATTTGGTCGAGCGCAGGCATACGGTTTTTATGATCTCATGGAAAAATCCAACCGGATCTGATCGCGACCTTGGCATGGACGATTATCGCGAACTTGGCATTGTCGCTGCACTCGGGGCAATCGACGCAATCTGCGATCATCGCAAAACGCACGCGGTCGGTTATTGCCTTGGCGGGACATTATTGGCGATCGCTGCCGCCGCGATGGCGCGAAATAGAGTCGATCGGCTCGCAAGCCTCACATTGCTGGCGACGCTGGTCGATTTCACCGATCCGGGCGAGCTCGGCTTGTTCATCAGCGAAAGCGAAGTTTCGTTCCTGGAGAGCATGACATGGGAACAGGGCTATCTTGATACGCATCAGATGGCCGGCGCGTTCCAGCTGCTTCGGTCGAACGATTTGATCTGGTCGCGCGCGCTGCGCAGTTATCTGCTGGGCGTAAGGCCGCCAATGCACGACCTGATGGCATGGAACGCCGACGCGACCCGACTACCTTATCGCATGCATTCTGAATATCTCCGGCGCCTTTATCTGGACAATGATCTTGCCAGCGGCCGCTATAAAGTTGACGGTCGGACGATCTTCCTGACGGACATTCGAGTTCCGATTTTCGCGGTTGGAACAGAAAAAGATCATGTCGCGCCTTGGCGGTCCGTGTTCAAACTCCACCATTTGACCGATACCGACGTCACTTTTGTGCTTACGACAGGCGGTCACAATGCCGGTATCGTGAGTGAACCTGGCCACAAGAACCGCAGTTTCCAGATGGCGACAAAAAATATAGCCGATCGCGATACTGATCCGGAAACATGGATGACGACCGCACCCCGCTTTGAAGGGAGCTGGTGGCCTACGTGGCAGTCTTGGCTGGCTCGTCACTCGACCGGGCGGGTCGCGCCACCGCTACTTGGGAACACGGCAATCGGCCTTGCCCCAATTGCCGATGCGCCGGGCACCTATGTTCTTGAACGTTAGATCGCCTGTTCCTCCAACGTGAATATGTAATCTTCGACCGCCTCTTAACTTCCTAAATACAATTTGCATTAGGTTTAATTAATGCGCCATGAGAAGCGGAACCGGCGAATTGTGCATCAAATGATAAGTCACGCCGCCGAGAAGCATCTCGCGAAGGCGAGTATGGCCGTATCCGCCTAGAACGATCAAGTCACTTCTCTTTTTCTTGGCTTCCGCGAGCAATGTTTCGCCTACATTACCGTTCCGGCATTTGACTCGATGGAGTTCCGCTGCGATGCCATGATGCTTCAAATGCTTCTTGATCGCGTCGCCCGCGGTTCCTTCCATCTCTTTGCCGGGCTCGTCGGCAACCATCACGACCGACACCTCCTTAGCTATCCGCAAATACGGCATTGCTTCAACCACAGCCCGCGTCGATTCGCGGCTCGTGTTCCACGCGACCAGAATCCGGTCGAAAATAATGGATTTCGGGCGTTCGACTTCGGGGACCAAAAAAATATGACGGCCTGATCCAAAAAGGAGTCCCTCGACGAGACGGTCGGGATCTTGTGAGCCGTTGGGTCTGATCAAAACGAAGGTGTCGGCGAACCTGGCTTCGCGAACGGCAACATCTGCAATGTCTGATGCCAGAATGTCGAACCTGCGAAGCTCGATGGTCACGTCGTACCGCTTTAATCGGTCGGCGATGACGTTTTCCATCTTTCCGCCGGAGGCGCGCGCCTGGTCCATCAGCGCTGCGATGCCTACCGCGCCTGTGAGGTCGCCATCGATCGGTGCTGGAGGTGGCGGCAATATGTTGAAAAACAAGCCTGTTGCGTAACCTTTAAACTGCCGGACGATATCGAGGACCGCGGCCAGGCGAACCTCATCCGAAACACTTCCGTCAAGCCAAGTAATCACATCTTTGATCATCAGGGTTCTCGCGAATCGATGCGTTAACGCTTCCGGCCTGGACGAGTTGGCGGATCGATAAGCCGATAGTTCCAACCATTCTTTTCCGCAAAATCGACGGCACTTTCACAGTCGGGAAATTCAAGACGAATCGGAGCGAACGGATCGCTGCTTCCAGTCCACCCCATCAACGGCTCGATGAACGGCCTAGCACTTCGTTCAAACTCCAGTATCCAACGTCGCCGACCCCGAGCAGACTGGGTCACCGCACGTTCGGCTTTGTATATGAGCGCCGGTGGAACACCTCCTGGAACCGCCATTTCGGTGCCAGGCAGCTTCGACCATCCCTTGGAGCGATTATGACCCCGATCCGCAGCCATGCTGTATCAGTCCTGAGGCGCAGACTTCTGGTTCGTCGCCAGGCGCCGCTTTGACACAACAACTCGTGCTGGTCTCAACAGACGATCATGAATCATATAACCATCCTCAAGGACTTGCATTACCGTTGCCGGAGGATGTGTGTCGTCGTCCGCCTCCATCAGCGCCTCATGCAGAGATGGATCAAATCGTTGTCCGAATGCAGCAATCTTCTTGACGCCAAATCGCTCTAGCGTCTGGAGAAACATTCTCAACGTCGACTCAACACCCTTTACCAGGGCATCGTTATCGGGGGACGATGTCGCGTTTTTCACCTGGAGCACGCGCTGAAGGTTATCGATAACCGGCAGCAGCTCGCGCGCTAATTCCGCGATAGCAAACTTCCGTGTATCCTCAGACCTGCGATCCGCTTGGCGCCGCGCGTTCTCCGCGTCGGCCAGCGCGCGCAGTAGGCGATCCTTCAGTGCCGCATTTTCGGACAGCAGCGTTGCGACGTCGGTGGCCTCCGTCGCGAGAATTTCATCGTCTTTGCTATGCGGCGAGGACATTGGCTTCACCCACTTGTATCCGACAGTAAGCCAGCCGATGCAGCTTACCGCGGGAGGCTATGATCTTCTCCAAGCCAAGGGTCCGGATTGATTGAAGACAGCGGAATATCTGCCAAGGTCTTCTTCAGTTCGACTTCATGCACATGAATTTTTTCTACCCCATGACGCCGCATGATTTGCTGCGCTTTAACCTCTGCCTCCGGATTACGCACGCGGACCAAAACCACAATGCCCCCGAGGCGCAGCTCGTCTTCAAGATCAACACCGTCTCCGGACGAAAGGAGGCGAGTTCTCAAAATGCCGGCCAAGCCTGCGCCTGTTGCGCCTCCTGCAAGTGCGGCAGCCGCAACCGCAGCTAAGGCGCCGCCGGAGGCCACAATAGGCAGAGTCGCGCCCAATGTACCAATTGTCACAAGCGTTCCGAAGACAAGAGCCGTCGTCGACACCTTGTCGTCTGTCTTGATTAGATCACGGCGTGGCGCATCCGATACTTCTGCTGCTGCAACAGGATCATTGTAGTATACCTTTAACTCGCGCATGATGGTCGTACGACTTGCCATTAAATCTATATCGGCCCGATCAAAGCCAGCATTTGTTAGCTCATCAACCAAACGGTCCAGCGTATCCCGGCTTTTAACTAATCCGACTACTTCCCGTACCCGTACGGCTGCGAGAATATCACTCTTGGGACCGTCGTCGCTCATACAATCCATCCTTTGATTGGCTCGTTCAATAAGTGCGATTGCCTCATGCCGCCTGCGCCAGGATCGTCCCATTGATCGCGATCTTTCCATCGATCACAGTGACTTTCACTTTATCTCCGTCTTTGATTTTTCCTGACAGCAGCATGCTGGCGAGCGGATTCTGGAGCTGGCGCTGAATAACGCGCTTCAGCGGCCGCGCTCCATACACGGGATCGTAACCGGTGTTGCCGAGCCATGTCTTCGCGGTATCGTCCACTTCGAGCGTGATCTTGCGATCCGCCAGCAGCGACTGCAGGTGCCGAAGCTGGATGTCGACAATCCGCTTCATTTCACCGCGGCCGAGGCGGTTGAACAAGATGATCTCGTCGAGCCGGTTGAGAAACTCGGGCCGGAAGGAACGCCGCACAACCTCCATCACCTGCTCGCGCGCGGCCTCGGCCGGTTGTCCCTCAGGAAGCGCGGCCAGATATTCGGCCCCCAGATTTGAGGTGAGCACTATGATCGTATTGCGGAAATCGACGGTGCGGCCTTGTCCGTCGGTGAGCCGCCCGTCGTCGAGCACCTGCAGCAGGATATTGAAAACATCGCTGTGTGCCTTCTCAATCTCGTCGAACAGGATCACCTGATACGGGCGCCTGCGGACGGCTTCAGTCAGGGAACCGCCTTCCTCATAGCCGACATAGCCTGGAGGCGCGCCGATAAGCCGAGCTACCGAATGCTTTTCCATGTATTCGGACATGTCGATGCGAACCATCGCCTGCTCGTCATCGAACAGGAATTCTGCAAGCGCCTTGCAAAGCTCCGTCTTGCCGACGCCGGTGGGGCCCAAGAACAGGAATGAGCCGATCGGCCGGTGCGGATCCTGAAGACCGGCCCGCGCGCGTCGCACGGCATCCGCGACCACGACAATTGCCTGATCCTGCCCAACGACGCGCTCGCGTAGCTTGTCTTCCATATGGAGCAGCTTCTCTCTCTCTCCCTCCATCATCTTATCGACCGGGATACCGGTCCACCGCGACACCACCTCCGCGATCTCCTCGGCCGTCACCTCCTGCTTGAACATCCGTCCTTGCGCAGGAGTTTCGGCAAGTTTCTTTTCAAGCTGCGGGATAATGGAATACATAAGCTCGCCGGCGCGCGTTAGATCGCCGCGCCGCTGCACGCTCTCCAACTCGCTACGCGCCTGATCGAGTTGTTCTTTGATCTTTTGGACCGAGGCGAGTTTTTCCTTCTCCGCCTTCCAAATCGAGGTGAGATCGGCCGATTTCTTTTCCAGTTCGGCGATTTCCTGATCGACTTTCTTGAGACGTTCCTTCGATGCCTCGTCCGTCTCTTTCTTCAAAGCCTCGCGTTCGATCTTAAGCTGAATGATGCGGCGGTCGATTTCGTCGACTTCCTCCGGCTTGGAATCGGCCTCCATGCGGACGCGACTAGCCGCCTCATCGACCAGATCGATGGCCTTATCGGGCAAAAATCGATCGGTGATGTAGCGATTGGATAAGGTCGCGGCGGCTACAATCGCTCCATCGGTAATGCGCACGCCGTGATGGACCTCGTATTTTTCCTTAAGGCCGCGCAGAATGGAAATTGTCTCCTCGACCGACGGCTCGCCAACAAACACCGGCTGAAAGCGCCGAGCGAGCGCCGCGTCCTTCTCGATATGCTTTCGGTACTCATCGAGCGTCGTTGCGCCGATGCAGTGCAGTTCGCCGCGAGCAAGCGCCGGCTTGAGCATGTTGGAGGCGTCCATCGCCCCTTCCGCCTTGCCGGCGCCGACCAAGGTGTGGAGCTCGTCGATGAACAGAATGACGTCGCCCGCGCTGCTAAGCTCCTGCAGCACGGCCTTGAGGCGCTCTTCAAATTCACCTCGATATTTGGCTCCCGCGAGCAGCGCTCCAAGATCGAGCGCCAGCAATCGACGGCTTTTCAAAGCTTCTGGCACGTCACCCTTGACGATGCGCTGCGCCAAGCCTTCCACGATCGCCGTTTTTCCGACGCCCGGCTCGCCAATCAGCACAGGATTGTTCTTCGTGCGCCGAGAAAGAACCTGAATCGTCCGCCGAATTTCCTCGTCGCGACCAATGACCGGATCGAGTTTATTCTGGCGTGCTTCCTCGGTAAAATCGCGAGTGTATTTCTTGAGCGCGTCGTAACCTTGTTCGGCCGACGCCGTGTCCGCGGTCCGTCCTTTGCGGATATCGCCGATAGCCTTGTTGAGCCCTTGAGGCGTGATACCCGCGCGCTTAAGGAGATCGCCAACAGCGCCGCTCGCCATTGTCAGAGCCAGCAGCATATATTCGACGGTGACGTAGGCATCGCCGGCCTTCTGCGACAACTGCTCGGCCTGGTCGAACAACCGCGCCGTCTCCGGAGCGAGATAAATCTGGCCGGCGCCGCTGCCTTCGACTTTTGGCAGCTTTTGCAGCTCCTGTTCGGTCGCTTGTTTAACCTGGGCACTGGCCCCGGCGCCCGCAGCGGCATCGATCAGATTGAGGCTTAGACGGTCTTCATCGTCCAGCAACGCTTTCAGCACATGAACCGGCGTGAGTTGCTGATGCCCGCTTCTTAGCGCGAGCGATTGCGCGGATTGCACCAGCGCTTTGAGCCGGTCAGTATATTTCTCAATCTGCATGGCAGCACTCTCGTTCTGTCGGCGCGTTGTTAAGAACTAAGCTTCGCGGCTAACCGGATTTTCGCTTGTCCACTTCCTCGAATTCGGCATCCACAACGTCTGAATCCGGCGAACCGGACGCACCAGATGATGTACCGGCCCCGCCGCCTGCTGGCTGCAGCCGCGTTGCCGCTTGCGCGAGCTTTTCCGTCGCCTGTCGGATGCGATTTATCTCCTCGCCTGCCATGACCTCCTTGGCGGCTGAAATGGCCTGTTCGACCGCGGTCTTCACGTCGGCCGGGACCTGATTTCCGATCTCTTGGAGACGTTTTTCCGCGCCGTAAATTGTAGCGTCCGCCTGGTTGCGGGCCTCGACCAGCTCCTTGCGGCGCTTGTCCTCCTCCGCATGCGCCTCCGCTTCCTTGACCATGCGCTGGATGTCCGCTTCTGTCAGGCCGCCGGAAGCTTGGATGCGAATTGTTTGCTCCTTGCCGCTGGCTTTGTCCTTGGCGGAGACGTTGACGATGCCGTTGGCATCGATATCGAAAGTGACCTCGATCTGAGGCAGTCCTCGCGGGGCGGGCGGAATTCCGACCAGATCGAATTGTCCAAGCAGCTTGTTGTCAGCCGCCATTTCGCGCTCGCCCTGAAACACGCGAATCGTCACCGCAGTCTGGTTGTCCTCGGCGGTCGAGAATACCTGGCTGCGCTTGGTCGGAATGGTCGTGTTGCGCTCGATGAGCTTTGTCATGACGCCCCCGAGCGTCTCGATGCCGAGCGAAAGCGGCGTCACATCGAGAAGAAGAACATCCTTGACATCGCCTTGCAGAACGCCCGCCTGAATCGCCGCACCGACCGCCACGACCTCATCGGGATTGACCCCCTTATGCGGTTCGCGCCCAAACAGCTTCTGTACCGTCTCCTGAACCTTCGGCATACGTGTTTGGCCGCCGACCAGAACGACCTCGTCGATTTGAGAGGCCGCGATGCCGGCGTCCTTAAGTGCCGCTTGACATGGCGGCACCGTCTTCTGAATGAGGTCGTCGACTAATGCTTCTAGTTTGGCGCGGGAAAGCTTGATCGTGAGATGCTTCGGACCGTGCTGGTCCGCGGTGATGAACGGCAGATTGACCTCGGTCTGCGTCGCGCTTGACAGCTCGATCTTGGCTTTCTCGGCGGCGTCCTTCAGACGCTGGAGGGCGAGCCGGTCGCCCCGAAGATCGATGCCGTTCTCCTTTTTGAACTCATCCGCCAGGTAATCGATGATCCGTTTGTCGAAGTCTTCGCCTCCTAGAAAAGTGTCACCATTCGTCGATTTGACTTCGAATACTCCGTCGCCAACCTCAAGGACTGAAATGTCGAAGGTTCCGCCGCCAAGATCGTACACCGCGATCTTGCCAGTGCCCTTCTTTTCGAGACCATAGGCCAATGCTGCCGCCGTCGGTTCGTTGATAATCCGCAGCACCTCAAGTCCCGCAATTCGTCCTGCGTCCTTGGTGGCTTGGCGCTGGGCATCGTTGAAATAGGCGGGAACCGTGATGACAGCCTCGGTCACCTTGGTGCCAAGGTAAGCCTCCGCGGTTTCCTTCATTTTCGTGAGGATGAATGCGCTGATCTGGCTTGGGCTGTATTTTTTGCCACGGGCCTCCACCCAGGCGTCACCATTGGGGCCCGGAACGATCTTATAGGGCACCATGCTCTTGTCCTTCTGCGTCATTGGGTCGTCGTAGCGGCGACCGATCAGGCGCTTAATCGCGAAGATCGTGTTTTCGGGATTCGTGATGCTTTGCCGCTTGGCGGGTTGCCCAACAAGAACCTCTCCCGTATCGGTAAAGGCCACCATGGAGGGGGTAGTGCGCGCGCCTTCGGCGTTCTCAATCACTTTCGCCCGATTGCCTTCCATGACGGCAACGCATGAATTGGTCGTCCCCAGGTCAATCCCGATCGCCTTCGCCATCACGTTCTCCTCTCGTTCCGGGGACGACTCTGATCGATTGTCAGATGCCTAGCCCGATTTCATAGCGTCGCCTGCTCTTCAACCATCTTGCGTGCCCGATCACGTTGACGGGTATCAAGATTCCGTTCATTCGATCAGCATTCTGCGTCCGATTTTCTGAGGCGGCAACTGGATATCCAGGCCCGGCAGCCGCGAAAGCGCGGATTTTACTATGTCACCTCGAAGGACCCCCCAATGGCGGCACAAACGACCCCTGCCGACAACAGACGGCAGCTCCAGTCCCAGACCTACCAGCTCGCCGCGCTCGACCAGGACTTCATTCTTGGCGAGTCGACGCGCGGCATCCGGCTTCAGCTCGAATACGCAAAAGTGGAAGAGGCTCTTCGCACGTGGGGCGTCCGCTCAACCGTGGTGGTGTTCGGTAGCGCGCGCGTGCACGAAAATGGGCCTCCTCGACATATAGCCTGGTACCGGCAGGCTCGCGAATTCGCTCGCATCGTATCGGAACTTGCCGGTGCGAAGACGTCGAATGGCCCGGTTCGCGACAACGTGATTGCAACCGGCGGAGGACCGGGCTTGATGGAAGCCGCCAATCGAGGCGCTTGCGATGCCGGTGCGCCTTCCATCGGATTTAACATCACGCTCGTTCACGAACAGCAGCCCAACGCCTATTCGACGCCAGAGCTAACATTCCGCTTTCAGTATTTTGCGATCCGGAAAATGCATCTTGCCATGCGAGCCAATGCGCTTGTGGTGTTTCCAGGAGGATTTGGCACGCTGGATGAGATGTTTGAGATTCTCACGCTGAAGCAGACCGCCAAAATTTCGCAGATCCCAATTCTTCTTTTCGATCAATCTTATTGGCGATCGCTACTAAATCTTGATGTTCTGGTGTCGGAAGGCTTGATCGCGCCTCAGGACACAAGCCTTTTTATGTTCGCGGACGATGCGGAAGAGGCGTGGACGTTGCTGAAGCAGCATCTGTTATGCGCTTTTCCACCACGTCAAGACTCTCCATGACACCTGTCTGCGGACTCGACGCCGTATCGCAAGCTAGCACCATGTCCTATTCAGTTGCACGGTCAGCCCGCTCGATGTTCAATCGTCTTGGAGTTCCCGATGTAATTGTGAGAAAAGCGCCTCAAGGCGATCGCGAGCCAATCCAACTTCCAGCAAACATTGCCTCGCAAGGGCTAGCCCTGCGGCAACATGCTCATGGAACACGGTGATATTGTCGATGGCTACGAGATCTTCCGCTAATACTTCCGTTCTCGCACTGACAATTAAAGCCAAGTGCGGAAAGCGATGCCGCAATGCGCGAAGTATCCGAAGTGCCGGTCGGTGCTGGTGAAAGGTGACGACAACCGCCCGGGCGCGCTCCACACCAGCCGCTTCCAGAGTGGCGATCCGGCTCGAATCACCGAAAATAACCGGCAATCTCATCTCTCTCGCTTGCAAAAATGGCTCGTAACGTGTCTCGAACAGGAGATGCGGTATCCCGGCTTTTGAGAGCGCCTTCGATACGATCCGACCAAGAGATCCAGCGCCGCAAACCAGCACGTGATTTTGTAATCCCTTCGATTGATTAAATCCTTCCAGCTCTTCAAGCTGAGGCTGATGTTGCCGCAGGTTAGCGTGAAATAGAAGTTGTACTAACCGATCATGTTCACGAATTAACAGCGGTGCCATCGCCATAGATATTGCGATTGCAATCATTGCCGGCTGGCCGATGGTCGCGGGCAGAATGCCTACACTGAGTCCCAGACTCATGAGGAGCAATCCGAATTCGCCGCTGTGACCAAGAATAATTGCGCCCCGTCCGGCATCGATCCAACTTTGTCTCGCAATTCGTAACGCAAGCAGATTTATCATCATTTTTCCGGGCACAAGCAGAAACAGCCAAAGCAGCACGTTAAGCGGCGATTGCGTAATCATACTCAGATTGAGCTGAGCGCCGGTCGTAATAAAGAACAATCCAACCATCAAATCACGAAATGGACGAATGTCGTCTTCAATGCGATGCCGGAAGTCACTCTCGCCTAAAACGAGGCCGGCGATAAAAGCGCCCAAAGCCGGAGAAATACCCAGGTGATGGCTTATCCATGCAGTCGTTAGAACGAGAAAGATCGAGGCGAGCAGAAATGCTTCAGCATGGCCGCGACGCGCAACCCATTCAAGCAATCGGTGAAGTATCGGTTTTCCCATCAGGATGATGATGCCGAGAATCGCCGAGATTCGAACCACTTCAATCGCAATCTGGGCGCCGGCCCCGGTCCGACTAGCCAGCAATGGAAGCGCCGCTAGAAAGGGAGCGGCTGAAATGTCCTGGAATAGCAGAACCGCCATGCTGATGCGGCCATGGCGCGTGGTAAGCTCGCCTTGATCGGCCAATTGCTTGGCGCATATCGCTGTCGAAGACACGGCCGCGGCAGCGCCAATGATAATTGGCCGCACTTGCAGAGGCGCCAAGCGAATACGCCACCCCCCCGAACGCAACGCCAGCCAAAGTGAACTGCAGCCCACCGGCAGACAGAACACGCCAGCGTGTGGCCCAAAGTTCGGCGACGGATAGTTCGAGGCCAACCGTGAACATCAGCAAAACGACGCCGATCTCGGCCAGAAACGTCAATGCTTCACCCGGCTGCACGAGCCTCCCGACTGACGGACCAATCATGAGGCCGGCGAGAAGATAACCAAGGAGCGTTGGAATTCGCATTCGAGCGCACAGACCGGCTGCAACAGCGGCTGCGGCGACCAGAACGACCGAAAGAGAAAAAAGGCTTTGCATGAAGCTAAGCGCCTATTTCGACATTCCATGACTGATTCTTAGCCTGCAATCGATCTGCAGACCGACTGACAGCAGATTGGCTCTAAGTCATTGATGATGGTCGCGGTCGCAACCGTCCTTCCGCGGAACATTGGGCTTCCCGAAGCATTTTTTTTGGTCTGCCTGTCGCAGAAAGACTGGTGTCGGACCGCTGCCGAAGGGATTGAAGCCGGCCCTTAAGCAGCGATCGAAGATCGTCTCGTCCCAATGGGTGAAATCGTCGTCATCGCCGGTGGGCCGCCCGGTTTTCCCCGAGCGCGTCATATTCCAGTCCGCTGATAGATGCCGGGAGCTTTGTCGTATTCTGTGTGATTCGCGCGGCGCAACCGTAGGCCGAGCAGAATCATCATTGCTCCGAAGAAGGTGGCGTAGAAGCAGAGAAGCCAGCCGAGCGCAAGAAAGGTCTCCAGCGGGCCTGTCAGTAGCATCCAGGTCAGAACGACACTGAAGATGACCGAGAGAAGCTCTACTGAGGATGAGCTAGACCTCACCCTTGATTTATCGCAGGTGCATCGCTGCCACGATTTCCAGGACGCCGGAACACACACACCAGAAGGTGATGCTGGCCCAAGGGAATGTCGCGAGCACCAGCGTCGCATCGAAGGGCGAGACGGCCGCGACCACGCCCGTGGCGATTCCCAAACCCCAAAATGCCGCTGGACATAAGCCAGCCCGAGCGCTCGGCCTTGCGAATGTTGCAGACGTCGGCGACCGGGCCGAACACGCCGGCGGCGAAGGAGAACGCGCCGAACACCAGTGTCAGAGCCAGAAACAACTCCGCCGGCGTTAAGAAAGCAGGCGCCGCGATCATCAGCGCCAGCACGCCGCGGCGCACAAACATCCACTAGTTGCCCGAGAGGGTGCACAGCATATCCTGTATCGAGTTCGTTTCCGAGGTTGTTGTCATTGCCTCACTTCCTTTACGATTTTCGTCACGCGCCAAACGGTTTGAGTATCGTAATGTACGCCGCAAAACCGTCCAGAATGTATTGAATGGCGAGCCCTGCAAGTACGATGCCGAAAACGCGTCCTATAACATTGACGCCAGTTACTCCGAGCACTGTCATCAGTCGCGACGCAAAGATGAATACCAACAGGCAAAGCAGCAACACAGAGATGAGAGCAGACATTGCAATTAGCTGAATCAGGAAATCGCTGCCTGCCTTTCCCATTATAAGAATGACGGAGGTCATTGCGCCGGGGCCAGCAATCAGTGGAACCGCAAGCGGAAAAACCGCTACGTCAGTGCTTTCCTCAGCCTCGTCCTCTTCAGCTTTGGTCGCGGTCCGCAGACCACTTGGACGCACAAGAATCATGTCGATCGAAAGCAGCAGAAGCAATAGGCCTCCGGCAATTCGAAACGCCGGAAGGGTTATTCCCAAAAAGCGAAAAACAATATCGCCGGCGAATGCAAACGCGATCAAAATTACGCCAGCGAGAATGACGGCACGAGCTGCAATTTTCTTCCGGACAGCGACGCTTTTCTTTCCGGTCAAAGCCATGAAGATCGGGAGAATCCCGAGTGGGTCTATCACCACAAAGAATGTAACGAAAGCCGTGACGACGAATTCCAGCATTGTCGACACTTGCGTCACTTCTCCTTAGGCGGTTCAAGTGCTGCGGCGACAGCATCGTCAACGGTCTTCATCCAAACGAATTTAATCCGTTGCCGCGCATCAGAAGGGACATCTTCGAGATCCTTTTTGTTTCGTTCGGGAAGCATGACCGTTTCGATGCCGGCCCGCACGGCCGCGAGGACCTTTTCCTTGACGCCGCCGATCGGAAGAACCAGTCCACGAAGCGAAATCTCGCCTGTCATCGCGGTGTCGCTTCGTGCCGTACGGCCGGTAAGCAGCGAGGTCAACGCGATGAACATGGCGACGCCCGCGCTCGGGCCGTCCTTCGGAATCGCGCCTGCAGGCACATGCACGTGGACGTCGGCTTTTTCGAACAGGGCTGGATCGATACCGAGGCACTCGGCGCGCGATTTGACAAGGCTGAGCGCGGCCTGCGCGCTCTCCTTCATTATATCGCCAAGTTGTCCCGTCAGAATGAGTTTGCCGCTTCCAGGCACACGCGCCGCCTCGATGAACAGGATGTCGCCGCCGGTCGGCGTCCAAGCAAGTCCGGTGGCGACGCCCGGCACGCTGGTGCGCATCGCGACCTCGTCCTCGAAGCGAAGAGGTCCGAGAATCGTTGCCAGGTCCGCCTCGCCAATCTTGACTGAGGTATCCTTGCCTTCGGCAATCCGCATCGCGGCGTGGCGGCATAGCGCGCCAATTTCCCGCTCCAGATTGCGGCAGCCGGCCTCTCGCGTGTAATACCGGATTATCCCCCTCAGCGCTTCGTCGGAGATTTCGCATTGCTCGGGCTTCAGCCCGGCGGCATCGAGCTGTCGCTTCACGAGGTAGCGCTTGGCGATCTGCAGTTTTTCATCTTCCGTATAACCGGGGACCGAGATCATCTCCATGCGGTCGCGCAACGGACCGGGGATGCTGTCCGGAACATTGGCTGTTCCAATAAACAGGACTTTGGACAGATCGAACGGCAGGCCCAAATAGTTGTCGCGGAACGTAAGGTTCTGCTCGGGATCGAGCACTTCGAGGAGGGCCGATGACGGGTCGCCGTGAAATCCGGCGCCGAGTTTGTCCATCTCATCGAGCATCAGGACCGGATTGCGGGCGCCCGCCTTGCGAATGGCCTGAATGATGTTGCCGGGAAGCGCGCTGATATACGTGCGGCGGTGACCGCGAATTTCGGCCTCGTCGTGAACGCCGCCGAGACTCAGGCGCGCGAAGGGACGGCCGGTCGCCCGTGCGATGCTTTGTCCGAGCGAGGTCTTGCCGACGCCCGGCGGGCCGACGAAACACAGAATAGGCGCCTTGCCATCTGGATTGAGCTTGCGCACCGCGAGGTATTCGAGGATGCGTTTCTTGACTTTGTCCAGATCGTAGTGATCCTCGTCGAGGATGCGGCGCGCTTCTGGAATGTCGATTCTCTCCTCGGCAAGCTTTGCCCACGGCAATTCAATGAGCCAGTCGAGATAGGTACGGATCATCGAGTACTCGCCGGCGGCGTCCGGCATCCGTTCGAGACGCCGCAGCTCCTTCTTGGCCTGATCCTCGACCTCCTTCGGCATTCCGGCCGCTTCGATGGCGCGCTTCAATTCTTCCAGCTCCGCGGACCGATCGTCGGATTCGCCGAGTTGACGCTGGATCTGCCGCATCTGCTCGCGCAGGATATGCTCGCGTTGCTGCGTACTGAGTGTTTCCTGCGTCTGCTCGCCAATCTCCTTGCTAATGCGGAGCACTTGAATCCGCTCGGTCAGGAACCGAATTGTCTTGTCGAGACGGTTTTTGACGTCGAATGTTTCGAGGATGTCCTGCTTATTCGCAGGCTTGATGTCCATCAAGTTGGCGACGAAGTCGGAGAGCGCCGAGGCGGACTGAACTCCGTCGAGGCCCGCGACAAGCTCCGCCGGCACGTTCGGCAAGAGCTGCATGGCCTCGTGCGCCCGCTGTCTCAGCAATTGCATCCGACCTTCGATTTCCGGCGTGAGGACTTCAGATTCCCCGATTTCCTCCACCTGCGCGGCCAGAAAGGGATGTCCTGGCAAGACGCTTTGGATGCGAAACCGGCGCGTGCCGCGGACGATCAGATGATGGGTGCCGTCCGGCGCCGTCACGTAGCGCAGGATTTCCGCGACCGTGCCGATACGATGAAGCTGCTCGTCGCCAGGCTCGTCGATAGCCGGATCGGTCTGCAGCACGACGCCGATCGGGCGTTCGCCGCGCAAAGCCTCCTGTGCGGCTGCTTGGGAGCGCGGCCGCCCCACCGTCAGCGGCATCACGACGCCGGGAAACAGCACCATGTTGCGCACGGGCAGCAAGATCAGCGCGCCCGGCGGAAGCTTGGTGCTGCTTTGGCCTGATGGCGAGACTTGTTCGTTCATCTTTTTGCGCCTTGTGCCGATTTGGCGAGACGGAGAAGGAGGCAGCCATCCTCAAACCCCTGCGCCTCGAGCGCTGCGGCCGCCTCGGGAAGCGTGAACCGAAGCAAAAAACGTCCCTGAGGAATCTCAAGCCGATGAATGGCCGCGCCTCTGACCAATGCCGGCAGTCGTCGATGCCCACGCACTTCAAGCGTCCGCCCCATGAGCCTGATCTCGACATCGCCCGGAGTCACGCCCGGCAATGCGATCAGTGCAATGAATTCGCTTTCCGTCTCATACAGGTCGACGGGCGGCGACCAACCGATTGCACCTTCGACGGCAAGAGGCGTGAAAAATTGACGGTGTAGACGTTCCGCACGAGCCAAGAGATCGCAAGCGTCTGCCCACATCCATCGTTCGATATCGCCAAATGCCATGGACTTGACTCCCTAACGCCCCTTCGGTGCTGCCTTCCTATTTCTCAACCGGCTCCGAGCGCAAGCTCCTACGGATTTGATTCTCGATGACCTGAAGAGCATCCTTAACCTGACTCCCCGGCTTTCGGGTAATCATAGCGATCTCGTAGGTCTCGAAGCCTTCGACGTAATGCAAATCGAAAACCTCTTGCTCGAAGGGGGATAATGTAGCTAGCACCTGATCCATCGTCGACAACAAACCGGATTTTGGAGAGGTTCCTTCGGTCGGCGATGAAGGCGCACTCGGAGTATGCCCTTTTCGTGAGCCGCCTCCGCGCTGTGCGATGGCCTCGCGGACGAGACGATAGAGCTGCGCGCGATCATTTGTCGGCTTTTGACGTTTCGACAAAGCCGCCAGCTTGTCTTCTGCCTCCCCGACTAATTCCGCAAGCTCGCGGTCGGTGATCTGGTCGCCTTGGCTGCGAGCGCGATTGGCAACTCTGCGCGCAAACCGCGTCAAACGGCTACGATGACTTTCAACGAAGGCTTCGCGCATTTCAGTAGCGCTTTGCGGCTCCGCGCCGCTCTCTCTCGGCACGGAAGAGAAGGACAGCTTATTGCGCCTCGTCTTGCGCTTCCATTGCGGCTCTTCCCGCAGCCTCTCTTTGAGATCCCTTAATTCTTCCAGAAGCGCCTTCACCGCGCTCGACAAGGCGGCAATGACCGATTTTGCCGACTTGTCAGCGTGCAGAATGTGCGACGGGAGCCGAAGCGTCAAAACGGCGCGGTGCTCTTCCTTGCGGGGATGTCGTTCAAGCTCAATGAGAAGATGTACTGCATCCGCCGGGAAACGCTGCAGATGCCTTTCAAGGGTTCGAATCTTACTGTGAATCTTCTGGCGTAGAAACGGATGTCCATGCAGGCCGCGCGTGACGATGTTCCAGCCGAAATGATTGGCTTTTTGGCCCGAGTTTGCGGTCATCTGCAATTGCGTCTCTGCTTTCTAAGGAAATGGAAGAGTTGTCGCCTTTAGGCGTTTCCGGTGAGCAACAGATGTGCGGCTTCTGCTTGAGCGCTTCCTCCCTTTCAAAGGCTCATGCCTTCGCCTGTCCGTGGGCTTCGACAAACCAAAGCGTCTTGTCGATACTTCGCGATATCTCGGTAAACAGGTCGGCGGTTCCCTGGTCACCAGCCTCTGCCGCCTCCTCGATGTTGCTTCGGACCTTTGCGCCGAATGAGGCAAGCGCATCCGCAAGGGCGGCGACGTGGGCGCGCCCTTCAATGATATCGATTGGGTATTCTTTCAGTGTCGATTGCTTGGCAGCCGCACGTACCGTGCCCTCGGCCGTACCGCCAAGCGTTGTAATGCGTTCGGCGATCATGTCCGTATGCTCACGCACGGTCGTTGCGACTTGATCGAACAGTTCGTGCAGCGCTATAAAGCTTGGTCCCTTGACGTTCCAATGGGCTTGTTTGGCTTGGCTCGCAAGATCAGCGGCGTCCGCCAGGCGTGCCTGAAGCAACCCGATGACAGTTCCACGGACGTTGGACGGCAAATCGATTCGGGTATCATGCATGGCTACCTCCTGATTTCGCGTACGTGAAGGCTCTTCGGGCCGGACAGGCACCGCGGGCCCGATGCGTGCCGGGATCCACCCGGGCGGATCGCTGGCAGGAAACGATTCGATGTCCGCTTCAATGACGGGATCGTCCTCGGGCTCAGGAGGATCCGGTTCAGGCTTTCTTGCCATTTGCATACTCTCATTTTTTAGCGCGTTAGGGCACTCAATGCGCGTGCGACACGATCCATTGCTGAAGGCGGCGTTCATCCATGGCGCCGCTCACGCGATCGACGATCTGGCCGTTCCGGAACATGATCAGGGTTGGAATCGATCTTATGCCGTAACGCTCGGCAGCGCCTGGATCATTCTCGGTGTTCAACTTCAGCAACCGCGCGTTCGGCTCAAGTTGTCCGGCCGCGCGCTCATAGGCCGGCGCCATCATGCGACATGGTCCGCACCACGGCGCCCAGAAATCGACAACAACGGGAATCTCGTTTGACCTGATGTGCTTCTCGAGACGTTCGCCGGTGACCTCCGCCGGCTGACCGTCAAAAAGTGCACGATGGCAGCGGCCGCATTTTGCCTCTTTCGCCGGCTTTTCTGCCGGGATCCGGTTGACGACATCGCAATGCGGGCAAACTATATGTGTGACGTGTTGACTCATTTTACCTGCCTCTCGCGCTCTGCGATCTCGGTCTTTCGGTCCTGATCGCGGACTAGCCAATAGACGGCACCAAGAGCGAGAACACCGGCCGCCAGTGCGAACATCTGATTGGCCGTGGTGGATGATAGATCGATTATTATGAATTTCCGGATCACCGCGAGCATGGCAATCAGAACGACGGTCCGCACTTGCACAATACTCTCATGCCGCTTCACCATGATGAGGATGGAATGCTTGAATTCGAGAGCGATAATCACGGTAAAAATCATTCCAAAGACTGTCTGGAAAACGCCGGGTTCGGTCGGGTCAAAACTAGTCAGGACGAGGCTGAATAGGATCTTAATTGTCAGATGCCAGACCGCAATGGCGATAACGACGATGATCAAGCCGGTCAGAATGAGAACGACCACTTGCTCGAATTTCTCGTAGGCGCTGGCCACCTCCCACTGCGTGGTCTTGATGTCCAAATGTTCGAGAAATTTCATCGTCGGCTCCGTCTGCTGCGCCAGCGGCTTATCTCTGGCCACGCCGGTTCAAGTCACTTTCGCAACGCTTCCTTCTGACGCGGCATCGGAAGATATTCGACCCCGCCCCCTTGGGACCGAACCGGCTGGGGATAAAGGGTCATCAGCTCAAGCACGGTGTCCGGCATGTCCGTGCTGACGGGCAGGCCTAGGTCTTTGGCCTCCTTGGGCGAAATCGGATAGTCGTGCGTCCATTGTCCGGTCGATAGCTTTTCAGCGAGCGCTTCAGCCTTGTCCTCGGCCATCTTGTCGGCAAGAAGCTCCTTCGCCGCCGCCTTGACCTGAGCGATGGCCTTGCGGCCGACATCGGCAAGAACCAGGGTCTCGTCGTCGATCTCCGCAATCGGCTTCTGCTCGACCACCTTGAGTAGAGAAGCGGCGGGCGACTGTCCGAGCTGCGGGTCAATAGGGCCAAGCACGGAATGCCGGCACATCACGATCTCGTCGGCTGCGAGCGCAATGAGCGTTCCGCCGGACATCGCATAATGAGGCACGAAAACGGTCACTTTCGCTTTGTGCGCGCGGATGGCGCGTGCGATCTGCATCGCAGCCAGCACGAGACCGCCGGGGGTGTGAAGCACGATGTCGAGCGGCACGTCGTCATCGGTCATGTGAATGGCGCGCAGGACATCCTCGGAGTCGTTCACGTCGATGTAACGCATCAGCGGGAAGCCGAGCAGCCGCATTGTTTCCTGCCGATGCACAAGCAGGATGACGCGCGAACTCCGATCCCGCTCGATCTGCGCGATTTTTCGCGTTCGCATCGCCTCCAGCATCCGCTGCCGCAGCAATGGCTGCAGCGCCGTGAACATGAAGAACAACCAAAAAATGTCGGTGATGCTCATAAACACCTCTCTTTGAATTGCTTAGCGTCGACCGTTCGGCGTGAAGCCATAGATTCCCTCGTCAAGATAGTATTTGCGATAGGCACGAATTGACCGTGTCAATAGCGGCGTTAGCAGAACTCCCGCCACGAAACCGCCAATGTGAGCCCACCAAGCAATGCCGCCGCCCACCGAGGGACGCAGAAGTTCAATCATACCGGGCACGATTTGCATCAAAAACCACAGTCCAGCAAACAGCAGCGCCGGCACTTCAAAAAAGAACGGAAAGAAGAAGATCGGAATGACGACGATCAAATTCGCCAGCGGAAAAAGACGGACGAAGGCGCCGATGACACCGGCGATTGCGCCGGAGGCGCCCAGCGCCGGAACGAACGAGGTTGCATTAAAATACGCGTGGGCTGTCGAGGCCGCGATCCCGCAAATCAAATAGAAAAGCAGGTAGCGGCTTCTTCCCATTCGATCTTCGACCGTCGGCCCGAACAGAAACAAGGTCCACATGTTCAAGATCAGATGCAGCCATCCACCGTGCAGGAACATGTTGGTTGCAAACGGCAGATAATCCTGAAGCGTGGGCTCGGGCAGGAAGGGCAGCGGAACGAAATAGCGTCCGGGAATGAGTGCGTACTCCACCAGGAATCGATCCAGCGCCGCCGGCGACAGACTGACCTGGTAGAGGAATACGGCCACGTTGATGGCGATCAGGCTCCAGGTGACAAATGGCGCACTGCGGTGGGGAACGCCATTTTGGATCGGAAACATGGATCATGCCCTCGTGGCTTGCGCTGCCGCCACAGCCGGTGAAGCTGCTGTCTGAGTGTCTGACAAGCGCAGGTCGTGGGTGAGTTCGCGCAGCTCGTCCTCGTTCAAGGTCTCTTTTTCTAGCAGGGATTTGACACACCGTTCCAGAACGTCGCGGTTTGCCGTAAGGATTGCGATCGCCCGGTCGAAAACGGCATGAACGATCGACTTCACGGCCGCGTCGATCGCTTCGGCCGTTGCTTCGCTGAAATGACGCTCGCTTGGCGCCGGGCCCGGAACGTTGCCCAAAAACGAGGGCCGTTCGGGTTCGTACACGACATAGCCGAGATTTTCGTCCATGCCGTAGCGCACCACCATATTGCGCGCGATGTCGGTCACCTTAGCGAGGTCGTCAGCGGCGCCGGTCGAGAGCTTGCCGAACACCAATTTTTCGGCCGCGCGTCCGCCCAACAGAACAGCGATTTTGGCTTCGAGTTCGTCGCGGGTCATCAAATAGCGGTCCTCGGTCGGCCGCTGAATCGTATAGCCGAGTGCTCCGACCCCGCGCGGAATGATCGAGACCTTGTGCACGGCGTCGGTCTTGGATATCGCAAGAGCCACCAACGCGTGGCCCATCTCGTGATAAGCTACAACCTTTCGTTCGTCCGGGTTGAGAAGGCGGTTTTTCTTTTCCAAGCCAGCAACAATGCGCTCGATGCCCGCGGTAAAATCCTGCATGGCCACCGCCGACGCGCCCCGGCGGGTGGCCAAGAGGGCGGCTTCGTTGACCAGATTGGCAAGGTCGGCGCCAGTGAAACCTGTGGTCAGAGCCGCGATCTTTTCCGCGTCGACATCCTCGGCCAAGGTCACTTTCCGCATGTGCACCTTGAGAATCTGAACGCGGCCGGTCTTGTCGGGACGGTCGATGAGAACCTGGCGGTCGAAGCGCCCTGCGCGCAATAGGGCGGGATCGAGGATTTCCGGCCGGTTGGTGGCGGCGAGGAGAACGATGCCTTGGGCCGGATCGAAGCCGTCCAACTCGACCAGAAGCTGATTGAGCGTCTGTTCACGCTCGTCGTGACCGCCCACGGCCGGAAATGCTCCGCGCGCCTTGCCAAGCGCATCCAGTTCGTCGATGAAAATGATGCACGGTGCCATGCTTCTCGCCTGCTCGAACAGGTCGCGAACCCGCGCCGCGCCAACACCTACAAACATCTCCACGAATTCTGAGCCGTTGATCGACAAAAACGGCACACCGGCCTCGCCCGCGATCGCGCGCGCCAGCAAGGTCTTGCCCGTGCCCGGCGGGCCGACAAGTAGGACGCCTTTCGGGATGCGAGCTCCAAGCCGGCCATAGTCCTGCGGAGCTCGCAGGAACGCGACGACCTCCTTCAGTTCTTCTTTCGCTTCATCGACGCCGGCAACGTCATTGAATGTGACCTTGATGTCCTTCTCGACATAGACCTTGGCCTTGCTCTTGCCGATCGGCAGGAAGTTGCCAAGCCCCTGCTTCTCGGCAATCCGCCGAAACACGAACATCCACAGGCCAAAGAAAAGCAAAATGGGAAGAACCCACGAGAGGATGTCGCGAAGGAACGTGCTTTCGACGGCCCCAGTAAAGCGCACGCCCTTTTCAGCAAGCTTTTGCGCCAAGGCCGGATCGACTCGGGTGGTCACAAATTGCGTGCGGCCGTCGCGCGGCTCCTTGAAGTATCCGCGGATGAACTGATTGCCGACGACGATGTTGTTGATTTGGCCATCGTCGAGATAGCGCTCGAATTCGCTATAGGGAATGGGCTCGACGCGCTGACTCTCGATCCAAAAGTGCTGAATCAGCAACACGCCAAAAATGGCCGCCACGACGTACCAGATGTTGAACGTCGTTTCCTTACTGAACTGCATGATGCCTCTCCAGTGGCGATGAATCGAGCATCGTCATGAGCTTTCTGGGCCTTTCATCGGAATTGGCCGGCGACTGCGCATATCGACAAGGATACGTTGTTGCAGCTCGGCTGGCTGGACACCAACGGCTTCGCACAACTCGCGAAGCGTCTTTCTGAGACCGTGCATCTGGTCGACGAGATCGAGAATGATTGCGATGCCTTCCTCGTTGACGCCCAAGTCCTCGCGCAGATCGCGGATCAGTTGCGCGCGGGAGACATCCATTTCCGTAAAGGCCAGCCCTTTATCGGTACGTTGCGGGCGTAGCCATCCTTCCTCAATCCAGGTCTCTACGATGTCGGAAGCGATGCGCACGCGGAGAACGAATTCGTCGATGTCGAGCATCTACGCCTCCATGCCGCGGCGCGGGTCTTGGGCTTTACCGGCCGTCCAGTTCTGGACGAATTTTTCCAACTCGGGGTCCGGCTTGTCCGGCAGAACGACCCTCAATTTGACGTATTCATCCCCCCGCGTTCCATCCGCGCGAGCGACACCTTTGCCGCGCAGGCGCAGGACTGTGCCTGTATTGGAGCCCTTGGGGACGTTCATCGTGACCGCCCCGGTCGGGGTGGGAACCGAAATCTTACCGCCCAGTACAGCTTCGGTGAGGGACACCGGCAATTCCAGATGAATATCGTCACCTTTGCGCGTGAACAGTGGATGTGGCTTCACAACTATTTCAATGAAGGCGTCGCCGGCAGGTCCGCCGCCGATGCCCGCGCCCCCCTTTCCGGCAAGCCGCAAAAGTTGGCCGTCGCGCGCGCCAGGCGGGACGGTAATATCGATGGTTGAACCGTCGGAGAGCGTTATGCGCCGCTTCGCACCATTGACCGCCTCCAGGAACTCGACGGGCAGACGATAATGCACGTCCTGCCCGCGCATCTTTAGGTTCATCCGGCCACCCCGGCCGAACAGGCTGGAAAACAGATCCCCCTCGTCGCTGAAATCAGAAAATCCTTCTGACGATGCATAGGGATGGTCACCGGCGGCCCCGCCGGCAAAATCCCGATAATAGCGCTGCCGCGGCCGCTCCTGGCCCGAGGCGTCGATCTCACCGCGGTCGAAACGGGCACGCTTCTCGGGATCGCTCAAGATGTCGTAGGCGGCGGAAACCGCCTTGAACTGGTCCTCGGCTTGCTTGTTGCCGGGGTTGAGGTCGGGATGCAGCTTTTTGGCAAGCTTGCGGTAGGCTTTCTGGATGTCGTCCTGGCTCGCATCCTTCTTGACGCCGAGCACGCTGTAGGGGTCTTCGTTCAAGCAAGGCTCCCCGGCAAAAATCAGAATTATCGTTACCGGCCAACAGAGTGACGGCAACTGGTCCACATAACGCTAACCCGGACTTGGGAGTTGGGGAAGGGCAGCGTGCAGGGAGGCGTTCTGAGTTTGGCTTCTGGTGTATTGCGATTCAATTGAACGGTTCGCGCGGAATGGTGCATGATAAGGCTAGGCATCGCCTGATCAGGTGGTGCGATTTCCGCTAGGGAGCGTCAATCATGCTTACGGATCTAGCACTCGGCGGCCGATGGCCCGATCTGGCCCGCGACATGCGCCGACTTCAGGAAGAAATGAACCGAGCCTTCGGCGGCTTCAGGCTGGCCGTCCCGGCGGAGTACCCGCCCGTCAACGTCTGGGCGGGGGCGGACGGCGCCATCATCACTGCTGAAGTTCCGGGTGTTGCACCCGACCAGATCGACATCACGGTGCACCAAGATACGGTGACGCTGCGCGGGAAGCGCGAGCCCGCGGCGCCTGGCAAGGACGCGACGGTACACCGCGAGGAGCGTGCGACCGGCTCTTTTGCCCGCACGCTTGTCCTTCCCTTCCGAGTGGACTCCGAAAAGGCCTCAGCTCGCTTTGAGCGTGGCGTGCTCATTCTCGAACTGCCGCGACCGCCTGCCGACAAGCCCCGCCAGATCAAGATCAACCCGGCGTAAACGAGGGGAGCTTTTCCATGACCGACAACACATCAGCCGCGACGGCACAGACCGAGACTGTAAGCCAAGCGCCGACATTCCTCCCGCCGGCCGACATCTACGAGACCAAGGATGCGGTGGTCATGCTGCTGGAAATGCCGGGGGCCGACCCACAGAGTCTCAACGTCACGCTGGACAAGCGAACGTTGACCATCACCGCCAGCGCCAAGCCATTCGCTCCTCAAGGATATACGCTGGTCCATGCGGAATATGAGGACGGCAACTACGAGCGTGTATTCACGCTGTCCGAACTGGTCGATGGAGACCGCATCGATGCCGAATTCAAGGACGGCGTATTGCGGCTGACCCTGCCGAAGACCACGCCATCGCCGGCCAAGAAGATCAACGTGCGCGCCGCATAGCCGCTCGGAGGAGGACTAAGATGAAAATTCGCGATCTTATCCCATGGAACTGGGGCAAGCGGCAGGTGCCGGTGCGGCGCGAGCAGCAAGGCGAGCCGCTCCGTTCGCTGCAAAATGACATCAACCGCGCGTTCGACAATTTCTGGCGCGGCTTCGATCTGCTTTGGCCGTCGACATCGTCGTGGTCGATCTCCATGCCAAGCGTGGATCTTTCGGAAACCGATAAGGAAATTGAGGTCACGGCCGAGCTTCCCGGCATGGACGAGAAAGACATCGACGTCAGCCTTGCCGAAGGCATACTGACCATTCGCGGCGAGAAAAAATCGGAGATCGAGAAGAAGGAGAAGGACTATTATCTCCAGGAACGGACCTTTGGCTCAGTCGAACGCGTCATCCCGCTTCCCGATACAGTCGATCTCGACTCCGCCAACGCAACGTTCAAGAATGGTGTCTTGACCGTCAAGTTTGCCAAAAAGCCGGAAGCAGCGGCCGCCACCAAGCGGATTACTGTGCGGCGCGCTTGATCGAGAAGCCCTCAATGAAGGTGGCTGCGATGAGAATGCACGTGCGAACTGTCCTTCTGACCCTGTGCATTGCCGCCGTGATCGGCAGTGCTCCTGCAGTCGCGCAACAGGCAGCACTCGTTCCGTCGCAGCCAACGCTCGCTCCGCTGGTCGAAAAAGTGGCGCCCGCGGTTGTCAACATTTCCGTGCTGTCGCGGTCGCCGGTGCAGGACAATCCGCTGCTCCGGGATCCGTTTTTTCGCCGATTCTTTGAACTACCCGATCCCGACAAAATTCCCCCGCAGATGAGCGCGGGTTCGGGAGTGATCGTCGACGCCGGCAAAGGTTACGTGATCACCAATCATCACGTCGTGGACAAGGCGACCGAAATCGTCGTTACGTTGCGCGACCGTCGCCAATTCAAGGCAAAGCTCATCGGCAGCGATTCTGCGACCGACATCGCCCTGGTGCAAATCGAAGCCGATCGCCTGACGCAGCTTCCGCTTGCCGACTCGGATAAGGTGCGCGTCGGTGATTATGCTCTTGCCATCGGCAATCCGTTTGGCCTCGGGCAGACCGTGACGATGGGCATTGTGAGCGCACTTGGGCGCAGCGGCATCAATGCCGAAGGCTACGAAGACTTCATCCAGACCGACGCCTCGATCAATCCGGGCAATTCCGGCGGGGCTCTGGTGTCCCTTAGCGGCGAACTGATCGGGATCAATACGGCCATTATTGCGCCCTCCGGCGGAAATGTCGGGATCGGCTTCGCCGTATCGAGCAACATGGCTCGCTCTGTCATGGACCAACTCATTCGCTACGGAGAGGTCCAACGCGGTAGGCTCGGATTTGTGGTGCAGGACCTCACCCCCGATATTGCGAAGGCAATCGGAATATCCACAACGAGCGAAGGTGCCGTAGTGGTGCAGGTCGAGCCCGGCTCAGCAGCCGACAAGGCCGGCATCAAGGCCGGAGACGTCGTGACCGCTCTCGGCGGGCGAGCTGTACGCGGGGCATCCGACCTTCGCAACCGCATTGGGCTGACCCGGGTCGGCGAGGACGTTGAGTTGAAGATCCTGCGAAACGGTTCCGAACGGCGGCTGCGGGCGCGCGTCGAGCGCGGCTCGTCTTCCCCACAGGCGGCCGCATTGCAAACCGACAAGGGTGCAGTCATCCCGCGGTTGCGTGGCGCGACCGTGCGCGACATCGGTCCGGGCATGCCCATGTACGGCAAGGTCCAAGGCATTGTTGTGGCAGAAGTCGAAGCCGGCAGCCCGGCAGCGGCACGTGGCTTGCGCGCCGGCGACGTCATCGTCGCCGTCAACCGTAAGCCCGTGCGTAATGTTGCGGAGTTTCAGGCAGCGCTGCAGGAGGCAGGCCGCGTCGTCGCGCTCGATGTAATGCGCGGAGACATGTCACTCTTTATCTTGATCACGTAAGCGGAGCGCATCGGGTTATGCCTGCGTCGAGGCCATCGGCTAACGGCTGGGGCGCCACTGCAGCGTTCCGTGCCCACCTGTCGCTTACAACGATCGTTTGGATTTTGGTACTTGCATTCAGCCTTGCAGCGATGGCCAGCTTGCAGACAAATGCTAAGGCACAATCCCTAAACGCCCAGACCTTCGAACTGGCGAACGGGATGAAGGTCATCTACGTGCCCGATCGCCGTCTCCCGATCGTCACTCACATGCTTTGGTATCGCGTTGGCTCAGCCGACGAGGAGCCTGGCAAATCGGGGCTCGCCCACTTTTTCGAGCATCTCATGTTCAAGGGGACGCCCGCCAACCCGGGTGACTCCTATGCCCGTTTCATCGGTGGGGTGGGAGGCGAGCTGAACGCATTTACGTCTTATGACTATACCGCCTACTACGCGACTGTAGGCTCTGCTCACCTTGAGAGAATCATGGAGCTTGAGGCCGACCGCATGGTCAATCTCGCGCTCACTCCGCAACAAGTCGCTGTCGAGCGAGAGGTGATCGTCGAAGAACGGCGCTTGCGGACCGACAACGACCCCGAAGCGCTACTTCTCGAACAATCGCTCGCGACACTTTTTCTCAACCATCGCTATGGAATTCCCGTCATTGGATGGATGCACGAAATTCGCTCTTGGACTCAAGAGGACGCACTTTCTTTCTATCGTCGATGGTATACCCCCAGTAATGCGCTTTTGGTGGTTGCCGGCGACATCGATTTCGAGCAGCTCAGGCATCTCGCGACCAAGCATTACGGGAAGCTGGCGGCTTACGCCGTAACGCGTAAACGCGCCACCGAACCGCCCTCGCTTGCGGAGCGGCGCATCGTTATGAAGGACGCGCGGGCGGGCCGGCCCCTCTGGCTCCGCCTGTATTTGGCGCCTTCCTATGGAACTGCAGATCGACCCAAGACTATTGCATTGGAAATTCTGGCCGAACTGCTTGGCGGTGGAGCAACCGGCATTCTTCATCGTCGTCTGGTGATGGAGCGCAGATTGGCGGCCGAAGTGTCTACGAGCTACGACCCCGCTGCGATTGATGAAACGATGTTCGCGATCAACGCCATCCCCAAACCCGGAGTTGCTTTGGAGGATTTGGAGCGCGCGATCGACGAGGAGCTCAACGCCTTGGCGAAAACTCTTTCAAAGAATCCTGCCGATCTGACGCGCGCAAAACAAAAGCTTATTATCGCCGGTCTGCACGCCCGCGATGGGACCTACAAAGCTGCACTTGCGGTTGGCGCTGCGCTGGCGACCGGGGCCGCTCTGCCCGACATTGAGCGACGGCAAGATTTAATTTCCGCCGTGCCCCCTGACGACATCGCGGTGGCGGCCCGCGATCTCTTCCAGCCGACGCGGTCGGTAACATCGTTGCTGTTGGTCGACAGGTAAAAAACATGTCTGCTCGGGCAAAAAAAGCCTTCAAAGTTCTATGGGTGACGGCTTTTATGTTTATGCAAACCCACCACGCATTTCCATTAGATATTCGGACTGTTACCAGCTCTTCCGGAGCCTTGGCTTGGCTAGCAGAATCTCATCACCTCCCCATCATTGTCGTCGACTTTGCCTTGGTTGGAGTTGGCTCTGCTTCTGATCCTGACGACAAGCAAGGACTCGCAAATTTCGCCGCTCAAATGTTTCTGGAGGGTGCCGGTTACTTTGACGCCAAGACTTTTCAGGAACAGCTCGCCGATATTGGCGCCACGATAACTTTTGCCGCGGACAGGGATGCTCTCGTCGGGCGTCTTGAGGTCGCGCGCGAGCATCGAAACCGTGCATTCGATCTGCTACGATTGGCTTTATCGCAACCGCGCTTCGATCTCGATGCCATTGAGCGGATTAGGATCAAGCGGGACGCTGAACTCGCGCGCCTCGACAACGATCCAGCTTATGCGGCTTCGCGCGCATGGTGGAAGGCTGCCTTCCCGGATCATCCCTATGGAAATCTTCCGCTTGGCTCACGTGAAGCGAATGGGCGCATTGTGGCGGCTGATTTGCGACACTTTCAGTCTCGGTTGTCGAATGCAAAATTCGTTGTGGCAGCGGCAGGCGACGTGAGTGCCGCTGAGTTATCGGATTTGCTTGATCGGGGTTTCCAAGATGGTGCAAAGCATCGAGAACCCGACCATCTGGTAAAAGCCGAGCATCGGACATTTGCTCCTGTCGTTGTCCGTTTACCTTTTCCCCAATCCGCATGTGTTTTCGGTCAGCCGGGCGTCTCTCCGACATCGGCCGATTATCTTCCACTGCTTGTGCTGAATCATATTTTGGGAGGCGGCGCGCTGACGTCGCGCCTGTTCGTCGAACTGCGAGAACGGAAGGGGCTCGTGTACTCAATTCGCACGGCCGCGGAGACGCTTTTGCAAGCCGATCTTCTCATCGGTCGGTTTGCCACGGAAAACGCCAAGACGAAAACCGCAATCGAAACAGTTCAGGCGGTGTGGCGCCGTGCGGCTCAAGGAGATATTTCCGATGAAGAAATCGCAGCGGCAAAGTCCTATCTCAAGGACATGTTGCCCGTGTCGATGGATGGTACATCGGCCATTTCCGCAAAGCTTCTCGCTGTACAACGCATGGCGCAAGGTATCGACTACATTCAACAATGGCGCAATAGGATCGAATCGATCGAGCCGGATTTGGTTAGACATACTGCAAAGACGACATTTTCGACCGACGTTCTGACTTTTGCTATTGCGGGCGAGCCTGAAGGTCTCTGAGTCTGGTTTTAGAATTCAACAAATGCACTCAACGAGGAGCTTGAAACAATGCCGATCCGCCAACTCCAAAAGAGCGAATGGAAATCATACTGCGATCGAATCTCCAAGGGACTGGAAGGCAAGCGGGCTCAGATTGAGGTCGCTGCCCTGCCTATAGGAGACCAAATTGCCGCCAAGCAAGTTCCCATCTTTGGCATCACTTATGATCCGAAGAACGATATCATCGAAGTGGCTCTCGAAAACCTCGATCACATCATCCACAAGCCCCGGAGCTTGGCTGCGGACGAGGGCGCAGCCGGCCTTTCGAGCTTGGAGATCGTCGATGGAGAGGGCCGAAAGCAAATTGTGAAACTGATGGATCCACTGATGTTGCCCCCGCCGGAACGGTGAGATGCCGGACAACACGATCGAGGTTCGCATTGAGGATATCTCGCAACTCTTTCATACTCTCGATCCCTATCCGTTTCGTGAGCGAGACCTTGACCGGGACGCAGAAGAATTCATTATCAATTGGGCACGTGAGTTGCCGAGAAATCAACCCATCCATCTTGTGGTCTATCTTTCCGAGTCGCAACTCACGCTACCACATGCGCAAGAAGTGCCTGCCGGAATCAAGCAACATTTCAATCACCGTGTCGAGCAGGCATCCTTCGATCTTCGAGAGACGTTTCGGATCGGATGGAGATCCCTTGCAGTTGGCTTGTCTGTATTGACGGCCGCCATCGTTGCAAGTCAGGCAATCCACGCCACGGCTCCACCACCACTTAACCGCGTTTTCGAGGAGAGCCTCATCATTTTCGGCTGGGTCGCCAATTGGAAGCCGATCGAGACCTTTTTATACGACTGGTGGCCAATCATTCGCCGCCGAAATCTGTATCGGCGACTGGCTGACGCAACGGTTGAAGTGAAGGCGAGGTAGAGAACGCTCTCCCTTAGCACTCCATTTCTGTTAGATTGGTGCAACATGACCTGCCACTGAGTTTTTCCTCCACGGGGAGTTAGAGTCCGGCCTCAGGAAGGGGACGGACGATGAAGCGCAAGAGGTTTACGGAAGAGCAGATCATTGCGGTTCTGCGCGAGCACGATGCCGGGGCGAAGACGGCCGATCTGGCGCGCAAGCACGGCATCTCGGAAGCCACACTGTACAACTGGAAGGCCAAATACGGCGGCATGGACGTTTCGGACGCCAAGCGGTTGCGGTCGCTGGAAGAGGAGAACCGCAAGCTGAAGAAGCTCTTGGCAGAGTCGATGCTGGACCAGGCGGCGCTGAAGGAGCTTCTGACAAAAAAATGGTAGGGCCCGCCGCCAAGCGCGAGGCTGTCGCTCACCTGCGCAACGTGCTGGGGATGAGCGAGCGCCGGGCCTGCACCCTTATAGCCGCCGACCGCAAAATGATCCGCTATCGGTCTCGGCGGCCGCCTGACATTGAGCTGCGCACCCGCCTGCGCGATCTCGCTAACCAGCGCCGCCGGTTCGGCTACCGGCGGCTGTTCATCTTGCTGCGGGAACAGGGCGAGCCGTCAGGCATCAATCGCATCTATCGGCTTTACCGCGAGGAAGGGCTGACCGTCCGCAAGCGCAAGGCCCGGCGCAGGGCGATCGGGACACGCAGGCCGATCCTGGTCGAGGCCAGGGTCAATGCCCGCTGGTCGTTGGATTTCGTTCATGACCAGTTCGCTCAGGGCCGGCGCTTCCGTATTCTCAACATCGTGGATGACGTGACGCGGGAGTGCTTGGCGGCCATTCCCGACACCTCGATCTCCGGCAAACGAGTTGCTCGCGAGCTGACGACGCTCATCGGCCTGCGTGGCAAGCCTGGAATGATCGTGTCCGACAACGGCACCGAGTTCACTTCGAATGCCATCCTGGGCTGGTCGAAGGACCATGGCGTGGATTGGCATTACATCGCACCAGGCCGACCGACGCAGAACGGTTACATCGAATCCTTCAATGGCCGGATGCGAGACGAGCTGCTCAACGAGAGCCTGTTCCTTGATCTCGATCAGGCCCGTCAGCTTATCCGCGCCTGGGTCGCCGACTACAACACGGCGAGGCCGCATTCCTCGTTGGGCTACAAAACACCGGCAGCCTATGCCGGTACACTCACCGCGCCGAACGGCGTAACATTGGCCGAGGCTCTAATCGCCGCTGGATGAAAGTTCAGTGGCAGGTCAAACAGCGTCCGTTTTCCGTTTGTCTCAACATATGCCTACTGGAGTTGCAAAAATTCGGCTGTTTTTTTCAATTGATCGTTTGTATTCGAGTCGCACTCCCATGTGGAAGATTGGGCACAAAAAAGTCGGAGAATGTTCGTTCACAGTTTCTGTCGCTCCGCCAATGACGGCTGATTTCTCAATAAAATCTCACACTTAAGCGAAGAGCCGGGGTCGCGCCCACACCCCGGCGGGCGATGGCACGGAAAGCTTTATTTGGCGGGCTTTCCTGAAACCGGTCGGACTGAATTCCCACCAAACCGGTTTTCCGGGCCGCTGGCGCGTTTTTCCGGGGCTCCCGGCCATGTCGTCCGTCCGGGCGGCTTCTGCGCACGTTGGATGGCCCGCAGGTTCGGGCACATGGGAAGCAGGAAAGGACCAAAGCCTTGGATTAAAAAGGCCGGCAGCGCGGCTTCGCCAAGGCTTCCAACAAAACCCTTCTAGAGTCTTTTCGCTTTTCTTCGAATCGCGAAAAGACTCTAAGTTGTTGTGTTGGCGCGTTTTCTTCACGCGAACCGGTGCCCACTTCGCTCGAAAACGCTATAAGCTCTGCGTCAGTGCAGCGCCGTTGGATATCGTTGTAGTGTTTTATGTATTCCTGCGCCCATTGCCCGGCGTGAAGTTCACCCCGAATGCTGTGTTGGCCCGGGCACAGGCGCCACGGTCGCCTGGCACTTCATCGTGCCCGGCAAGCCGATGCGGAACGGCATCTGCGAGGCCTTCAACGGACGCATGCGCGATGAGCTGTTGAACGAAACACTCTTTTACGACCTCGACCACGCCCGATCCATCATCGCCCGATGGGTCGCCAGCTACAACCAGCGCCGCCCGCAATCGGCGCATCTGACCCCGGTGCCTTACGCCGCCACGCTTACCGCACCGGGCGATCGGCTCCGCAACCCCGACCAGCTCCGCCGATCGCCCGTTGCTCCGCCTGCGCTCCTGCGCCAATCTCAACCGACGACTCTGGCTTCAGCCGGATCACAGGAAGGGGGAATAGCAAGAGTTAGAGCCTTCGAAAAACCCGGGCGTTTCAGGTCGCCAGGATTTCACGGATCCTTTCACGAATTGCCTCTTTTTCCGGCGGGCTCATTTCAGGTTTCAGTTCTGTATCGTATGCAATCTTAGCCGGCCGCCGAAGAACGACGATTCGATCGCCAATCTGTAACGCCTCATTGATAGAATGAGTGATGAAAACTGCTGTCTTGCCGTTCTCTCGCACTAGACTGGTGAATTCCTCACGCAGACGCTGTGCAGTCATTTCGTCAAGCGCTGAGAATGGCTCGTCACACAATAGCAGCTCGGCATTGGTCGCGAAGGCTCGTGCGATGCTAACCCGTTGCCGCATGCCGCCTGACAAAGCATGCGGATAATCCTGCTCGTGGCCGTCAAGGCCGAGCCGCGAAAGCCAGCGTTGCGCCGTATCCCGGCGCTCCGCCTTCGAGACATTCAGCATTTCGAGACCCAGCTCCACATTATCGATGGCAGTGCGCCAGGGTAACAGACGGTCATTCTGGAACACGATTGCCATCTTGCCGCGATACCACTCGAAATTTCGAAACGGATCGCGGCCAAAGACAAGCACCTTCCCCTCGGTGGGATCGAGAAGTCCAGCAATCATGTTGAACATTGTCGACTTGCCGCAGCCGGTTTTTCCGAGCAAGGCGACGATCTGCCCCGGATAGACGTCAAGGCTGAGATCGTCGACGGCACGAAACAAGTCACTGTCGTTGCGCCCGAATGTCTTGGTGACATGCTCGAACCGGATTTCCGGTTCGAGTTGCGTGACATTGGCTCCCGGTGCGGCAAGCGGGGAAATGACATTGCTCATAGCGAGCGCTCCGAAGTGGCACGGTAACGGAAAGCAACGATTTCGATCCAGGTCAAAAGCTGCTGGAAGATGATGACAAACATCACCAGTTGCAGCGTCCAGGCTAGGGCGCCTGTCATGTCGAAAACCTGCTGTTGCTGAATCAGTTCGTAGCCGACGCCGCCGGTTGCTCCGACCAGCTCAGCGACCACGACCACGCGGGCTGCATTGCCGAGATTGACCTTCCAGGCCGTCACGATCTCTGGGAACACCGACGGCCAGATCATGGTGCGAAACATCTGCGCCTTTGTCGGACGGAAGGACAACACCATCTCGAAAAGATCCTTCGGTACGGCCCGCAGTGCACCGAGAATCTGGAACGTGAAAGCAGGCAACGTCGTCACGATCATGATGAACAGAATGCGGAATTCCGTGCCGTGGAACCAGATGATCGCGAACACGACCCAGGACAAAGCCGGAATGCCCTGGAAGAAGGTCAGAATAGGCGACAGGAAATGATCGGCGGCGCGCGAGCGGGCCATGACGACCGCGAACACTCCGCCGATCACGAAGGCGCCGGCGAGGCCGGCCAGAATGCGGCCGACCGTCGTCAGAACCTGAACGAACTGATCCCATGACACCACAATCGTCAAAAATCGCAGGAACACATCCACGAGCGACGGAAACAGGTAGCTCGGGAAAACCGATGCGGCGACCTGCCATGCCACAGCGAGCAGCACGAAG
The DNA here is from genome assembly GCF_046289595.1 of Pseudorhodoplanes sp. Classification (GTDB taxonomy): domain Bacteria; phylum Pseudomonadota; class Alphaproteobacteria; order Rhizobiales; family Xanthobacteraceae; genus Pseudorhodoplanes. The sequence goes on from NZ_JBKBVB010000019.1 coordinate 38,223, forward strand.
GGGGCGGCAAGGGTCCCGATACGCGTCAGCGCCGGCGTCATGGAGACGATCCAGTTCGATTGCAGTGTCTGCTGAGTCATTTCATCGGCCCCGCATAGATGGTTGCGGCACTCGGATCGCCGCTCAGGAATCCGATTGATTTCCCGGCTTGGTACACCGAATTGATCTCCTTGCGCACCTGCGAGGCCCACACGACATTCATGCCCAGGCGATCGTTGGCCTTAATCAGGTCGGCAATGGCTTTCTGGTCTTCCGCCGCGCCCTTGGGATGGATGAGCTTGGCTGCAGCGTCAGGATTGGCGGTCACCCAGGCGGCCGCGTCCTTGTAGGCTGCGTACATCTTCGGGATCAGATGGCCATTCTTGCTGGCCCAGCCGACATGCGCGGCCACGCCGAGATAGGGGATGTTGGTACTGCCTGCGAACTTCTTCCACGTTTCGGGAATATCGAGATCGAGTGCGCGGATATCAGGCTTCTTGGCCTTCAGAATTGTGTAGGCGGGCTCCCAAAGCTGCACCGCCACTGCACGGTCCGCCAGCGCATAGCCGACCAGACCCGGTGTTGCCGTGTTCACCACCGACAGCTTGGAAACGTCGAGACCCTGCTGACGGGCGAACCAGTCGAACATCACAAAATTGGTCGTGCCGCGGGCCGCGACCAGACCTTTGCCGTCCAGATCCTTCAATTGCTTGATCTCAGGTCGAGAGGTGACGACCGCGCCCCAGAAATCGAAGAGATTAAAGAGATAAGTGACTTTCACACCGCGCTGTTCCGCCAGACCAACGGTCAGCAACGCCGCACTTCCGCCAACCTGGAATTCTCCCGAATTGAACTGCGTTGTGTAGGCATCAGGCGGACGCTCCACGAACTCGATCGAAAGACCGTGTTTCTCATCGAACTTCTGGTTCTTGATAACAGGCGGAAGGAAAGCGCCGAGCGATGGAGGCCCGAATACGACGATCGATACCTTCTCAAGGTCCTGCGCCCATGCACCGGGAGAGGCGAGTATTCCTGACACCAATGCAGCCAACCCGATTGCTTTCAATCTGCTCATAGTCTCCTCCCAAAATATTTCGATGCGCAACCATGCGTCGTTTCTGCCTGCTCGGCAGGCAGTCAGTTTCTTGCGCCCGCAGCTTGTGCTGCCGGTTCGAATTGCTGCCGCAAGGCAGTGAAAAAACGTCCGATCAGATGTTTTGAGACGCCGCTCAGGATGCGCTGCCCGACGCCGGCCACAAGACCGCCGATCTCGCCGGTACCGGCATAGCTGAGCAACGAATGTCCGTCGTCCTGCGCGGTGATCTCAAAATGCGCCTCGCCGTTCCCATGCCCGAGCGAGCCGGAGCCCGAGACACTGATCCGGCAGCGGCGCGGCGGCTCCTTGTCGCTCAGCGCAATCTCGCCCTCGAACGATCCCCCTACCGCCGCGACGCGCAACTGCATCTCGACCGTATAAGTGTCAGGGCTGGTTTCGATCATGCGCTTGCATCCGGGGATGCAGCGGGTAAGCACCGCCGGATCGTTGAGACTTTTCCAAAGCACATCGACCGGCGCTGCGATCACTTCCGATCCCGAAATATCCAGCTTCATGGCTCGGTCCCTTCAGCAGCCGAACAGCTTCTGTGCAAGACCGCCATTGATCGCGGCGCACTCGGCTTCGCTGAAGCCAGCCTGCGTCACGATGTTCAACGGCTCGAGATCGCCAATCGGGAACGGCATGTCGGATCCCATCATCAGCCGCCCGGTGCCGACGATTTCCGCGAGGAACTTCAACGCACGATGATCGTGCACCAGCGTGTCGTAATAGAGTGCCTGAAGGGCCGCGTCGGGGTCCCCCAGCTTGGCCTTGTCGAGCGTGTAATTCCGCCGCAACCGGCCGAGCACAAACGGCAGCGCCGCGCCGCCAATGCCGACAACAATCCTTGCGTTCCGGTAGCGGGTGACATGCCCGGCATAGATGAGGCGGCTCACCGCAATCAGCGTGTCGGTGATGCGCCCGACGGCATTGGCCATGCCGTAATCGTGCACGCGGTCATCGCCGCTCTCGAAGACCGGATGGATGAAAAGCACGCTGCCCAGATCGTCTGCTGCTTTCCAGAACGGCTCAAGCGCAGGATCGTCGAGCACGCCGCCGACGCCCTTCGGCTGCGTGCCGATCATGGCGCCGCGGAAGCCCGCGGCATGCGCTTCGCGCAGCACCTGCGCAGCCGCCGCGCCATCCTGCAACGGAACTGTTGCGAGCGTCACAAACCGCGGATCGGACTTCGCGGCCGCAATGAGATGCTCGTTGATCAGTTGCGCCCAGCGGACGCCTTCCGCCGCCGGAATCTCATAACCGAACATGTCGAGCCAGGCGCCGCAGACCTGCTTGTCGATGCCCTGTTCCGACATCCACTTGATGCGTGCCGCGAGATCCATGAGCGGCTTCGACACCGGGCGCGTCGGCTTGCCGCCGGCAAAAGAAAATCCCATGCTTCCGCCATCCTCGATGGTGCGGATCGACGGGAAAGAGCCGGCTTTGGCACGGATCGCGTCGATAAGGCTTGGGGGAACGAGGTGGCCGTGGCAATCGATGATCATGGACGTCTCACGTTGTGGCTGAAGCGGTGGCCCGGGCCGCCGCAACGGCATCGCTGAGGGCGGAAATGCGGATCGGCAGCTTCGCGACGGAAATGCCAAGCGGGCGGATCGCATCGTTGATAGCGCCGGACAGCGCGGCTGGGGCGCCAAGATAGCCGGACTCGCCGGAGCCTTTCTGCCCGAACACGGTGAAGGGCGACGGCGTGCAATGGTGCACGATCTCAACCTTGGGCACTTCGTGCGAGGACGGCAGCAGATAATCCATGAAGCTCTGTGTGATGAGCTGGCCGTGTTCGTCGTAGACGAACTCCTCAAGCAGGGCCGCGCCGATCCCGTGCGCGATGCCGCCGAGCGTCATGCCCTTGACGATGTGCGGATTGATGACGACGCCGCAATCGTGCCCGATCACGTAACGTCGGATTTCCGGCTTCCCAAGCGCGGGATCGAGCGCCACCAGAATGACGTGGAACTCGAAAGAATGGCAGGGGTACATCTGAACGCGGCCGTCCGCCGTCGGCAAAATGCCGCCGGTCGGCACCTGATAGACATGGCTCGCTTCCAGACCGGGCTCCATGTCCGGCGGCATCATGTGGATGTGCCGGTGAGCGATCAGCACCAGATCCATCCATGACAGCCGGCGCTTGCCGTCTCGGTCGGAGACGGCGCCGTTCGCATAGACGAGCTGATCGTCGGGAAGTCCGAACTGGTGGCCGGCGATACGCAGCAATTTGCGCTTGAGTTTCTGCGCGGCGTGGAACGCGGCGCCGCCCAGCATGATCGCCATGCGGCTGCCGACCGGAGAATTGCTCGGGAGGCTGGTGAGCGAATCCGGCCGCATGACACGGATCTTGTCGGGGTCCATTTCCAGCACCTCCCCGACCACGGTGGATGCCAGCGTGTCATGCCCCTGCCCCGACGAGGTCGTGTGGACCGTCACGGTGATATCGCCCAGCAGATCGATATTGATCCGGCAGGAATCCATCCAGGTGGTGGTGGTGTTCTTCGGATTGAGCAGCGGCTCGAAGGACGAATTGCCCCCGCTCGGCTCCAGACACGCTGCGATGCCGATGCCAGCCAGAAGTCCGGTCGCGCGCAGGCGGTCACGCTCCTGTTCCAGCGCCGGCCATTGCACATGATCGAGCACCTTGGCGACGACGGTGTGATAATCGCCGCTGTCATAGGTGCTGCCACTCGGGATCTTATAGGGAAATTGCTCCTTACGGATGAAATTGCGACGGCGCATCTCGATCCGGTCGAGGCCGAGATGGGCGGCAACCTTGTCGATCGCGGTCTCGATCGCATAATTGGTCGGCGACTGACCGAATCCACGCACCGCTTCCTGCGCCGCCTTGTTGGTCGTGACCGAGATCGCGCGATATTGCACGCTCTGGATCTGATACGGACCGACAATGGCGCCGACCGGCTTGCCGAGCTGGAAGGGCGAGCGGCCCGCATAGGCGCCGACATTGTCAAGCGCCCGCATCTTCATCGACTTGATGATGCCGTCGGCATCGAACGCCACCGACACATCAAAGATGCGGTCCGGCCCGTGTGCGTCGCCCGCACGCATGTTTTCCAGGCGATCCTCGATCAGACGCACGGGACGCCCAAGGAGCTTGGACAAGTAGGCAGCAATAACCGTCTGTTTGATACCGCGTTTGACGCCGTAGCTGCCGCCGACATCGACGTCGTAATGCACGCGCACAGCGTTGGCCGGCAGCCTCACCGCGCGCGCAAGCTGATCGGAATATTTCGGCATCTGGATGGAGGCCCAGATCTCCATCATGTTGCGCCAGGGATCCCATGAGGCCAGCACGCCGAATGTCTCGATCGGCACCGTCGAGCTGCGGCCCCAGACCACACGAAAACTGAGCGAATGCGGAGATTCCGCGAAGTGCTTCTCCACCTCGCCCCAGACGAATGTGCGATCGAGCAGGACGTTCGATCCGTGTGCTGGGTGTACCGGCACGCTGCCGGGCTCGAGCGCCTGCTCGGCGTCGAGCACATAGGGAAGCACCTCATAATTGACGCGCACGCGCTCGGCCGCATCCTCGGCGAGCGCGCGGCTGTCGGCAACCACGACGGCGACCCATTCGCCGGCATAACGCGCCTGCCCTACCGCCAGCGGATATCGGCGCACCTCCGGCGTATCCAGACCGTTCATCAGCGGCTCGGTCGCCGCCGCAAGTTCCTCGCCGGTCAGGACATGATGCACGCCGGGCATCTTCAACGCGGCGCTGGCGTCGATCGACACGATGCGCGCGGCAGGATGCGGCGACGCCACGGTGGCGACATGCAGCATACCTTCGGCCTTTATATCGGCGACATACCGGCCATGCCCGGCAACGAAGCGCCGATCCTCGCGCACACGTCGGGATGTGGATATGAAACGGAATCCGGTCACGTTCGCGTTCATCGCCCGCCTCCGGCTTGCGGCGCATTGATGCGCGAGAGCCGGTCCGCGGCGAGCGAGATCGCCTCAATGATCTGCCCGTAACCTGTGCAGCGGCAGATATTGCCGGAAATGGTTTCCACGATCTCCTCGCGCGTCGGCGATGCGTTGCGCTGGAGCAGCGCGTGCGCGGTGAGGATCATGGCGGGCGTGCAATAGCCGCACTGCATGCCGTGCGTCTCGCAGAACGCATCCTGGATGACACCAAGTTCGCCTGGCGCCGGCGCAAGACCCTCGACCGTCGCGATGTCGTAACCGTCAGCCTGGACCGCGAAGATGAGGCAAGATCGCACGGGCTGGCCGTCGAGCAGAACCGTGCATGCACCGCAAACGCCATGCTCGCATCCTGTATGCGCACCATTGAGGCCGAATTCGTCGCGCAGACAATCGAGCAAGGTCATCCGTGGCTCGACCTCGGCCGCCATCTGTTTGCCATTGACGGTAAGCTCGACCTTCATTGCAGAACTCCCAACGCGGCCTCGCGCGCATCGATCACCGCGCGTCCGGCCAGCACCGCTGCGACGCGCCTGCGGTAGTCGGCCGACGCATGCAGGTCGCTGATCGTCTCAAGCTGATCGGCGTCTCCGGCAACCGCGTCGCGAATCTCCCGGTCCGACAATTTCGTCCCGACCAGCGCCGCCGATGCACCGTCCAGCCGTACCGGCCGGTCGCCCGCGCCGCCGATACCGATTGCGCATCTGGCGCACACACCCGCGGCATCGACAGCCACCTGAGCGGCCGCTGACACGAAGGCGAAATCGCTGCGACGCGCCGAAATTTCGTGGAAGCCTACGCCGATGCGTTTGTCGGCCCAGACAGGGAACCTCACTGCCGTTAGGCATGCTCCCATCGGAATTGCCGTGACCATCGGCCCGACAAAAAAGTCGTTCGCCAACATGATCTCCATGCCACCCTCACTGTGCAAAACGATCTCAGCATCCAGGGTCACGGACACGAGCGGTATCTCAGCAGAGGGATCGGCATGTGCGATCGAACCTCCAACGGTACCGCGGTTGCGCGTTGGCGGATGCCCGACCCAAGGAAGCGCCTTTGCCAAAAGCGGCAATCGCGTCGCGACCAGATCGTGCTTTTCGGCAATCGCCTGCCGTGTCGCAGCCCCAATCACGATCGCGCTGTTGTCCTCGCGGATGTCCGACAATTCGCGGAGTCGCTGGATATCAACGAGGCGCGATGGCCGCGCCAGCCGCATCGCCAGCATCGGCACCAGTGTTTGCCCACCTGCGATGATGCGTGCCCCCTCGTCGGCCGCAAGTATGGCGCAGACTTCCTCAAGCGAATCTGGCCTGATATAATCGAAGGGCGCTGGCTTCATGTAACGCTCAGCTCAGAAGGAGACCGACAACGGTCGGCGTGAGGATGGTCACGAGTTGCTGGCGGATCAGCGGGCCATTCTTTTCAGAATCCGCCTTGACCGTGCGCCACTCCTCGTCCGCTGAGAAGGATGCCCAAGCGTGCTTACGCGCGTCTTCGCTTTCGAAGCGACTGAGATAGGTCAGCTTGCCGGGGGCGGCATCATCGGTGAAAACACCCAACAACTCGATACCATGACGCGGCAGCCGCGGCACGACCTCCGCTTCGAATCGCCGACGCATGGCCTCAGCATGGCCCTCTGCGGCTTCGTACACCCTCATTTCGTAGATCATTACGCCTCCCCACACGCCGCCATTAAAAAAATGGCTGTTATTGTGTGAGACGATAACGAACCAAATGTCTAAATGTCAATTCTAAAACTGCTACAATATGTCTTTTGTGACATATAACATTAATCAAACAAGCGTTTCATTGATACACCCTATGCGACTTTGAGCGTATCGGACTTTAATCTCGTAAGAATGCTATTGATACAATTAAGTAATTGTCATATCCGACACTGAACGTAGCGCAAGCATTCGATTCATGTCTCATTGGATCCCTTCCTTCTCTTCTCAAGCCGGGCCACGCTATCTGGCCATCGTCGAGCGTCTAGAAGCGGACATAGCGGCCGGACGCGTCAAACCGGGCACGCGATTGCTGCCGCACCGGGACATGGCCGAACGGCTTGGGTTGAGCGTTGGAACGATCTCCAAAGCATATGCTGAAGCGGAGCGCCGCGGACTGATCTCCGGCGAAGTCGGACGCGGCACATTCGTGATGCGCCGCCGGTCCGCAGCGAATGGCGATCCCGATTTACGCACGCGGGAAACCACCAACCTCACCTTGAACGTGCCGCCGGCAACCGGCGAAGACGAGGTCATTGCCGCCACTCTTTCCGACATCGCAGCCGACGGCATGGTCGTGGACCTACTCGACTATCTGCCGCATCAGGGCCGTCGCGAACATCGCGAAGCGATCGCGGTCTGGCTCGGCAGCCAGAGCATCGAAATCGATCCCGAGCGTATTTTCGTGACGCAAGGCGCGCAGCACGCGATCTCCATCGTCCTCGGCATGCTGGCGGGACGTGGCGATGTCGTTTTAGCGGAGAAGCTGACCTATTCCGGAATGCTGGCGCTGTCATCGCAAACCGGCTGCCGGCTGCATGGCGTCGATATGGATGAGCAAGGTCTCGTTCCGGAATCGCTTGATCGCGCTTTCGCGGAAACGGGAGCGCGCGTCCTCTATTCGATGCCGACGCTGCAGACGCCAACCGGAACGGTGATGTCAAAGGAGCGCCGACAACAGATCGCCGAGATCATTCACCGCTATAACGCCTACCTCATCGAAGATGACGCGTACGCTTTTCTCTTTCCCTCACCACCTCAACCGATCTGGACTCTGATACCGGAGCGAAGCTTTTACATCATCAGTTTCGCGAAATGCCTGGCGCCGGGTCTGCGTGTCGGCGCGATGGTTGCGCCGGAGGCCTTCCGCGACCGTGTCATCAATGCAGTGCGGGCGACTGGCTGGATGGCCGCGCCCATCATGGCCGAAGTCGTGGCCCGCCTAATTGAAAACGGTGGCCTCGCCCGCCAAGTTTATCTGAAGCGCGAAAAAGCGATCGCATGGGGCCAGGTCGCCAGACGCATTCTCGGAAACCGATTGTCCGGCAGTTCGTCGCCGGCGGCATTCCATGTTTGGTTGCCGTTGCCCGCGGGACGTACAGTCACCGCACTCATTACACAGGCTGCGCTTGCCGGTATCACGCTGGCAGCACCTGTTGCGCTTCAGCCGCTCGATCCCGCCAGTTCCGGCGTGCGGTTGTGCCTCGGCGCGATCAGAACTCAAGCCGAACTCGAAGGCGCGCTCGCAATCCTGCGGCAAATTCTCGAAACTGCTGAAACTATTTCCGTTGTCTGAGCCCATGCTGTGGCATCAATCGCTTGATCCGATGCAGACCGCATGGTCTGAAACACGCAGGCTCCGCCGCGGAAACGGGGGAAGCCGGTGGCGGAAACGCTCCTGCGCGCTATGAGGTCATGGCTTCAATGAGGCCGCGGCGTCGTGATGCCGCGGAAGATCGAGAAGCATTCGCCGAACACACGATACCGAGTTCTGCTTCAATGAGGCCGCGGCGTCGTGATGCCGCGGAAGCACCCGCGCCCGCGTCGAAAAGCAGATCGAGCGGCTGGCTTCAATGAGGCCGCGGCGTCGTGATGCCGCGGAAGGCCGGGCGGGCCGTAAATCAACACGCGCGGCGGCTGCGCTTCAATGAGGCCGCGGCGTCGTGATGCCGCGGAAGACCGCGCCACGGCGAAGGCATCGGCCTCCCGCGGATCGCTTCAATGAGGCCGCGGCGTCGTGATGCCGCGGAAGCTCAAGCGAGGCGCGGACCAGAACGTCGCCATCCATGCTTCAATGAGGCCGCGGCGTCGTGATGCCGCGGAAGAAGAGGTTCGCCCCGTCAGCATGGCGCCACTCGGCTCCGCTTCAATGAGGCCGCGGCGTCGTGATGCCGCGGAAGTGGCAGGGCGCCGGCGTGGGCCTGCGCTTTCTGAACGGCTTCAATGAGGCC
>NZ_JBKBVB010000020.1:0-47077 GCF_046289595.1 Pseudorhodoplanes sp.
AGTTTGTCGGCATCCTCGGCTATTACACGCTGGTCGCGATGACGCTGAATGTCTTCCGCGTACCGTTGCCGGACGGCGAGGTCTACCCCTTTTCGGAGCCGAAAACGGCCTGAGCCGACTCCATGCGGAACCCGCTGCAAACCACCGCGTTGGCCCGGGGCCCGCTGATCGTGCTAAAAGGTCTGGTGAACGAGAGCGCGTGATGCCGGATCACCCGTCATCCACAACAGACGGCCGGGTCGTCGATTTCCGCACCCGGCGCGCCTTCCGGCCCACCGGCGGCCGCCCCGAGGGCGTGCCTGCCGACGACCTCGATCGCTATGCGCGTGGCGGAGAGCCTGACGACTTCCGCCACCGCATGAAAGTGAACGCCGCAGCGTTCATATTCGTGGTGGCGCTTGTGCTTGCGGGCATCTGGCTGGCCGACACCATGGCCACCATGCGCAAGACCCAGGACTGTGTCCTGACGGGCCAGCGCGGTTGCGCGCCGGTCGAGGCGCCGGCGCCCGTGCGCTGAAGCTCAGTTTGAGGCGACGCGGTCGCCTTTTCCGACCAGAGACAGGGAAACCGGCGCGAGCCCGGAAAAGCCGAGCGCCGAAGCGGCCCTGGGGCTCAGATCGATGACCCTGCCGCGAATGAAGGGACCCCGGTCATTGATTCGTACCACCACCGAGCGTCCGTTCCTTTTATGGGTTACCCGTACCATGGTGCCGAACGGCAGGCTGCGGTGCGCGGCGGTCATCGCCCCCGGATTCATGCGCTCGCCGCTTGCGGTCTTCGCACCGGCATATCTGTCGCCCTTGGTGCCGTAAACGGACGCAATCCCGTTCATGTTGCTGGCCTGAGCCGGCATGGTGGCCACCGCAAAACCAAACAGCAATCCGCTGATCGTACGACCGATCATTCATGTCCCTCATCGATATGTGGATGATGGGACGCGCGTTAAGAACGGAATCGTACCTCACGCGGGCGTGATCGTGGAATGTTTGCGATCATTGCAGGGCGAGTGCTGCCGCAATTCTTGACGGCCAGATCCAAGCAAAGGAGTTCGCGCGGATTATTTTACCGGACGCCATGCAACGGCATGGCCGCGGGCGACTGGCCACCTCAGGCGTCCGGTTCAGAAACGAAGGGCGGGCTTTTCGCTGGTGGCCCTTGAAGCGGCTGGAGCGGGCCGCGCAGCCGGCTCGGCCGGCGCCGGGCGGGCACCGGATCCAGCGGCGCCATCGGTACTCGCAGCCGTGGGCTGGGCCGGTTTTGCGGCAACAGGTTCGGCCGAAGTGGGCTTGGCGGCGGGCAAGGCAGCTGCGGCGGACGCGCGCGCCGACGGCGCCGCCTCTGCCTCTGGCTTGGCGGGCGCCGATGCCGGAACCGTCCCGGTCGAAGCCGGAGCGTCGGACGAAGCGGGCGTTGCGGACGCAGGCGTTGCCGCTGCCGCCGGTGCGGGACGCGGCCGCGCCGGCTCATCGGTTGCTACCGCCGGCGCGCCACGGGTCCGAATCACGGTCTGGATACGGCCAAGCACCAGCGCGTGAAGACGCGGCGACTTGTCGATATCGATATGGCCGTAGCCCTGTCCGCTGACATCGACATTCTCCAGCTTTCCGCGGAAGCCCGGACCGCGCCGCATGTGTGCATAGTCGCGCTGCGTCAAATTGTAGACCTGCCTGACATTGCTGGAAGCGGCAAATGAGCCGGTTCCGTCGAACGGCACCACGAGCGCAACCGGCACGCCCTTCTTTCCGAGATACTCGGCCATGAACATGACCGCATCGGCGCCGAGCGAATGACCGACGAGAACGATCGGCCCATGCTGGCGCGCCTTGTGCTTGGCAACGATGCCGTCGGCCAGAGTCTGCCATTCGGAGTGGTTGTGGACGCTGGCGCTAATGCCGCGGGCCCGCACCTTCGAGGCGAGATCGTCCATGCCGAGCGAGAAAATGTTGAGAAGGCCACGCAGCAGATAGACGTGGCCGTTGATCTCGGGCGCGGCGGTCCGCGACGGCGTGGGCTTGGAGCGGGCCGCCACCCGCTCGGTCGAAGCGGTCTGCGCCATGGCCGGCAGGGTCAACGCCACCACCGACAGCGCAACCGGCACGAGCAACAAGCTGCGTCTGATCCCTTTCATCGGACCCGATGCTCCACGTCTTTTTCTATTTCGGGCCCAGTGAATCGCCCGCCGGACCACCTCATTTACAACGCCATACCCTTCAATGGCCACAACGCAGGAATATCCTGAATGTGAACATTCATCTGTGTTGCCAGGATGCCACGGCAGCGCTCTAGTAAATGCCTGGAATCAGCCTCGCGGTCCGTTTCATGTAACTGCGATAGTCCTCGCCGAAATTGTCCAGCATCAGCTGCTCCTCCCGCCCAACCCTGAATAGAAACAGCGTACCAAAGCCGATAAGCCCCGCAGGACCTGCGATCCAGTTCGGCAGCAGAAGCAGCTGAGCGACCGCCCACAGAAAAAACGCCGTGTACATCGGGTGCCGGACATAGCGATACAGCCCCTCGGTCACCAGCACGTGCTGTTCCCGCACTTCCAGCGAATCGGACCAGTTGCTGCCGAGTTCCTTGTGCACGCGATAGAACAGCCACAGCGCCACGGCGAACACTGCGGTTCCGAGCCAGGCCAGGGCTGGCTGGAACGGATAATTGGCAAAGCGCGGTTCCCCGGACAGCACATAAATGAACGGGATGATACCAAGCCCGGTGAACGAGCAGGTCAGCAGCACCTTTTCAAGCGTGGTGCGGCGATCGACGCGGGTCTTTGTCTTCCAGGACCGCTTCTGATGCGGCAGCCGGATGACGAACCACGCCACTGCACCGATCACGAGCAGCGTCTTGGCGATATCGGGGGTCATGCTGGTCTCATCCTTCTGACACGCGAGCGGTTTCGACGCCGGCCGGCTCGATCAGGCTGCCGTCTTGCGCAAAGCTCGGCACAACGATGTCCGGCTTGAAGACGCGGGTTTCGAGCCGCAGCGGACCGCAGCAGATCATGTAATAGTCGTAAAAATAGCGCTTTTCGTTGCCCATCACGAGCTGGCGGTGGAGCCGGAAGAAATTCGCCTTGAATCGCCTGTACGTGGCCGCCTCCAGCACATCGCGGATATGCACCCTTCGGATAATCGGCTGACCGGTCGCAGGCAGCTTCAGCGCCGCGATCGGATCGACCTTATAAAAGCTGATCGGGTCGGCCATCGTCTGGTACTCGATCCAGAAGATCGAAGGATGCGCGGACACCCGCGCCACCATCTCCCGCAACCAGCCTGCCTTGGGATGAAACGCGATCTTGAGCAGCGACGAGCCGGTCGACAGCAGCGACAGCTTTTCGCCGTTCTTGCCGAAGTCCGGGACGAGCTGTAACGCGCGATCCACCACCGCAATCTTCAGGGCGCAGCCAAGACTATGGGCGCCGAACACCACTTCGTCGGCGCCACCGCGGCGCAGCACATCCGCGAGCGCCTGCGCAAAGCCCTCCAGACGCTCGTCGAAGCCCGGCCGCAAACGATGGACCAACTGGTATCCGAAAATCCAGTCGTCGATCATGTAGTCCAGCATCAGGAAGCGGCCCGGCCCGGCCATCAGGGCAGCGAAGACGGCGAGCGCCACAAGCGGAACCGTGAGGTAGGGCAACGGCATCCCGAAACCGGGAACGAAAGACGCCACGTAGATCGAGAGCGCGGCGAACGACAAAAGCAGCAGCACCGGATAGGCAAAAAACAGCCCGTAGCGCCAGTTCACCCGGAAATACCGGAGAGCGGTGCCCGTCAGGATGAAGTCGCCGAAGGCTCGCACACCGAGCAGAACCCGCCTCCAGCCGGGACGGGCGAAGTCCGACAGCACGACGTCGTGCCACAGCAGCGAATGATAGGCGGCCTCGGTCGACCAGTTCGGGCCGCCGGCCGCAATCCGCCAGATGCCGGTCATCCGCTGCTTGTCGATTTCAAGCGGGGAAACCTCGGTTTTGACACCCCAGACCCGGGCCGACCGGGCCAGCTCTCGAATATACCGTTCGCGCTGCCGCTCGGGGGGAATCGGCTCATAGCCCCCGAGGAAAAAGACGCTGCGCTGTCTGACTATGGGCTCGCTCATCGTCCACCAGAGAAGGGGGTCGCGGGGTGGTGGTTAGGGAATTGGCGGCCCCTGCACAAGGCCGAACCGGGAGGGTCCCTGCCGTTGAACTTGGCCCCCGCCTTCGCTATAGCCTTGCGAAACCCCGAAAGCGGCAGACTTCCGCCGTCCCTCCCCGTAGCCTTGGGCTGTTTGCCGCACGCCCGTGATCCTTGAGAGCACCGATGTCCACTACTTTCGATAAAGTCGCCGATATCATTGCCGAGACGTGCGACATTCCTCGCGACACGATCACGCCGGAGAGCCACGCCATCGACGATCTGAAGATCGACAGCCTCGATTTTCTGGACATTGCCTTCGCGATCGACAAGGCATTCGGGATCAAGCTGCCGCTGGAACAATGGACCCAGCAGATCAACGACGGTCAGGCGACCACAGACCAGTATTTCGTCCTCAAGAATCTCTGTGCCCGCATCGACGAACTGATCGCGGCCAAGAGCACCGCCTGAGACGTTGCCGGATGAGAGCGCCGGGCCGTTTCCTCACGCCGTCCCGATCGCGCGCGGTGATCCATGCGGCTTGAATATTTTCAGATGCTGGACCGCTTCGTCGAGGTGAAAGCCGACGAGCGCTGGATCCGCACCGAGAGCACGGTGCCAAACGAGAGCCCGGTCTTCGAGGGTCATTTCCCGGGCTATCCGCTGATGCCGGGGGTATTGCTGATCGAGAATATGGCGCAAACCTGTGGCTGGCTGGTCAGTGCGATCACCGGTTTTACCGGGCTGCCGGTGCTCGCCGGCGTCAAGGAAGCCAAGGTGCGCGGCGCGGTGTTTCCCGGCATGCAGCTCTCCACGGAAGGCAGGATCGTGCATGACGGCTCCGGCTTTGCGATTGCGGATGGCAAGATCACCTCGGGCGGCAACGCGATTGCCGATGCGCGGCTGACCTATCGGCTGATCCCCTATCCGAGCCCGGAATTCCAGAACACGATGGTGACCTGGGCCAAGCAGCTGGACTTCCCGCTCGAGCAATTCCGCAAGCCCGGCGCTGAGGGGTGAAGGCGTGAGCGCGCGTCAGGAAGTCTGGATCACCGGCGTCGGACTGGTTTCCGCGCTTGGCGAAGGGCTGGATCAGCATTGGGACAAGCTCATGGCCGGCGGTCCGCCGCCTTATGACGCGACCACCTTCGCGCCCTACATCACCTTTCCGGTGCCGCCGATCAATTTCGACAGCCAGATTCCGAAGAAGGGCGACCAGCGTCAGATGGAAGCCTGGCAGCGGATCGGTGTCTATGCCGCAGGCCTCGCCCTGACCGATGCCGGCATTGCCAAGAACACCGACATTCTCGACAAGACCGATATGATTGTCGCCGCCGGCGGTGGCGAACGGGATGTCGCGGTCGACGCCGCGATCCTTACCGACCTGCGCAAGGTCGAGAAGCGCGACGCCTTCGTCAACGAACGGCTGATGAGCGACCTGCGCCCGACGCTGTTTCTCGCGCAATTGCCGAACCTGCTCGCGGGCAATATCTCGCTGGTCCATGGCGTGGTCGGTTCCTCGCGCACTTTCATGGGCGAGGAAGCGTCCGGCGCCGATGCGCTGCGCGTCGCGCATGCACGGATCGCCGCCGGACAGAGCGACATCAGCCTCGTTGGCGGGGCCTATAATGGCACCCGCTGGGATCTGGTTCTGCTGTTTCGGCTCGGCACGCCGCTGCTCGAGCCTCCATTCCGGCCGGTCTGGGATCGCGGTCCGCAGGGTGCGCTGGCGCTTGCCGCGATGGGCGCCTTTGTCGTGATCGAGAGCCGCGCGCATGCCGAAAAGCGCGGCGCCACGCCGATCGCGCGCCTTTCCGACGTGCAGTCGAACCGCAATCCGCGGAAAGCTGGAGACACCACCGCGACGCTCCTGCAGGAGTGGGACGCGATCGCCGGCGGCGTCGACCGCACCGGCGCGGTGGTGATTTCCGGTGCCTCCGGCGTGGAGCCTGCAACCGCCGAGGAACACCAGGCGCTTGCCAGGATCGGGCTCCCGGTCCGGGCCACGGCCACTTATATCGGCAACGGAATGGAGGCGCAGTTCCTCGCCAATATCGCGATCGGCTGCCAGGCGGTGCGCAAGGGTCAGTTGTTTCCGCCTTGCGGTACCGGCGACTTTGGCGACACCCCGCCCGGCGGCATTCGTCAGGCCGTGGTGACCAATGTCGGCCACTGGCGTGGCGAGGGACTGGCGCTGATCGAACGCGTCGACTGAGGAGGCTCGCAATGTCCATGCTGCGCGATTGGAAGGGCCGCCCGGTTGTGGTCGTGACCGGCATGGGAATCGTCTCGCCGCTTGGCTCCGGCAAGGAGGACAACTGGAAGCGCCTGACCGCGGGCGAATCCGGCATCCGCTCGATCACGCGCTTTCCGACCGAAGGCCTGCGGACCACGATTTCGGGCGCTGTCGACCACGTCTACGAAGAGGGCATGGTGTCGTCGGAACTGTCCGAAAAGCTCGCCCGGCTCGCCGGCAACGAGGCGATCGAGCAATCCGGTCTGAGGATGGGGGATTTTCCCGGACCCTTCTTTCTCGCCTTCCCGCCGATCGAGATCGAATGGCCGCAGCGTTATGCGCTCGCCGAAGCCTCCGGCGCCAACGAGACGATCGAATATGCCGATCTGGTGCGCGCCGCCGCGCAGCCGAAATTCCGGCCCTTCTACGAGGAATCGAAATACGGCGTGGTCCCGGAGCGTCTCGCCGAGCATTTCGGCACCAAAGGTTCGCCGATCTCGCTGACCACGGCCTGCGCTTCGGGCGCCACCGCAATCCAGCTCGGGGTCGAGGCGATCCAGCGCGGCGAATGCGAGGCGGCGCTCGCGATTGGCGCGGACGGATCGATCACCGCCGAGTCGGTGGTGCGCTTTTCGCTGCTCTCGGCGCTGTCGACCAACAACGCGGCGCCCGCCGGGGCATCGCGTCCGTTTTCCAAGAACCGCGACGGCTTCGTGCTGGCCGAAGGCGCGGGCGCGGTGGTGCTGGAAAGCTACGATCACGCGGTGGCGCGCGGCGCGAAGATCCTCGCCGTCGTCGAGGGCTGCGGCGAGAAGGCCGACAATTTCCACCGCACCCGTTCGAGCCCGGACGGCAAGCCGGTCATCTCCTGCATGCGCAATGCGCTGGCCGATGCCGGCGTCACGCCCGCCGATGTCGACTACATCAACGCACACGGCACGTCGACGCCGGAAAACGACAAAATGGAATATCTCGGCGTCTCGACCGTGTTCGGCGAACGGCTCAAGGACATTCCGATCTCGTCCAACAAGTCGATGATCGGCCACACGCTGACCGCCGCGGGCGCTATCGAGGCGGTGGTGTCGGCGCTCACCATCCTCAACCAGCGCATTCCGCCGACCATCAACTATCAGGTGCCCGATCCGGCGATCCCGCTCGACGTGGTGCCGAATGTCGCGCGCGATGCGAAGGTACATCGCGTGATCTCCAACTCGTTCGGCTTCGGCGGGCAGAATACCTGCCTCGTCATCACCGGCGAGCCGGCGTGAACATCTGACGCAGCCACAATTCGTCCCGGTGCGATTGCGCAAAGCCCCCGCGCGTCGTAACCGCGGAATGCAATTGCTCGCGTTGGGCATGACCGCGATGCCGGTTTGATGCGTTGGCGGTGAACGGGGATCCAGCAGGAAGTCCAGATGCCGGCGCAATCGATCCGGGCCCAGATCGGCACACTCATCATTGCCACCAGCCTGGTTCAGCTCGCCATCGGCTTCTTTGGCACCTTCTTCGCCCTGCGGGTGGCGCTTGCCGATTTCAGCGCGTTCCGGTCCGGCCTGGTGCTCTCAAGCTATTTCGCCGGCTTCACCGTGGGCGCCTATTTCGGCAACCGCATCATCGAGCGCTTCGGCCATATCCGGGTTTATGCGGCCTTCGCGGGAATCGTGGTCGCCGCAACCTCCGCGATGACGCTGACCATGGAGCCGCCGTGGTGGGTGATCCTGCGCGCGATCATCGGCTTTGGCTGCGCCGGCCTGTTCGTCACCACGGAAAGCTGGCTGAATGCCAAGGCCGCCGCCGAAGACCGCGGCCGCGTCTTCTCGATCTATATGGTCGGTTGCTTTGCAGCGCTCGCGCTGGGCCAGCTCCTGATCGGCCAGGTCAGCATCGAGGGCGCAGCTCCCTTCAATCTGGTGATCGTATTGTTCGCGGTGGCGCTTGTGCTGGTCAGTATGACGCGCGCCGAGGCCCCGCAAATCGTTGCCGCCAAGTCCCTCCCGTTCGGCTTGCTGTCACGCGAAGCGCCGGTTGCGGTGGCGGGCGCATTGCTCAGCGGATTTATCACCGGCGCCTTTTACGCGCTGGTCCCGGCCTGGATGCAGGATGCGGAAATCGATCCGCAGACCATCGGTCTGTTCATGCTGACCGCGGTGCTGGGCGGGCTCGCGTTCCAGGTTCCGGTCGGGCGGCTCTCGGACCGTTTCGACCGGCGGCTGGTGATCGCGGTGCTGGCCGGCTGTCTCATCGTCACCGCCATCGGGATCCTGCAATTGCCGCAGACCCTCGCGGCAATCCTGCCGGCTGCGGCTGTGTTCGGCGGGCTGATTTCCACCATCTACCCGGTCAGCGTCGCCCATGCCCATGACCGCATGCCTGCCGACTCTGTCGTCGCTGTCAGCGGCCGCCTGATCCTCGCCAGCGGCTTCGGCTCGGTTCTTGGCCCGCTGATCGGCGCCAATCTGATCGCCTGGTACAGTATTGACGGCGTCTTTTACATGATGGCTGCGGCGGCGGTGCTGCTCGTCGCCATAACCGTCGGCCGGATCGTGATCGTGGCGCCGCCGGAGCGGCAGGAGCGGACCTTCGACATTCTGGCCCCGCAGGCGGCCCCGCTCGCTCATGAGGCGGCCGGGTCGGCCGAGCAGGCCGCCCAGACATGAGGTTGACGCCCATGGCGCGCGGGCGATAGGCAGAGCGCCGCCCTCCCCTGACGACCGGAGAACACGCGCCGATGCGAGCGCTCGCCCTGATTGCCGACCGCAAGCTCGACCTTGTCGACCTGCCCGCGCCCCCGCCGCCCGGTCCGGGCGAGGTGCAAATCCGCGTGCGCGCGGTCGGCCTGAACCACCTCGACCTGTGGGGCTATCGCGGCATGGCCTTCGCCAAGCGTGCCTTTCCGGTGGTGGTCGGCGTCGAGGCCGCCGGCGAGGTGGTATCGACCGGGAACGGCGTAACCAAGTTCAAGGCTGGCGATCCGGTGGTGATGTACGGCGCGCTGACCTGCGGCACCTGCAAGGCCTGCCGCGAGGGCCGCGACAATCTCTGCGAAAATGTCGGCGGCGTGATGGGCTTCCATGTCGACGGCTTCGCCCGCGAATTCCTCAACATGCCGGAACGCCTCGTGATCCCGGTGCCCAACGGCGTGTCGATGCGCGATGCCGCCTGCGCACCGGTCGCATTCTCGACGGTGCAGCACATGCTGTTCGACAATGCCAAGCTGCAGCCAGGCGAAACCATCCTGGTCCATGCAGCCGGTTCCGGGATCGGCTCGACCGCGATCCTGATGGCGAAGGCGATCGGCTGCACCGTCATCACGACGGCCGGCGACGATGCCAAGCTGGAAAAAGCCAAGGCGCTCGGCGCCGATCACGGCATCAACTATCGGAAAGACCGGTTCGAGACCATCACGCGCAGGCTGACGCAGAAGAAGGGTGTCGACGTGGTGTTCGAGCATGTCGGCGGCGAAGGCTTCAACGGTTCGCTCTTGGTGCTCAAGCGCGGCGGGCGTCTCGTCACCTGCGGCTCGACCGCCGGCCCGACCGTCCAGATGAATCTGATGCAGCTGTTTCAGCAGCAATACAAGATTTTCGGTTCGTTCGGTGCGACCATGAAGAACATTCGCGAAAGTCTCGACAAGATGGCCGGCGGCATGCATCCGGTGATCGATATGGAGGTGCCGCTTGAACAGTTCGAGAAGGGGCTCGAACGGCTCGAGACGCGGCAGGTGTTCGGCAAGGTGATCGTCACGCTGTGATGGGCTATGCTCTCTCCCGGTCGTCCCCGCGCAGGCGGGGACCGATAACCACCGAATTGACGGATTGCAAAAAGCCGTTGCCAATTCCAACTCGTTCTCTTCGAACCATGGGCGCTGCGGCATATGGGTCCCCGCTTTCGCGGGGACGACTGGTTATTGTGTAATGCGCATCCGCATTCCGAACGCCGTCCGCGATGCCGTCGTCGGCAATGCCGCGGTCGGCCTGATCAAGATGGTGCGCTGGACCGACCCGCATCGCATGTCGGATTTCGCGGCAAAAGTGATGCGCAAAATCGGGCCGATGCTGCGCGAGCACAAGATCGGGCGCGCCAATCTGCGCATGGCCTTCCCGGAAAAGTCGGATGCCGAGATCGAGGAGATCCTGCTCGGGGTCTGGGACAATCTCGGGCGGCTCGGCATCGAGTTCGCGCATCTCGACCATATTTGGGACCATGATCCCGACAATCGCGGTGCGAGCCATATCGATTTCGATCCGGCGTCCGAGGAGCGCTTCATCCAGCTCCGGGACGACGGCAAGCCGGCGCTGGTCTTTGCCGCGCATCTCGCCAACTGGGAGATGCCCGCCCTGCCCGGCCCGGCCCATAACCTGCCGAGTGCCGCAGTCTATCGGGCGCCCAATATCGGCAAGGTCGCCGACATGGTGATGGCGACCCGCGGGGTGAATATGGGCCGGCTGATCAAGACCGGCCTCGACGGCGCGGTGAAGGCCGGCGAAGCCCTGCGGGAGGGCCTGCATGTCGGCATGCTGGTCGATCAGTATTATGTGCGCGGCGTCCCGGTGACGTTTTTCGGACGGCAGACCAATGCCAATCCGCTCCTTGCCCGATTGGCGCGGCAGGTCGAATGCCCGATCCATGGCGTGCGCGTGGTGCGAAAGCCGAACCACCGCTTCTTCATCGAATTGACGCCGGAAGTCGCGCCGGTACGCGATGCTGACGGCAAGATCGACGTGCAGGGCACGATGCAGAAGATCACGACCATCGTCGAGGGCTGGATACGCGAGCACCCCGAGCAATGGCTTTGGCTGCACCGCAGGTGGCGGTAGCTGTCATTCCGGGGCGCTTGCAAAGCAAGCGAACCCGGAATGACCGTCGCTATCGTCCCGTCTTCACACGAGTCCACAGGCGGTTGATCGCCCGCTGCGTCTTCGGATCGCGCGCCGTGACGACATAGAGGCTCTTCATCGTCGCCTCATCCGGATAGACGGTCTTGTCGTTCAGGATCGCCGGATCGATCAGCTTCTGGCTGGCGAGATTGCCGTTCGGGAATGCAACAAGGTTTGTGTTCTTAGCCGCCACCTCAGGCCGCAGCATGAAATTGATGAATTCATGCGCCTCCTCGACATTGCGCGCATCCCTGGGGATCGCGAAATTGTCGAAAAACATCTGCGCGCCGGTTTTCGGGATCGCATAGCCGATTTCGACGTCTGCTTTCGCTTCCGCCGCACGCTTCTGCGCCTGCTTGATGTCGCCCGACCAGCCGACCACCAGGCAGATTTCGCCGGTGGCGAGCGCGGTCAGATATTCAGAGGAATGAAATTTGCGCACCGAGGGCCGCACCTTGGCCAGCAAATCCGCGGCCTTTTCCAGATCCGCCTGCGCGGTCGAATTCGGGTCGAGGCCGAGATAATGCAGCGCCGCCGGCATGATGTCGTCGGCGGAATCCAGCATCATCACGCCGCAATCCTTGAACTTCGCCAGATTTTCCGGCTTGAACACGATGTCCCAGGAATCCGGCACGGCGCCGTCAAGAATTTCCTTCGCCTTCTTGACGTTGTAGCCGATGCCGGTGGTGCCCCACATATAGTTGACGGCATGTGCGTTTCCGGGATCGTAGGCGGAAAGCCGCTGCGCAATTTCGGGCCAGACATTGCTCAGGTTCGGCAACTTGCTTTTGTCGAGCTTCTGGAACAGCCCCGCCTTGATCTGACGTTCCAGAAAATACGCCGTCGGCACCACAACATCATAGCCTGACTTCCCGGCGAGCAGCCTGGCCTCCAGCGTATCGTTGGAATCGAAGGTGTCGTAGCGCAGCTTGATGCCGGTCTCCTTTGTGAAGTCCTGCAGCACCTGCGGATCGACATAGTCCGACCAGTTATAGACGTTGAGCACCCTTTGCTTCTGCGCAGCCGCGGGCGCTGCGGACAGACAGGCGGCGGCAATGGCGGCGAGCGCCGCGACGGCGCGGCATTTTGAAAGCCCGATCATGGTTGCCCTATCCGGTTTTGGTCGGCAGTCCGGCCTGTTTCCAGGCCAGGATGCCGCCTGCAAGGTGTGAATCGTGCGGCAGGCCGGCCTCCTGCGCGGCGAGCGAAGCGGTGACCGACCGGCGGCCGGACCGGCAGGCGAACACCACCTGCTTGAAGCCCGGGTCGGGGATTTGCGACACATCGAAGGTCGAGAGCGGCACCACCACAGCGTCGGGATAGGCTTCGACCGCGACCTCGTTCGGCTCGCGCACGTCGACCAGTAAGATGCGGCCCTCGGCGATGCCGCGCGCCACATCCTGCGGGCTCAGATCGTGCACCACCGGCTGCTTGCGGCTGAACCAGCCCATCGGCCTCTCCCGTTTAACGGCCGAGAGGAACCATCCTGCGCCGCCAACGTCAACTGCGACGAAAGCTTTCGACGCAGGCGCGATGCCTCAAGAGCGCCGGAGGCCGTTCGCGCCTCCGCCGGTTGCGTCAGGCCATCGCGGATGGGTACGAAAGCCGCCGTGCGGGACATCGTCGGCCGCCGGCCGCTCATCCGAACCCTAGACCATCTCCCGGAACCGTAACCTAAACCGTCACCTGGGTTCCGATCTCCACCACCCGGCCGGTCGGTATCTGGAAGAAGTCGGTCGCGTCGCTCGCGCTTCGCGCCAGCCGGATGAACAGCCGGTCCTGCCAGACCGGCATGCCGGACGACACGGACGGCTTCAACGAACGCCGCGACAGGAAGAACGACGTCGACATGATGTCGTAGGTCCAGCCCAGTTTGCGTGCGATCGCGAGCGCCTTCGGCACGTTGGGCTGTTCCATAAAGCCGAAGGTCATGGTGACGGCCGAGAAATGCGGGCTGATCTGGCTGATCGACACGCGGTCCTCGTCCGGCACACGGGGCGTATCGGCGCTGACCACCGTGAGGATGACATTATGCTCGTGCAGCACCTTGTTGTGCTTGAGGTTGTGCATGAGGGCGGTCGGCGCAAAGGCCGGATCGCTGGTCAGGAACACGGCGGTGCCCTGCACGATATGCGGCGGCTTGCGCTCCAGCGAATTGACCAGAGTGTCGAGCGGGATTTCGAGCTTGCGAGTCTTCTGTACGAGGAGTTGCGTCCCGCGCCGCCAGGTCAGCATGATCAGGACCACCGCAGCACCGAACAGCACCGGCACCCAGGCGCCCTCGGCAAGCTTCATCAGCGAAGCGACCAGGAAGGCGGAA
Organism: Pseudorhodoplanes sp.; assembly: GCF_046289595.1. GTDB lineage: Bacteria > Pseudomonadota > Alphaproteobacteria > Rhizobiales > Xanthobacteraceae > Pseudorhodoplanes. The sequence goes on from NZ_JBKBVB010000020.1 coordinate 13,552, forward strand.
TCGACCAGGATGAACGGCGTCATCAGCAGCGTGACCGCCCACGGCCGCCAGCCCCACAATTTCCAGATCACGACGAAGCCGAGCAGCGTCGCCATCAGGCTCGTTGCCGCGACCGCAAGCACGTAGGCATGAGCGAGTTCGCTGGAGGTGCGGAACATGAACACCAGCAGCAGAACGCCGATCAGCAGCGTCGTATTGACGCGCGGCATGTAGATTTGGCCGTAATGCGTCGCCGACGTATGGCGGATTTCAAAGCGCGGCAGGAGGCCAAGTTGGATAGCCTGCTGGGTGATCGAATATGCGCCGGTAATCACCGCCTGACTGGCGATGGCGGTCGCCGCGGTTGCCAGGACGACCATTGGCACCAGCATCGAATCCGGAATCAACCGGTAGAACGGATCGGCAATGGCGGTCGGATCGGCGAGCACCAGAGCGCCCTGGCCAAAATAATTGATCAGGAGCGCGGGGAGGACGAGAAAGATCCAGGCGGTCTGAATCGGCTTGCGTCCGAAATGTCCGAGATCGGCGTAGAGCGCCTCGCTGCCGGTGACGACCAGAAAAACCGCCCCGAGCGTGATCAATCCAATCCAGCCGTTATTCGCGAGGAAAATCGCGGCGTAATAAGGGTTGAGGGCGTGGAACACGCCCGGATAATCCATGATATGCATGCCGCCTGCGATCGCGATCACGATAAACCAGATTGTCGTGATCGGTCCGAACAGCGCGGCGACCCGGCCGGTGCCGCGCGACTGCACTGCGAATAAGCAGACCAGGATGAGCACTGTCAGCGGCAGGACAAAAGGCGCGAAGGCGGCGTTGCGGGTTTTCAACCCCTCGATCGCCGACATCACCGACAGCGCCGGGGTGATCAGCGACGACCCATAGAACATCGCGGCGCCAACGATGCCGAGCAGCAAAACAAGCCTGGTGCGGTGCCCGAGCGCACGAAACGCCAGCGCGGTGAGCGACAGCGTTCCGCCCTCGCCGTTATTGTCGGCGCGCAGCAGGATGACGATATATTTCAGCGTCACGACGATGATCAGCGACCACACGATCATCGACAGCACGCCGAGCACCACGGACTGCGTCGCCATCGCCTCGCCACTGGCCGCGGTGACCGCCTCGCGAAAGGCGTAGAGAGGGCTGGTGCCGATGTCGCCGTACACGACGCCGACGCTGCCGAGCGTGAGTTTCCAGAAATGCGAGCGGCCATGCGAAACGTGGCCGGAACCGGCTTTTGCAGTCGCGTCGTCGGACCCGGTTTGCGCGCCGGCTTCCGCCCGCGGAGCGTCGGTTTTCGGGCTCATCGTCCCCTGGCTTTCATGGCTGCCGCAAGGCAGCGCGGGGATTATCGCACACACCGAGATGCCGCAAGTGTGCCGCAGATGAAGCGGTGAATTGCTGCGAGACGATGAGACAACGTACTGAGTATTCTACGGTTTCAGATTTGCAGGAACCGGCGGCGCCTCGCGCATCAGGGTGATGGTCACGCGGCGGTTGGCGGCCAAATAGGGGTCGTCGGGAAACAGCGGCTGGGTATCGGCACGGCCGCCCACCATAAAGAAGTGCGACGCCGGCACCCCGGACTCTTCCAGAATCTGGCGGATCGCGTTGGCGCGGTCGGCGGACAGATCCCAGGGGCCGTAGCCGGGACGCGGCGGGGTCCGCGGCGCCGAGGTGTGCCCCACGATCGACAACCGGTACGGCATGGCCTTGAAGCGGCTCGCCAGCGCCTCCACAACGCGCCGGGTGCGCTCATAGGGATTTTTCGAGCCGTCCGGGAACATCGCCCGCCCATCCTGATCGACAATCTCGATATTCAAACCGTCCGCGGTCTCCTCCATCATGATGTTCTTGGAGACTTCCGCAATCTCGGGCATGTCCTGCAGCGCCTGCCGGAGCGACGCGGACGCAAGCGCAAAACCGGAATCCGTCTTCAGGCGGGTGCCTTGGGCGTTGCTGTGATCCTTTTCATCGGGCGACGGCGTCGCCGACGATTCGGACGGCGGGATCTTCGCGACATTCTTTATTTTGGGCCGCGTCGGCAGCCCGTCGACTTCGATGATACCCGAATAGCGCACATTTTGCTGCACGCCGAACGCGTCGCGCATCGAGCCCGCGACAATCTGCAGCTTGGCGTTGTCCTGCGTCGAGAACGCGACCAGCATCACGAAGAACGACACCAGAAGCGCCATGAGGTCGGCGAAGGTCACGAACCAGCCGTGACCGCCGCCATGCGCTTCACCCCGCTTCTTTTTGGCCATGGTCCGGCTCCCTGCGCGTGATCGGGATCAGGCCGGCGCGAGTTCTTGAGCTTCGTGACGATGTTTTTCCGGCAGATAGGCGAGCAGCATTTCGCGCACCAGCGTCGGCGACTTGGATTCGCGCATCATCAATACGCCGTCGATGATCAGGGATCGGTTGATCTCCTCGTCCACCAGCTTCAGGTGCAGCTTGTCGGCGATCGGAAGGCACAACAGGTTGGCGAGCGCGGCTCCGTAGAATGTGGCGAGCAGGGCGATCGCCATGAACGGACCCAGCTTCGAAGGGTCGCTCATATTGGCGAACATCTGCACCATGCCGATGAGGGTCGCGACCATGCCGAAGGCCGGCGCGCAATCGCCGATCGAGCGATAGATTTTCTGGCCCTCGTCGAGATGGGTCAGGAAGTTGTCGCGATCGCGCTCGAGATTGTCGCGGATGAAATCGGCGTCGTAGCCGTCGGCGACATAACGAACGCCTTTTGCGAGAAAAGTGTCCGAGATTTCAACCTTTTCCAGCCCCATCGGGCCCTGTTTTCTGGCAATTTCCGCGAGGTTGGCGATTTCGTCGATCAGCTCGCGCTGGCTCACACGGCGCATTGTGAAGACGAATCGCATCCCGAGCGGAACGCCATGGAAGATCGAGGACAAAGGGAAGCGGATCAATGTCGCCGCAAAGGCACCGCCGAAAATTGCGATAAAGGCGTGCGAGTCCAGGAACATGCTGAGCTCGCCACCCATCAAAATCAGGGTGATCAGCACGCCCATGCCGGCAAAAAGGCCTAAACCAGTCGCGATATCCATTACGCTACCTCACGCGGACGCCTTCTGCACCCGGACCAACAATGTCCGGCAGATTAGGCGGATCGGCTTTACGTTCGGTAAAGGCTAACGGACCGTGAGCGGCCAATGTGACCGGCCTTTGCAGTTGCATTCCCGCTGCGCTATCTGGACGCCGGACATGCGGCAGCGGGCCGCGATCGCCGGCTGACCAGGACAAAAGCCGAGCAAATTCAACACGGAGAACGTCATGCGCGAGATCGGACATTTCATCGGCGGAAAGACGCTCGCCGGGACGTCCGGCCGTTTCGGCGACGTCTTCAACCCCAATACCGGCGAGGTACAGGCCAGGGTTGCGCTGGCCAGCACGGCGGAAGTCGAGTCTGCGATCCAGAATGCGCAAAACGCGCAGCCGGCCTGGGCCGCAACCAATCCGCAACGCCGCGCGCGCGTGATGTTCAAGTTTCTGGAGCTGATCGCGAAGGAGACCGATGCGCTGGCGGCGCTGCTCTCCTCCGAACATGGCAAGACGCTTGCCGATGCCAAAGGCGACATCCAGCGCGGCGTCGAAGTCGTGGAGTTTGCCTGCGGCGTGCCGCATCTCATGAAGGGCGAATATAGCGGCGGCGCGGGTCCGGGCATCGACCTCTATTCCATCCGCCAGCCGCTCGGCGTCGTCGCCGGCATTACCCCGTTCAACTTCCCGGCAATGATCCCGCTGTGGAAAGCGGCGCCGGCGATCGCCTGCGGCAATGCTTTCATCCTCAAGCCCTCCGAGCGCGATCCGTCGGTGCCGATGCGCATCGCCGAATTGTTCATGGAGGCGGGTCTGCCGGCAGGCATCCTCAACGTCGTCAACGGCGACAAGGAAGCGGTCGACACGATCCTGACCGATCCGCGCATCATGGCGGTCGGTTTCGTCGGCTCGACGCCGATCGCGCAATACATTTATGCGACCGGCTGCGCGCACGGGAAGCGCGTGCAATGCTTCGGCGGCGCCAAGAACCACATGATCGTGATGCCGGATGCCGATCTCGACCAGGCGGTCGATGCGCTGGTCGGCGCGGGCTACGGCTCCGCGGGCGAGCGCTGCATGGCGGTTTCGGTTGCGGTGCCGGTCGGACAGAAGACCGCCGACGCGCTGGTGCAGAAGCTGATTCCGCGGGTGGAGAGCCTGAAGGTCGGCCCCTCCAACGATCCGCAGGCCGATTACGGTCCGCTGGTCACCAAGGCGCATCTCAACAAGGTACGCGACTATGTCGATCTGGGCGTCAAGGAGGGCGCAAAGCTCGTGGTGGACGGCCGCGGCTTCAAGCTGCAGGGCTATGAGAACGGAAATTTCATGGGTGGCTGCCTGTTCGACGAGGTGACGCCGGACATGACGATCTACAAGGAGGAGATTTTCGGCCCGGTTCTGTCGATCGTGCGCGCCAGGGATTACGAGGAGGCGGTGCGGCTGCCCTCCGAGCACGAATACGGCAACGGCGTCTCGATCTTCACCCGTGACGGCGACACCGCCCGCGACTTCACCGACCGCGTGAATGTCGGCATGGTGGGTGTGAATTTCGCCATTCCCGTCCCCCTCGCCTACCACACTTTCGGCGGCTGGAAGAAGTCCGGCTTCGGCGATCTCAACCAGCACGGACCGGATTCGATCCGGTTCTACACCAAGACCAAGACGGTCACGGCGCGTTGGCCTTCGGGGACAAAAGAAGGGGCCGAGTTCGTCATCCCGACGATGCGGTAGCGCTCAGAGGGAGCCGGTACGCGCCCGGCGCGGAGCTCTGCATCGTCGCTCGACAGGCGGCGCGTCCGGACTAAACTTTGAAAGTCCACCCCATGCCCGAATACACGCTCCACTGTTTCGCCCAGTCCGGTAACGCCTACCGCGTCGCACTGATGCTCAATCTGATTGGCGCCGACTGGCAGCCGCAATTCGTCGATTTCTTCGGCAAGGGTCTGCCGCGCTCGCCGGAATGGCGCGCCGATGTCAACGAAATGGGCGAAGTCCCGGTGCTCGATCATAACGGCAAGCGGCTGACGCAATCCGGCGTGATCCTGACCTATCTCGCCGACAAGACCGGGACGTTCGCGCCGCGGGGCGAAGACGAGCGGCTGGAAGCTTTGCGCTGGATCATCTTCGATAACCAGAAGCTGAACGGCTATCTCGGCCCCTACCGCTTCCTGCGCAATTTCGCCAAGCCTGCGGGCGACCCGGCGGCGATGGCGTTCCTGAAGGGGCGGATCGACAACTCGCTCGGCATTCTGGAGAAGCGGCTCGCGCGCGCGCCTTTCGTCCTCGGCGATCGTCCGACCATCGCCGACATTTCGCTGGTCGGCTACCTGTACTATCCGGCGGAGGAATTCGGCTTCGACATTCCGGCGACTTATCCGAATATCGCGGCCTGGCTTGAACGAATGAAAGCGCTGCCCGGCTGGGCGCATCCCTACGACCTGATGCCGGGGCATCCGATCGCGTGAGCGGCCTTGAAGCGCCGCACCTTCGTTGCTATCATAAATGATAGCATCAGGAGTCCGCGATGGGACAAGTCTTGGTCCGCAACCTCGATGACGCCGTCATCGAGAACCTGAAGTTCAAGGCCGAAATGAAAGGGCGTTCGCTCGAGCAGGAATTGCGCGAGTTGTTGACGGCTGCCGCCCCGCTGACCGCGGAAGAGAAAATCGCCTTGATCCGAAAAATCCGGATCGAATCGCCAAAGCTGAAGGATTTCGATGTGTCGGCCGCGATCCGGGCGGGCCGCGACGATGAGTTCCTGGAGTGATCGCGATCGTTGACGCCAGCGTCGTTGTCCGGTGGCTGCTGAAATTGCCAGGATCGGAGCGCTCAGAGATAATGGTCACAAGCGCCGACGTGATCCTTGCGCCCGACATCGTCATCAGCGAAACGGCGAGCGCACTTTGGAAGGCCGTGGTATTCGCCGGGCTCGAAGTCGACCGCGCAACTTTTGCGCTCCGAAGCATCGATCGCCTTTTCGACGAACTCGTCCCCAGCCTAACGCTTCGGATGCACGCATTTTCAATCGCGACCAAGCTCAGACACCCGGTTTACGATTGCTTCTATATCGCGCTCGCAGAGGAACGTTCCGGCCGGGTATTCACCGCAGACCAGCGGCTCATCCGAAGATGTGAGGGGACGGATTTTGCAAGCCTAGTTGGCGACCTTTCTTAGGTGCGAGCCTAAGCCCCGCCGAATTTCGCGAGCAGCGCCTTGGCGTCCGCAAGCAGCTTTTCGCCGCCGATCGTCTTCGATGCCTTCAGCCAGGCATCGACCACCGGCTGCGTCGCCTTCTGCCAGCGCTCGGCTTCAGCCCTGTCGATCTGGGTAATGGTGTTGCCGCGATCCCTGACTGACGACGCCACGGATACCGCGAGATCGTCCCATTTTTTTCCAGCGGCGCGCGCCGCAGCCTGACCCGAATTGGCATCGATCACGGCCTTGAGATCGGCCGGCAGCGCGTCGTAGCGGCGCTTGTTCATCGCGACAATGAAGGTCGCAGTGTAGAGCGCGGGCGACGCAGCGAATTCGGCGTGATATTTCGTATAATCGCCGACCTTGATCACGGGTACCAGTTCCCACGGCACCAGACATCCATCGATCACCTTCAGCGACAGCGCGTCGGGCACCTGCATGACCGGCATCGTGATGCCATTGGCGCCGAGCGCTTTCAGCGCCTCCGCGGAGAGCCGTGTCGGCGCCCGCAGCCGCAAGCCCTTCAGGTCGGGCAGCGCGCCGACGGGCTTTGTCGTATGCAGCACGCCCTGATCGTGCGCGAACACGCCGAGCGGATGGACCTCCCTGAACTCGTCGCGCAAATGCGATTCGTAGAACGCCTGTACCGCCTGCGCATTCGCAAGCGCCGAACGATTGGCGACGAATGGCAGTTCGAATACCTCGATCTTGGGAAAGCGGCCGGGTGTTAGCCCCGGCAACGTCCAGACGATATCGGCAATGCCGTCGCGCACCTGGTCGTAAAGCTGCGCGGCGGTACCGCCAAGCTGCATGTTGGGATAGAGCTCGATGCGAATTCGCCCGCCGGATTCGCGCTCGATCTTGCGCGCCCACGGCGTCAGAAAGCGCACCTGTGCATTCGATGTCGGGGCCAGAAAATGATGCAGCTTGAATACGACCTCGGCGGATTGCGCCCCTGCCATACGCGAAAGCGCAGGCGCTGCCAGAACGGCAGTGGCCGAGGTCAGAAAGCTGCGGCGGCCGATACGGCTCATCATTCTCCAGCACAACGCAGAATGCGCATAACCGTCAAGCGGTGACGGGCATTTCGTGTAGATAGGCGCCGCCTTCCGGCTCGAACGGCGCCTCGATCTCCCGCACGGTGACCGCCAGCGTGGCCAACAGATTGCCCGTCTCGGCGGTCTGCAAGACGCGCACATAACGCGGATGAATTTCGGCCGGAATGTGATGGTCGCCGAGCAGCCAGGCGGCGCGGGCCAGATTGGCGAGATCGGGCGCCCTCACCTCCAGGAGCCTTTCCGGCCGTGCGACGATTTCGACAGCGCTTCCGTCATCGAGGACCACGCGGTCGTCATGCATCAGCCGCGTGCCGGCCGGCAGGGCGAACCGGATTTTCGTTCCGCGCAGACCGGTATGCAGGGCGCTCGGTTCGCGCCGCTCGCGATGGTCCAGCATGACGGTATCGCGGACGGCTATCCGCTCGACGTCGCGTGACATCACCGAGACCGCCCGAACCACCGCCATGGCGTGAGGGCCTAGTTCAAGCGATCGGGCCGCTCTCTGCCCTCTGGCTGGGCGAGCCCGGGGCGCGCCGGAGACGCATCGCCCTTTTCGGGGCCCGCCGCGGCCTGTGCGCTGCCATGCGCGGCAGGCTGGGCCGCGGCTGTCTTCGCTGCGGCAGTCTCGGCATCCTTGCGTTGATACTGCCGGTAAGCCAGCCAGCCGAAAGGCAGCGACGCCACGTAGAGCACCGATCCGGTGGTGAGGACCTGCCACGGATAGCTGACCAGCAATGCGACGAACAGCACCACCAGCAGGAAGACCGGCAGCACCATATGCGGCGGGACCCGGTTGCCGAGCTTCTTGCCGGAAAAGACCGGCAGCGTCGATACCAGAAGGAAGGCGATCGCCAGCGTATAGATGCAGGCCAGCGCCGTCAGCCGCGGCATGCCGAGCAGATTCACATAGATCGGCAGCAGCACGATGATCGCGCCCGCAGGCGCCGGCACGCCGGTGAAGAAATTGCCCGCCCAGGCCGGCCGGTTCGGATCGTCGGCCATCACATTGAAACGCGCCAGCCGCAAGCTCATGCAGATCGCAAAGACCAGCGCCGCGATCCAGCCGATGGCGCCGAGTTCGTTCAGGCCCCAGAAATACAGGATCAGCCCCGGCACCACGCCGAAATTGACGAAGTCGGCGAGGCTGTCGAGTTCGGCGCCGAACTTCGACTGGCCCTTTAACAGCCGCGCGACCCGGCCATCGACGCCGTCGAGCACCGCTGCGAACACGATGGCGCCGAGCGCCCATTCGATCCTGCCCTCCAGTGCCAGACGGATCGCGGTAAGCCCTGCGCAGAGCGACAGGAGCGTGATCATGTTCGGGAGCAGAACGCGGATCGGGATGGCGCGGAAGCGCCGTCTTCGCGGTTCTCCTGCCTGCGGGTCGACGGGTGAAAAAATCATGGGCGAACCCTATCAGTTTCCCGCGCGCAGTGCCATCAGGCGGCCGTCAGCGCCTTAACCGACCTTGAAATTGCGCGGGCCTTCGCCCCCCCTGAGGTCGGCCAGAACGGTTTCCCCGGCGATCGCGGTCTGCCCTTCCGCCACCAGCGGACGCGCGCCATCCGGCAGATAGATGTCGAGCCGCGAGCCGAACCGGATCATGCCGAAGCGGTCGCCGACGCCGATCGGTTCGCCCTCGCGCACGAAACACAGGATGCGCCGCGCGACGAGGCCGGCGATTTGCACCACGCCGACCCGGCCGTTCGGCGTCGCGATCACCACTGCGTTGCGCTCGTTCTCCTCGCTCGCCTTGTCGAGATCGGCATTCAGGAACGAGCCGGCCTTGTAAACGATGCGTTCTACCCGGCCCCCGGCCGGGGCCCGGTTCACGTGACAATCGAACACGCTCATGAAGACCGATATGCGCGGCAGCGGCCGGTCGCCGAGATCGAGTTCGCGCGGCGGCACCGCATTGACCACAAGACTGACTCGGCCATCGGCCGGCGATACGACAAGACCGTCCCGCACCGGGGTGACCCGCGGCGGATCGCGGAAAAAATAGGCGCACCACATCGTAAGGATGGTCCCGATCCAGCCGAGCGGCGACCAGAACCAGAACAACACCAGGCTCGCCAGCGCAAAGGCGCCGATGAACGGCATGCCCTGCGGATGGATCGGTACAATCTGCGAAGAGATCGATCGGATGACCGACATTCCCTACTCCAATAGATCGGCCGGCGCGCGGCGATCCGGCGCGCTGGCGGCTTTCACAATTTCGTCCTCGACCGGCGGCGGGTTGCGGTTCGGGGCCACATCCTCGTCCGCGGCGGCCAGCTTCTCGCGCGCCTCGTCGGCCTCGCGCTGCCGGTTCCACATGCTGGCATAAAGCCCTCCGCGCGCCAGCAGCTGAGAATGCGTACCGCGCTCGGCAATCTGCCCTGCCTCAAGCACGATGATCTCGTCGGCATTGATGATCGTCGACAGCCGATGCGCGATCACGAGCGTGGTGCGGTTTTGCGAAACCCGGTCGAGCGCGTCCTGTATTTCCTTTTCGGTATGGCTGTCGAGCGCCGAGGTCGCCTCGTCGAGCACCAGGATCGGCGGCGCTTTCAGGATGGTGCGGGCGATCGCCACCCGCTGCTTTTCGCCGCCCGACAATTTCAGCCCACGCTCGCCGACCTCGGTCTCGTAGCCCTTCGGGCTCATCCTGATGAAGTTGTCGATCTGCGCGAGGCTCGCCGCCTCCTCGACCTCGGCATCGGTCGCGTCCCAGCGCCCGTAGCGGATGTTATAGCGCAGCGTATCGTTGAACAGCACGGTGTCCTGCGGCACCATGCCGATAGCCGACCGCAACGAGAGCTGCGTTACCTCGCGGATGTCCTGCCCGTCGATCAGGATGCGGCCGCCGGTGATGTCGTAGAAGCGAAACAGCAGCCGCGAGATCGTCGACTTGCCCGCGCCCGATGGCCCGACGATGGCGACGGTGCGGCCGGCCGGCACACTGAAGCTGATCCCTTTGAGGATCGGTCTCGACGCTTCATAGGCGAAGCTCACATTGTCGAATTGGATGGCGGCCTTGCCGACATGTAGCGCCGGCGCACCGGGCTTGTCCCTGATTTCCGGATCGCGCGCCAGGATACCGAACATGGTCTCGATGTCGGTGACCGCCTGCTTGATCTCGCGATAGACCATGCCCATGAAATTCAGCGGCTGGTACAGCTGGATCATCATGGCGTTGATCATGACGAAATCGCCGACCGTGTTGGTGCCGGCCTGGATGCCGCGCGCGCACATCACCATCACCGCCGCGAGCCCGACGCTGAAAATCGCCGCCTGCCCGGCATTGAGCACGGCAAGCGAGGTATAAGTCTGCACGCTCGCCTTTTCGTAGCGCTCCATCGAGCGGTCGTAGCGCTTGGCCTCGCGCTCCTCGGCGGTGAAGTATTTCACCGTCTCGTAGTTCAGCAGAGAGTCGATGGCCTTGGTATTGGCCTCGGTATCGCTCTCGTTCATCCGCTTGCGGATCGCAATCCGCCACTCCGTCGCGTAATAGGTGAAGACCATGTAGGTGACGACGGTGGCGAGGATCACGGCGACATAGCGCCAGTCGAACTGCCAGAGCAGCACGCCGGCGATCAGCACGACTTCCAGGATGGTGGGCACCAGTTGCAAAATTACCATCCGGACGATGGTCTCGATGCCGTTGCGGCCGCGCTCAAGGACGCGCGTCAGCCCGCCGGTCTTGCGCTCCAGATGAAAGCGCAACGACAACTGATGCATGTGCTCGAAGGTCAGAAGCGCAAGCCTTCGCACCGCATGCATCGCCACCTTGGCGAAGACGCCGTCACGCATCTGCGTCAGCAAGGCCATGACGACGCGCATGCCGCCATAAGCCAGCGTCATGGCGATCGGCGCCGCGACCGCCCAGGTCATCCAGGACGAGGCGAAGATCGGAGCGCTCGGCTGGCCGGCCAGCGCATCGGTCGCCCATTTGAAGGTGAAGGGAACTGCAATGGTGGCGAGCTTGGCGAGCAGCAGCAGCACCACCGCGAAGGCCACCCGCATCTTGAGGTCGCTGCGGTCTCCCGGCCAGATATAGGGCCAGAGCGCGAACAGGGTCCGGAACAGGCCCTTCTGCGCGGCGCCCCGCGGCTTCTGGGCATCGCTGGCCGGGGCGTTGGTATCGGTCATCGGCAGATGGGGCGCCTGATCAATTCGGGTCCGCGCGACATATAGGCTGCCGCCGGCTGCATTGTTAGCACGCTTGGCATAGGCTCATCGGCCGCATACATCAACCGGGCCTGCCCCTTTACGGCCTTTCCACCCCGATGCGACAGTGAATGCATGAGCACGATTCGTAACATCTGCGTCTATTGCGGCTCCGGCGCCGGGACCGACCCCCGCTTCGTCAAGGCGGCGCATGCCTTTGGCGGCCTGCTCGCCGACAACAATATTGGCCTCGTCTATGGCGGCGGCTCGGTCGGGCTGATGGGCGCGGTGGCGGCCGCTGCCATTGCTCGCGGCGGCCGGGTCACCGGGATCATCCCGGAATTTCTGTCGAGCAAGGAGCGGCCCTTTACCGAGGCGCAGGAACTCATCGTCACCCGCGACATGCATGAGCGCAAGCGGATCATGTTCGAGCGCTCGGACGCCTTCGTGGCGCTGCCCGGCGGGGTCGGCACGCTGGAGGAACTGGTCGAGCAGCTGACCTGGGCTCAGCTCGGCCGCCACAAGAAGCCGATCCTCGCCGCCAATATCGGCGGCTTCTGGGATCCGCTCTGTGCGCTGCTCGAACACATGCGCGCGCTCGCCTTCATCCGCAACGGCCTGTCGGTCAACCTCCTGGTCGCCGACCGGGTCGAGGATATCCTGCCGAAGCTGCAGGAGGCTGCGCGTCCGGTGGCGGAAGCCGAAAAGCTGATGGAAGCGGGCACCGCGGAACGGCTGTAGTCGCGCTCTACGCCTTCGCGCCAGAGCGCACCAGCTTGTAGACGATCGAGTCCATCAGCGCCTGGAACGAGGCATCGATGATATTCGGCGAGACGCCGACGGTCGACCACCGCGCGCCTTCCTCGTCCTCGCTTTCGATCAAAACGCGCGTGACCGCCTCGGTCCCGGCATTGAGGATACGCACGCGATAATCGATCAGGTTCAGCCTGCCGATATACTTCTGATACTTGCCGAGATCCTTGCGCAAGGCGACGTCGAGCGCATTGACGGGGCCGTTGCCCTCGCCCGCCGAAATCAGGGTCTCGCCGTCGACCTTCACCTTCACCACCGCCATCGCCACGGTGACGCGTTTTCCGAGCGCGTTGTAACGCTGCTCGACATTCACATCGAACTGCTCGACATCGAAATAATCCGGGACGGTGCCAAGAACGCGCCGCGCCAAGAGCTCGAAGGAGGCATCCGCGCCTTCATATGCATAGCCATGCGCTTCGCGTTCCTTCACCTCGTCAAGGAGGCGCGCGATGCGCGGATCGTTCCGGTCCACGACCATCCCGATCCGCTCCAGTTCGGCCAGCAGGTTGGAGCGCCCGCCTTGGTCGGAGACCAGCACGCGACGGCGGTTGCCGACCGATTCCGGGGGCACATGCTCGTAGGTCTGCGGCTCCTTCAGAAGCGCCGAGGCGTGAATGCCGGCCTTGGTGGCGAAGGCGCTATCGCCGACATAGGGCGCATGCCGGTTCGGCGGACGGTTCAGCATCTCGTCGAGCTTGCGCGAGGCCGGCGCCAGCGCTTTCAGCTGATCGTCGGAAATATTGATGTCGAATTTCTCGGCGAAATCCTTCTTCAGCTTCAGCGTCGGGATGATCGAGACCAGATTGGCGTTGCCGCAGCGCTCGCCGATGCCGTTCAGCGTGCCCTGGATCTGCCGCGCGCCGGCGCGCACCGCGGCGAGCGAGTTGGCGACCGCCTGTTCCGTATCGTTATGCGCGTGGATGCCAACATGGTCGCCCGGGATGATCTTCACCACCGCGCCAACAATCTCTTCCACCTCATGTGGCATCGTCCCACCATTGGTGTCGCACAGCACCACCCAGCGCGCGCCGGAATCGTAGGCGGCCTTGGCGCAGGCCAGTGCGTAATCCGGATTGGCCTTGTAGCCGTCGAAGAAATGCTCGCAATCGACCAGTACTTCGCGGCCCTTGGCCTTCGCCGCGGCCACGCTGTCGCGGATCGAGGCGAGGTTTTCCTCGTTGGTGGTCTCGAGCGCGACCCGGACGTGATAGTCCCACGATTTTGCGACAAAGCAGATCGCGTCGGCCTTGGCATCAAGCAGCGCAGCCAGCCCCGGATCGTTGGAGGTCGAGCGGCCGGGCCGCCGCGTCATGCCGAAGGCGGTGAAGGTCGTCTTCAGGCCGTGATCCTCGGCAAACAAATCGGTGTCGGTGGGATTGGCGCCCGGATAGCCGCCCTCGACATAGTCGATGCCGAGATCGGCGAGCATCTTCGCGATGACCACCTTGTCGTTGAGCGTGAAGTCGACGCCATTGGTCTGCGCCCCGTCGCGCAGCGTCGTGTCGAAGAGGTAAAGCCGTTCGCGCGCCATGGTCATGACCTTCTCACGTCACCACAGCCCGTAGAGCTTCAGCGCAATCGCCACAGCCGCCGCGATCAGCACGATCTTCAGCGCGATGTAGTAGAGCCAATGGCGCGGGAATGGCGTATCCGGGCGCTTCATCGCGCTCACCATAAATAGTAGTTCGCAGCCAGAGCGAAGGCGACGACGATGGCGACCACGCCGACGATGAAATGATGCTTCTGAAGGTTCATTGCAGTGTCGTCCCCGCAGGCGGGGCGGTCTCGCCCAGCGCCTTTTCCATCGTGGTATTGGCAAGCCATTCATCGCCGCGCAACACCGTGTTGCGGCTCTTCGCCGTATAGCCGCGGCGCCGGAAGAAGTCCTCCGCGGTGTCGCTCGCCTCGACGGAAAGCTTTTGCGCGCCGCGGGCGCCGGCGAGTTTCTCCAGCGCCTCGACCAGCATCGTCGCTGCGCCCTGCCCGGCCGTCGCCGGATGGACGTAGAGCATGTCGATGACGTCCGCACCCTTCAGCGAAGCGAAACCGACCGGCTGTCCGTCAAGGGTTGCAAGCAGCGTGAGCTGTCCGGTCAGGCGCTTGGCGAACGCCGCCTCGTCATCCGCAGCCGCGACCCAGGCCTCGATCTGTGCATCGGAATAATCCTCGACCGCCAGTTCCTCGACGCTGGCGCGGAAGATTTCGGCAAGCAGCGGAACGTCGTCCGGCAGCATCGGCCGCAGCGCGAAGGGCAGCGTGGTCATCGCGCGACCTCCCAGGTGGTGCCGTCCTTGGAATCGGTGAGCTTGATGCCCATGGCGGCGAGTTCGTCGCGGATGCGATCGGACTCCGCCCAGTTCTTGGCGGCGCGGGCGGCGTTGCGCGCCGCGATGCGGCTCTCGATGTCGGCCGGCTCCACAGCAAGCGCGGGGGCATGCTGATATTGCCACGCCTTGAATTCGGCCTCGCGGAATCCGAAAAAGCCGAGGCTGCCGGCGAGCGCCTTGCGCCCGGCATTGTTTTTCAGCGCATGCATCTCGGCAAGTGCTTTCGGCGTATTCAGATCGTCGCGCAGCGCGTCGAGCACGCCCGGTGCGGGCTTCGCATCGGCTTCACCCGCAGTCACATCGAAAAACCCCGACAGCGCCTTTTCCGCTTCCTGCAAGCCCTTCACGGTCCAGTTGATCGGCTGGCGGTATTGCGTCGCAAGCATGGCGAGCCGCACCACGTCGCCCGGCCAGTCATTCAGCACCTCGCGGATCGTGACGAAATTGCCGAGGCTCTTCGACATTTTCTCGCCTTCGACCTGGAGGAAGCCGTTATGCATCCAGAAATTCGCCATGACCGGCGTATGGAAGGCACAGCGCGATTGCGCGATTTCATTCTCGTGGTGCGGAAACACCAGATCGATACCGCCGCCATGGATGTCGAAGGTCTCGCCGAGATGCTTCCACGACATCGCCGAACATTCGATATGCCATCCGGGGCGGCCCGGCGTTGCGATACCGCAAGGCGACGGCCAGCCGGGTTCGCCCGCCTTCGATGGCTTCCACAGCACAAAATCCATCGGATCGCGCTTGTAGGGCGCCACATCGACCCGCGCACCGGCGATCATCTCGTCGAGCGGACGCTTCGACAGCCTGCCGTAATCGGGCATCGAGGGCACCGAGAACAGCACATGGTCCTCGGCGACATAGGCGTGACCGGAAGCGACGAGGCGTCCGATCAGCGTCTTCATTTCCTCGATATGGTCGGTCGCGCGCGGCTCGACGGTCGGCGGAAGGCAGCCGAGTGCTGCGACATCGGCCTTGAAATTGGCGTAAGTGCTCTCGGTCAGCTCGCGGATCGAGATGCCCTGCTCCGCCGCGCGCGCGTTGATCTTGTCGTCGACGTCAGTGATGTTGCGGACATAGGTGACGTGGTCCGCGCCGTAGAGATGGCGCAGCAGCCGGTACAGCAGGTCGAAGACGATGACCGGGCGCGCATTGCCGATATGGGCGAAGTCATAGACCGTCGGCCCGCACACATACATGCGCACATTGGCCGGATCGAGCGGCCGGAACACCCGCTTCTCGCGCGAGAGCGTATCGTAGAGCTTCAGCTCCATCGTCAATAAGTCCTCAGGCCCCTGCTGGCCCGGGCGTTCTGTTTATCGCGATGGACAAAAGACAGCCGCAGCCAGCGTTCGGGCGCTAGCGAATAATCTCCCGGCAAATGCCGAAAAGGGGGTTGCGGACGGTCATCGCCGGGAAAATGTGGGAAAATCGTCGTGGCGTCAAGAGGATAGCGCGGCACAAAAACCGGTTAACAAAGCCTTAGCGATTTAGGCGCAAATTGAACCGGTCCTCGCCGAATGCTACGAGCCCCGCAATGCGATTCCTGCTGGCCCTCATCCTCGCCGCCATCACCCTGCCCGCCTCCGGGGCCAACGCCCCGGCGGAGCAGCGGATCTTTATCATCGCCAACAGCCCCGACGGCTATGGGGTTGATCGCTGCCTTGCGGACGGCGCGACATGCGGCGCCGCGGCGGCGGCCGCTTACTGCCAGTCGAAAGAATTCTCCACCGCCACGTCCTACCGCAAGATCGAACGCGAGGAGATCACCGGCGCGGTGCCGACCAGCAATCAATGCGGGCGCAACGGCTGCGAAGAATTCGTCGCCATCGAATGCCGGCGCTGATTCTCAGCGGAGTTCCGCTGCATAGCTGAACGCCGCAGCTGACCCGTCCGCGCGCTTGGAATGATTTGCTGCCGCCGGTAGGATGGCGCTTCGTTCGCCAGACTCGCGGGGCCGATGATCGAAATTCCAAAGTCGAAAGCGGCGGCCGCAAGGGATGAGCAGACGGCCAAGGCGGAGCTGACGTCTGCATTGCGCCCCCTGCGGCTTCTGGTGGCCGCGTCAATCATTCTCCCGGTCGCGATTTTCCTTGCCGCAAGCTGGGTGTCCTATCACCAGCATCTGGCGGAAGCGCGCGACCGCGTGCAGCGCAATCTGAACACGATCTACGAACATGCGCTGAAGGTGTTCGAGACCTTCGAGTTGACCGCCCGCTATCTCGACGAACTCGCCGATGGCGTGAGCGAAGCGGAATTTCGCCGGCGCGAACCTGAGTTCAACGCGCGGCTGCGGTCGCTCACGCAAGCACTGCCGCAATTGCGCGACCTGTGGATCATTGCGCCATCCGGCGCCCCGATCGTGTCTGGCACCGTCTATCCGATGCCGAAAATGGACCTGTCGGACCGCGAATATTTCCGCGTGCAGAAAGACAACGCCAATGCCGGCACCTATGTCAGCGAAGTCCTGAAGGCGCGCGCGGCCGATACGACATTCTTCACCCTCAGCCGCCGGATCAGCCGGCCGGGCCAACCCTTTGCCGGCGTCGCCACCATCTCGATCGCTCCGGAATATTTCATCCGGTTTTATGAGAAGCTTCCGCCACCCGGCGTCTTCGCCCTCATTCGCGACGACGGCTCAATCCTCGCGCGATACCCGGACCTGTCGCAGCAGCTGCAGCGCCTGCCCCCGGATTCGGCGGTGATGCGGAGCATCGCCCTACAGCCCGATGAAGGTTTCGTCACCGGCACGTCCAATTTCGACGGTCACACGCGGCTGTTCGCCTACCGCAAGATGCCGCGCTACAACATCTACGTCGTGTCCGGGATCGAATCCGAGGTGGTGATGCGCGACTGGCTGAAAAACATGGCCGGTCATCTCCTCTTCGGACTGCCGGCGACTGCGGCAATGATCGGGCTCGGCTTCGTGGCGCTGCGACGCACAAGGCGCGAGGCCGAAGCCCACAACCAGCTGCAGCAAGAGGTGGCGCGCCGCGAACGCACCGAACTGGCCCTGCAGCAGGCGCTGAAGATGGAGGCGGTCGGCCGGCTCACCGGCGGCGTGGCGCACGACTTCAACAATCTTTTGACCGCGATACTCGGCAATGTCGACCTGGCGCTCCGCCGTGTGCCGGAAAGCGACGAACGTCTGCGGCGTTCGCTCACCGCTGCCCGGCAGGCATCGGAACGCGCCGCAAGCCTCGTGCAACGCCTGCTCGCCTTCTCGCGTCAGCATCCGCTCGAGGAAAAGGCGGTCGATCTGAACCGGCTGGTCCAGGGCATGTCGGAATTGCTGCGCCGGACCATTGGCGAAACCATCACGGTCGAGACTGTGCTGGCGGGCGGGTTGTGGAAAACCGCGGTGGATCCGAACCAGCTGGAAAACGCGCTGCTCAATCTTGCCGTCAATGCCCGCGACGCCATGCCCGAGGGTGGGCGCCTGACCATCGAGACCGCCAATACCTATCTGGACGAGGGCTATATCGCCGCCAATGCCGCGGACATGACGCCCGGCCAGTATGTCCTGGTCGCCGTCAGCGATACCGGAACCGGCATGACGCGGGACGTGGTGGAGCGCGCCTTTGAGCCCTTCTTCACCACCAAGCCGACAGGCTCCGGCACCGGGCTCGGCCTCAGCATGGTCTATGGCTTCGTGAAACAGTCCCGCGGCCATATCAAGATCTACAGCGAGCTGGGAGAAGGCACATCGATCAAGATTTATCTGCCGCGCCTGACCAATGAGGAAGACGTTGCGCCTTGGTCTCCCAGCGAACCGCCGCGCAGCGTCGAGGCCGAGAAGCGGCGGCCCGAGCAGGTTCTGCTGGTCGAAGACGACGAGCAGGTGAACCGCTTTTCCTCCGAGGTATTGCGTGACGAGGGCTATCACGTGATTTCGACGCACGAAGGCGCGAGCGGCCTTCGCCTGCTCGACGCCAATCCGGATATCCGGCTGCTGTTCACCGACGTGGTTCTGCCCGGCGGCATGAACGGACGGCAGCTGGCCGACGAGGCGCGGCGCAGGCGGCCGGACCTCAAGGTTTTGTTCACGACAGGCTATACGCGCAACGCCATCATTCACCACGGACGGCTCGACGCCGATGTCGAACTTCTGACCAAGCCGTTCACATCCGAGGCGCTCGCCAAGAAAGTTCGGCAGCTTCTCGATCTCGATTCCGACGACCCCGCCGCGCGGATCGATGCCGTGGTCGACAGCCTGAAGTCGAAGGCGAAGGAATAACCCTGACGAAGCAGCCGGCCATCTGCGGTTTCGAGACGCGGGATTATCCGGGCAAGCTTAATCGGTCTCGCGCGTCTGCATGATTGCCTCGCGATAGAACTCACGGAGCTTGCCGCGGACCTGCTCGCGGGTGATGCCCACACCGCTCCGGTTAAGGTCGCCCCAAAGCTTTTCAATCACGTCCTCGTCCCCCGGCTCGCTAAAATCGACCTGGTGAACCGCTGCCGCGTAGCCTTCGAGCGAGGGACTGGGCAGCTGCATCAGACGGCCCGCCCACAGCGCCGCCAGCACATTGCGACGCGCCAGCACATTGTCCCGCGTGTCGGCATCGCTGCACCAGTCCCTGGCGCCACGGGAAGAAACGCTACGCGCACCGGAACGGGACGCAACATCGACGGTCATCGGCTCTCTCCAACTGGCGGGGCAATGGCTTTTTTCGCGTCGGATGCAGCAAGCGCAGCGCCAAGGCCGCCATGCCCAACCGGGTCTCCTGCAGCGGCGCGGGTCTTCCACAGCGAAAACAGGATCCCTCCGCCGATCAGCGACAGCGTCACGGCAAGCGAAATCGCCGGGTCGAGCTTGCCGACAAGCTGGTTCCAGAAAATCTTGCCGCCAATGAAGACCAGAACGGCGGCGAGCGCATATTTCAGATATTCGAAGCGGTGGATCATGGCCGCCAGAGCGAAATAGAGCGCGCGCAAACCGAGGATGGCCATGATATTGGCCGTGAACACAATGTAGGTGTCCGTCGTGATGGCAAAAATCGCGGGCACCGAGTCGACGGCGAACACGAGATCGGCGATGTTGATGACGATCAGCGCCAGGAACAGAGGCGTGGCGAAGCGGACCATCTTTCCGGTTTGCGGATCCGGTTTGTGGACGAAGAACTTCGAGCCGTGCAACTCGGCCGAAAGCCGCATCCGCTTCGACAGGAAGCGCACGATCGGATTCTTCGAGACGTCGTTGTCGCCCTCGCCCACCACCAGGATCTTGATGCCCGTGGCGATCAGGAACGCTCCGAAGATATAGAGGACCCATTCATATTGCTGAACGAGAGCGGCGCCGAACCCGATCATGATGCCGCGCAGAACAAGAACCGCAATGATCCCCCAAAGCAGCGCGCGATACTGGTATTTCGCAGGGATGGCGAAATAGCTGAAGATCAGCGAAATAACAAAGACGTTGTCGATCGAAAGCGCCTTCTCCAGCGCATAGCCGGTAAAGTATTCCATGCCCGAGGTCGGCCCCATCGACCACCAGAGCCACGCACCGAATACAAGAGCGATGGCGATGTAGAAAGCCGACAAAACGAGGCTTTCGACGACACCAAGTTCCTTGTCGTGCTTATGAAGGACGCCGAGGTCGAAGGCGAGCAGTGCGCCGACAATGCCAAGGAAGGCAAGCCAAAGCCAAATGGCCTTTCCAAGAAAATTGGCTGTCAAGACGTCGATGATCAGTTCCACGGTCAAACCTTCTGGGAAAATCCCGCCAAGCGCGCGCCCTTCGGCGTCGTCAGTGAGACATGAGGACCGGCAAGGGTGGATTGGCGATGATGGACTTTGTCGCGCCGCCGAGGATGAAGTCGCGCAAGCGCGAGTGCCCGTAGGCTCCCATCACCAGGAGGTCGAGATCGCGGGCCGTTGCATAGTCCTCAAGAGACTGTCCGATCGTCCGTCCCGCGGCGTCCTGTTTTTCAAGCACGGCCTCGATGCCGTGGCAGGCCAGATGCTTTTTCAGCCAGTTGTCCGAACGTCTGGTGTCGATCTGCTTTTCCTGCGTAATGGTCACAACGCGGACGGACTTTGCGCGCCTTAGAATTGGCAGCGCATCGGCCAGAGCGCGTGCGGCCGGCCGGCTGAAATCCCAGGCTATTCCGACAGTGTCGAAGGTGGAGGGTCTGCGCCGCCCGGTGTCTTGCGGAATCACAATCACCGGGCGCCCGGAACCGAATACAACGCTCTCCGCAACATAATGCTGAAGCGCTGTGTGCTCAGCGAGCGGGATGATCGTTATGTCGTGCAACCTCGCATGCTCGGTTGCAACCATCGCGATCTGGGACGTCGCACAGGATTCGACGATCTGCTCATGCCGGACGCCGTGCATCGCCGCCACGTCGCCGAACACGTCGAGAATGGCTTGAACATTGGCTGCACTTTTCTGCCGCTCGGTTGCGACCATTCCGGGGATGTCGAGCAGCGCATTTGCAAGGGCATTACCGGCGCTCGGGATCGCGACCTTGAACGTCAGCGCCGAGATGCCCGCCCCCCAGGCCTCGGCCATCAGCACCGCCTGCTCGATCACGGCCGCCGATGTCGGCTCGGGATAGCTGCTCACCTGGAGCAGGACGTCCTTGAAGGACTCGCCGGTATCCGGGTCACGATGCGTCTGCGGCAGCGAAACCGCGCCGTCCCGTGCGATCTGGTCGAAATTATATGCCGTCATGTGTGAAACCGAGCGAATTGTCCTGACGTCCAGCCGGACTGCGATCTAGCCTTGCCCAATCATCAAAAAAAGCAGATAATTATGCAGGAAAAGATCGAAAAAATCTGCGAATACGAATGCCATGCTCAACTACAAGCAACTGCATTATTTCTGGCGGGTCGCGAAAACAGGCAGCATCGCGCGCGCCGCAGAGCAGTTGCGCCTGGCGCCGCAAACAATCAGCAGCCAGATCGGCACCCTTGAGCAAGCGCTCGGCACCGAGCTGTTCCGGCGTGCCGGACGGCGGCTGGAGCTGACCGCCGCAGGCGAATTGGCGGTTTCGTACGCCGACGAAATTTTCCAGATCGGGCGGGAATTGGAAGAAACCGTCCGGAACCGTCCAGCGCGGGGGGATATCCTGTTTCGCGTCGGGGTGGCGGATGTCGTGCCGAAGTCGATGGCCTATCATCTCCTGGCTCCGGCCTTGGGCAGCGCCGACCGCGTGCGCCTGATATGTCGCGAGGACAAGCTGGAACGGCTCTTCGCGGAGCTCGCGATCCACAAGATCGATCTCGTGATCGCCGACCGGCCGCTGCCTTCCCAGTTGGGCGTAAAAGGCTACAGTCATACGCTCGGACGCGCGCTGATCGCGTTCTATGCCGTGCGCAAGCTTGCCCAGACTTCCCGCAAGGGATTCCCGCAATCGTTGCACGGCGCACCCATGCTGCTCCCCGGCGATGGCGCGGCGATGCGCGGCGCCCTCACGCGATGGCTCGGCGAGCACCAGGTCGAGCCGCAAATCGTCGGAGAGTTCGACGACAGCGCCTTGATGAAGGCATTTGGCAAAGCTGGAACTGGCATTTTCCCGGCGCCGGTCATCTTGGCCGACGAGATCCGCAGCCAGTACGATGCCGAGATCATCGGCCGCGCCGACGGCGTGTTCGCAACGTATTTCGCAATTTCGGTCGAACGCAAACTCATGCACCCGGCTGTCGTTGCGATCAGCAACGCGGCAAAGTCGGAGCTGTTCATCGCCGACAACGCCACGGCCGGTTGACCGCCCAACGCTCCGATCGATGTCGCAAGTCTTTCGCGGTCAGCGATCCGGGGCCGCCGACTTGGCCAGTGCGATCGCTTCGCGCAGCACCTCGATATCGCCGATGTGATTGGCCAGGATCAGAACCAGCCGGGCATCGAGTGCGGCGGCGTCCTTCTCCGGCAGCCCTCGCCTCGCCTCGATCAGCGTGACAAAAGCTTCATCGGGCTCTGGAAAGCGCGAGGCGGTGGTCAGCGGCATGGTCGAGCCTCCATGGCAGGCACAGGGTTCCGGGTGCCGGAACTTTCAGGAGAAGCCGGCCGATGCAGAGAGTGCCGCACCGGGGAACCTACCGGCGCGTGCAGTGTTGTTTGCCACGCGCAGTCAATAAGGAAGGGCCACATGTCCGCCGTTGCCGTCCGATCCATGTTCCAATCTCACCCGGAGCAGCCGAGCCATGCCGACGCCCTCAGCGGCTGCATCGAGGCCTGTTTCGACTGCGTGGAAATCTGCACGGCCTGCGCCGATGCGTGCCTTGCGGAGAAACATGTCGACCGCATGATCGTGTGCATCCGGCTCAACCAGGATTGCGCGGCGGTTTGCGCCGCGACCGGAAGCATCCTGTCGCGCGCCAACAAGGTCGGGCACCGTCAGCTTCTGGAAGCCCAGCTCACGACCTGCATCGCGTTCGCGCGCGCCTGCGCCGTAGAATGCAAGCGTCATGCTGCCGCGCACAAACATTGCGAAGTATGCGCGAAAGCCTGTCAGCATTGCGTGGACGCCTGCACCGACATGCTGTCCTCGATGCGCATGCCAACCTAAGCCTCAGCGCGCCAGCGCGCGGTCGCGTGCGGCTGCGATCTTTTCCGCGGTTGGCCTGCGCCAGCGTGCGCAAAGATGCTGATCGGGGCGCAGCAGATAGCCGGTGCCGGGAACCGCATCGAAGCGCCGCGCAAAATCGCCCCGTGCATCGATAATATCCTGGCCGATCACCGTTGCTTTGATGCCGCCCGGCACGACCGGCACAGCACCGTCGTCCACGTACAGCAGTTCGAACCCGTCGGATAAAGTCTCGACAAGGTGGCAGGCGGTGCCGTCCGCCATCGTCATTGCGGCATCGATCGCCGGACCGCCGAGCTTCGCCGGCCCGCCGAAATCGTCCTCGTCCGGCGTCGATAGCGGCGTGTCGTAGATGCTGGCGACCGAGAGCCGTCCGGAATTCACCATGCGCCGCGCGAAGTCGGCATGCGGCGCAAGCGACAGCACGGCGTTGCGTAGCGTGCGTTCTGCCGGCGAGCGCGGCGCAATGAAATCGGTCGAACGCGTCGAGTGGGCGATATTCTCGTCGGCGGCCTGGATGCGTTCGTGATCGTAGCTGTCGATGAGGCGCTGGTCGGCCTCGCCGCGCAACACCGCAACCAGTTTCCAGGCGAGGTTTTCGGCATCCTCCACGCCCGAATTCGCACCGCGCGCGCCGAATGGCGAGACCTGATGCGCGGCATCGCCCACAAACACCACGCGGTCATGAACAAAGCGGTCGATGCGCCGGCAATTGAACCGGTAGATCGATACCCAGTCGACCTGAAAGTCGCGATCGCCCAGCATCTTGCGGATGCGAGGCGTATAGTTTTCCGGCTTCAGCTCGTCTTCGATATTGGCGTCAGGCCCGAGTTGCAGATCGACGCGCCAGGATTCGTCCGGCTGACGATGCATGAGCGCCGACTGGCCGGAATGAAACGGCGGATCGAACCAGAACCGCCGTTCCGTGGGGATGTCGTCGGCCGGCATGCGCAGATCGGCGATCAGGAATTTCTCCTCGAAGGTATGGCCCCTGAATTCGAGGCCGAGCAGATCGCGCATCGTCGAGCGCGCGCCGTCGGCCGCGATCGCCCATTGCGCGTCGAGTTTGTAGGGTCCGTCCGGCGTCTCGACCGTCAAGGTCACGCCGTCATTGCGCCGCGCGATGCCGCTGACGCGGTTACGCCAGCGAAGATCGATCTGCGGCAGTTCCTGGACGCGGTCGACCAGCGCCTTTTCGAGGTAATATTGCTGCAGGTTGATGAAGGCCGGCATCTTGTGGCCGTCCTCCGGCAAAAGGTCGAAGGAATAGACCAGCCGGTTGCCGAGAAACACCTTGCCAAGCTTCCAGGTCACGCCCATGGCGACCAGCTTCTCGCCCACCCCGAGCCGGTCGAGAATTTCGAGCGTGCGTTTGGAATAGCAAAGCCCGCGCGAGCCCTCGCCGATCCGGTCGGCATCGTCCAGCAACACCGAGGGCACGCCGCGCTGCGCCAGATCGATCGCCATCGAGAGGCCGACCGGGCCCGCGCCGACGATCACGACGCCATGCTGTGCCGGCTTTGCCGAATCCTGATCCGGCGAGCGCCGGTAGCCGAAATGAAACAGAGCCTTGCGTTCATTGGCCACGGCCCGTGCTCCCGTTTGTCTATCCCTGCAAGGCCGCCCACATCTCGCGGTCGCGCTCGGCGGTCCAGATCACCGGATGGTCGATGCCCTTGGCCTCGTCATAGGCGCGCGCGACATTGAACGGCATGCAATGTTCGTAGATCGCGTAGTCGGAGAATTTCGGGTCCATGGCCTCGCGCGCAGCCGCAAAGGCGTCCTTTAGCGACAGCCCCTTGGCCACGCTCTGCTGCGCCGAACCGTACAAGGTCGCCAGGAAGTCGCGGGTCCCCTCGATCCCGGCCCGCACCTTGTCGGGCGTGGCAAGCGCCGCGCCGCGTCCCGGCACCAGCGCATTGGCCTTGAATTCGCTGAGGCGGTCGAGCGTTTTCGGCCAATCGGAGAGATGCGCATCGCCGCAATAGCAGGCCGAGCGATATTCGACGAGATCGCCGGAGAAAACGACATTGGCGTCGGGCACCCAGGCGATCACGTCACCCGCAGTATGCCCGCGCCCGATATGCATGATCCGCACCTCGCGCTTGCCGAGCCACACCGACATCTGCCGCGGAAAGGTGATGGTCGGCCAGGTCAGGCCGGGAATGGATTCCACCGCGCGGAACAGCCGCGGGAAACGGCCGATCTCGGAATCCTTGTCCTGCTGGCCGCGCTCCACAATCAGCTCGCGGGTGGCGTCGGAGGCGAGGATCTCGGCGCCCGCATAAGCCGATGCGCCAAGCACGCGCACGGCATGATAATGACTGAGCAGCACATATTTGATCGGCTTGTCGGTGATCTTGCGCACCCGCTCGATCACTTCCAGCGCCATCACCGGAGTGGCCTGCGCGTCCACCACCATGACGCCGTCGTCGCCCACAATGATACCGGAATTCGGATCGCCCTCGGCGGTGAAGGCATAGAGATCGCGCCCGATCTCGTCGAATGAAATGGTCTTGTCGGCGGTATCGCCGGTCGAAGCAAATCCCTTGGCCATCCTGGTTCTTCCACCCTGTGCCGCGGTTATGCGGCCTTTTGTCAGATCGGCGGCGTATAGCGCACCACCTCCTGCTCGATCGCACCGAAGATCGAGCGGCCATCCGCATCGTTCATTTCGATCCGGACCCGATCGCCGTAGCGCAGGAACGGCGTCGACGGTTTGCCGTGGAGGATGGTTTCGACGGTGCGGATCTCTGCGATGCAGGAATAGCCGAGACCGCCCTCGGAGATCGGCTTGCCGGGACCGCCGCTTGCGTCGCGGTTTGACACCGTGCCGGCGCCGAGAATTGTGCCGGCTCCCAGAGGACGGGTCTTCGCCGCATGCGCGATCAGCGTCGGGAAGTCGAAGGTCATGTCGACCGCGCAGTTCGGCTTTCCGAAGGGCTGGCCGTTGATGAAGCTGAGCAGCGGCAGGTCGACCTTGGCGCCGTCCCACGCCTTGCCGAGTTCGTCAGGCGTCACCGCGACCGGCGTGAAGGCGGACGGCGGCTTCGATTGAACAAAGCCGAACCCCTTTGCGAGTTCCGGCGCAGTGATATTGCGCAGCGTGACATCGTTGACCAGCATGATCAGGCGGATCGCCTTTGCCGCCTGCGCGCGCGTGACACCCATCGGCACGTCGCCGAGGATCACCACCACCTCGGCTTCGAGATCGGCGCCGAAGGCTTCGTCCTCCAGCGGGATAGGATCGCGCGGCGCCATCACGATGTCGGAGATGCCCTGATACATCAATGGATCGGTCCAGAACGATCCGGGCACCTCGACGCCACGGGCCTTGCGCACCAGCGCGACGTGATTCACATAGGCGGAACCGTCGAGCCACTGATAGGCGCGCGGCAACGGAGACGCCGCCTTCGCCGGATCGAACGGCATATGCGCAATCCGGCCTGCCTCAAGCGCATCGGCAATCTCGGTGAGCCGCGGGATCACAGCATCCCAGTCATCGAGCGCAGCCTGCATGGTCGGCGCAACCGCCGATGCGTCGGCACAGCGCGACAGATCACGCGAAACGACGACAAGGCGGCCGTCCCGGCCACTCTTCAGGGAAGCAAGTTTCATGTCAGCGCGGCTCGCGGCGGTTCGGATCGAAATGCTTCTTCAGACCCTTCCAGCAGTCGGCGTAATCGTCCTGCCGTGAGGGAAGGTCGGCTGCATATTTCGTCACACGCTGGCGGAACCGTGTCTCGAACATGAAAGCGAGCGTGTTCGAGAGCTTCACCGGCTTCAGTTCGACATTGCTGGCATGCTCGAAGGCGTCGACGTCGGGTCCATGCGGCAGCATGGTGTTGTGCAGCGAGAAGCCGCCCGGCACGAAGCCTTCGGGTTTTGCGTCATACACGCCGTAAACCAGCCCCATGAATTCCGACATGATGTTGCGGTGATACCAGGGCGGCCGGAAGGTATTCTCGGCCACACCCCAGCGTTCGGGGAAGATCACGAAGTCGATATTGGCGGTGCCCGGCGTTTCCGACGGCGAGGTCATCACCGTGAAGATCGACGGATCGGGATGGTCGAACAGCACCGCGCCGACAGGCGAGAAATGCCGGAGATTGTATTTATAGGGCGCGTAATTGCCGTGCCACGCCACAACGTCGAGCGGCGAATGCGGCAATCTGGTTTCGAACAATTCGCCGCCCCACTTCACGGTGAGGATGCACGGCTCCTCGACATCCTCGAAGCAGGCGACCGGGGTGAGGAAGTCGCGCGGATTGGCGAGGCAGTTCGCGCCGATCGGGCCGCGGTCCGGCAGCGTGAAGGCGCCGCCGTAATTCTCGCAGACATAGGCGCGGGCCGGGCCGTCCACGAGTTCGACCCGGAAGATCACCCCGCGCGGGATCACGCAGATTTCGCCGGGCGCGATCTCGATCAGCCCGAACTCGGTGCGGAAGCGCAGATGGCCGTGCTGGGCGACGATCAGCATCTCGCCGTCGGCATTGAAGAAATGCTCGCGCACCATCGATTGGGTGACGAGCAGCACGTGGGCGGCCATGCCGCTCATCGACTCGCAATCGCCCGCAACGGTGATGGTGCGAAGGCCTGTGACGAAGGTGAGCTTTTCGTCCGGAATTGGCGTCGGGCTCCAGCGCATCTGTCCGAGCGAAAGGTCGGATTGCTCGCGCTCGGGCGCGGTGCGGATCAGACCGCGGTCGATCTTCGTGAAGCGGCCGGTATGGCGCACGGTCGGCCGGATCCGATAGAGCCAGGAGCGCTGATTGGTTGCCTGCGGCGCGGTGAAGGGTGAGCCGGACAATTGTTCGGCATACAGCCCGTAATTGACCTTCTGCGGCGAATTGCGCCCGATCGGCAAGGCGCCGGGCAAGGCCTCGGTCTCGAACGAATTGCCGAAGCCGGACATATACTCCGCCGCATCGACCAGCGGCGCGGTGCGAATGCGGTCGGTGACTGCTGCAGGGGAAGCCTGACGCTTGACCCGCGGCGCGGTGTCGATCTCGGCCATCACGTATCCTCCCTGAATGCGATCGCCGTTGGACGGGGACGGTCGGTTGTTATTTTTCAGTCGTCCAATAATAGTTTCATTCGTAACTATTGTCAATGATGCCGGCCTGTTCGTTGACCGGGCTTGAAACCGGCGCAATTACAGTCCATATCGACGCCATCGAGAGCCGATTCAGACTTTTCCGGGTCGCTCGCGGGCCGCGTGAACGAAAATCAGATTGCAGCGCTTGCACTTGTGGTGTCTGCAACGGCTTTCGGCCCGCCAACACCTTCCTCAAATCCGGCAGCCCTGACCACGCGGGATGTCCTTTGAATCCCGCGTTTGCGCGCGTGATCCATGGGATCCTGTCTATGGATCGTATCATGGACCGGCGCGGCATGCGCTGCATGAAAGACCGTATCATTGAACGCCTTTTTTGAACTGGGGCTCGCCGAGCCCATCACCCGCGCCCTCGTTGAGGAGCGCTACGAAACGCCCACCCCGATTCAGGCTCAGACCATTCCGCAGGTGCTTGCGGGACGCGACGTTGTCGGCATCGCGCAAACCGGCACCGGCAAGACCGCGGCCTTCGCGTTGCCGATCCTCAATCATCTTGCCAATAGCCGCGAGCGGCCGGAGCGCAGGAGCTGCCGCGTCCTCGTGCTCAGTCCGACCCGCGAATTGTCGGGTCAGATCATGGACAGCTTCAAGACCTATGGGCGCCACATGCGCGTCTCGGTGACGCTCGCCATCGGCGGCGTGCCGATCGGCAAGCAGATCAGAGCCATGGCCAATGGCGTCGATGTGCTGGTCGCAACGCCCGGGCGCCTGCTCGATCTGATGGGCGAGCGCGCCGTGACCCTCGACAAGGTGGAAATTCTGGTCCTCGACGAGGCCGACCGCATGCTCGACATGGGCTTCATCCATGACATCCGCCGCGTCGTCGCCAAATGCCCGGCACAGCGCCAGACCCTGTTCTTCTCCGCCACCATGGCGCGGGAGACCGAGGATCTCGGCCGCATGATGCTGCGCGATCCGGCCCGCGTCGCGGTCACGCCGCAGGCGTCGACCGCCGAGCGCGTATCGCAGCGCGTCGTGCATATCGACAAGTCCGGCAAGGCCAACCTTCTCGCCGATCTGCTGAGGAGCGAGCCCATCGACCGCGCCATCGTCTTCACCCGTACCAAGCACGGCGCCGACCGCGTGGTGCGCCAGCTCGGCCAGCAGGGTCTCGCCGCCGAGGCGATCCATGGCAACAAGTCGCAGGGCCAGCGCGAACGTGCGCTTGCCGCCTTCCGCAACGGCAAGATCAAGACCCTGATCGCGACCGACATCGCCGCACGCGGCATCGATGTCGACGGTGTCAGCCATGTCTTCAATTTCGACCTGCCGAACGTGCCGGAGAGCTATGTCCACCGCATCGGCCGCACCGCGCGCGCCGGCGCCGAGGGTGTTGCGATCTCGTTCTGCGACCGGGAGGAGCGCGCCTATTTACGCGATATCGAAAAACTGATCCGCATGACCTTGCCCGCGAGCGACGGACGCACCGGCGAGCCGGTCGAAGCGGCAGCGCAGCGTGCGGCGCGGTCCGGCAAGCCCGACAAGCGGCCGGCGCGCCCGAGCCGATCGCAAGGTCAAGCGGCGGAGAGCACACCGGACGAACGCAAGCCGCGCAACCGTGCCGGACAAAGACGCCGTCGGCGCGAACGCGAAGCACAGGCCGCGCAAGTGCATGGAAATCCGCAACCGAGCCGGCAGGACAGGTCACAGGAATCCCGTCAGGCTGCGCCGAAAGCCGATGGCGGAGCCGCCGACCTTGCGTTATCTTCCCTCGGATTCATGCAGGACCGCCGTCCCACGCCCCGCGACACGCGGCGCGACGCGCAGGCCCCGCGCTGACCGATCTTAGAAGGACCACTGGATGTCGAAAGAAGAGATGCTCGAATTCGACGGCACCGTGACCGAGGTGCTGCCGGACGGGAATTTCCGCGTGAAGCTCGACAACGATCACGAGATCCTCGCCTATACGGCCGGCAAGATGCGCAAGTTCCGAATCCGCACCGGTGTCGGCGACCGGGTGATCGTGGAGATGTCGCCCTACGATCTGTCGCGCGGGCGCATCAGCTTCCGGCATCGCGGCAACGCCATGGCGGCGCCGCCGACCCGGCGTCAGACCTTCGTGCGCAAACGCTGAGGCGTCGGCTCACCCGCGCCGCCTGACCATGACGGCACGCGTCAGATCGTCGAACGGATATTGATACGGTCGCGCCTTCAGCGCCGTCTCCGTTGCAGCGTAGAAGCGATCGGCCAGCGCATCGGCGCCGGCCTTTCCGTATCCGAACAGGCCCTGGCCCAGGCCGGTTTCGCTGAAGGCGCGCGTGAAGGCGGTGTCGCTCCGCGCGAAGGCCGCAACGGTGCCGGCTTTGTCAATGGATATCGCGCTGCCGTTGCGCCCCTTGCCAACTTGCGCCATGGTCGTTCCGTTGTGCTTCGGCTGCCGGGTAACGAAGACTGCGACCATGACGACCCAGACCAAGGGATCAGCCGCGGGCGAAAAGCGGTCAGGCCGCGACGCAACGCTGCGGCTCGACGACTTCCTGCCCTATCAGCTCAATGTCGCATCCAGCCTCGTGTCGCAGGCGCTGTCCCGCCTCTACGCCGAACGCTACGGCATCGGCGTGCCGGAATGGCGGGTACTGGTCACGCTCGGCGAATTCGAATCCATGACCGGCAAGGCGATCGGCGAGCACACCCATATGCACAAGACCAAGGTGTCGCGTGCGGTGGCGCTTCTTGAAAAGCGCCAGTTGATTGTGCGGCGCGTCAACCGGTCGGACTTGCGGGAATCGTTTCTGTCGCTGACGCCGGAAGGCCGGGCGATCTACGACGATCTGGCCCCGGGCGCCACCGCCTTTGCCCGCCACCTGAGCGAGGCGATTGACCCGGCCGACCGGGAGGCCTTTACCCGCGGGCTCAAACGCCTGATCGAACAGGCGGGCCCGCTGGCGGCTCAAGCGCCCGACGACCCGGACCGCTAATCAGACCATTGGCGCATGCGAGCCATTGCCCGGCCGGGGCTGGACAAGCCGTGCGGCTTGGCGTTTGGTCGGCTCATCGTTGAGCCTCGGGCGCTCGCAAACGGGACAGCCCGGAAGCCAGACGTCTGCAACAACGGACAATGTCGAGGGGACGCCTTCCGTGACACTGTACGGCTATTTCCGTTCATCCGCGGCCTATCGGGTCCGCATCGCGCTCAATCTGAAGGATCAGCCCTATGAAACGGTGTCGATCCATCTGACGCGGGACGGCGGCCGGCACAAGACCCCGGAATACCGCGCGGTCAATCCGCAGATGCGCGTGCCGGCGCTGACGCTGTCTGGCGGCGACACGCTGATCCAGTCGCTCGCGATCATCGAATATCTGGAAGAGGTCTATCCGGAACCGGCGCTCCTGCCGGTCGATGCGCTCGAACGCGCGCATGTGCGCGCGATTTGCGACATCATCGCCTGCGACATCCATCCGCTCAACAATCTCGTCACCCTCAACGCGCTGAAGACGCTCGGTCACGACCAGGCGACCGTCGATGACTGGTACCGCTCCTGGGTGATCGCCGGCTTCGAGGCGATCGAGCCGCTGCTCAAGCCGGGACCTTACGCCTTCGGATCGCGCGTCAGCATGGCCGACGTGTTCCTGGTGCCGCAGGTCTTCAACGCCCGCCGGTTCAAGACGCCGCTCGACGCATTCCCGAACATCGTGGCGGTAGACGCCGCATGTGCGAAACTTCCCGCCTTCGACAAGGCGCGCCCAGAAAACCAGCCGGACGCCGAATAGGCGCCCTCCTCCCGCGCAGCATCGAGCAAGCCCAACGTGCAGTCCCAGAACATCCTGCGCGTCGTTCTGTGGATGACCGGCACCTTGCTGTCATTCTCGGTCATGGCGGTGTCGATCCGGCTGCTCGCGGGCACGTTGTCGGTCTTCGAAATTCTCACGGTGCGCAGCTTCGGCGCGCTGTTGATCCTGTTCTCGCTGCTTGCGCTCAATCCGGGGCTCCGGCCCGCCGCGCGGACCAAGCGCATCCCCATGCATTTCTTCCGCTCGGCAATTCATTTCGCCGGGCAATATAGCTGGGCGACCGCGCT
The DNA here is from genome assembly GCF_046289595.1 of Pseudorhodoplanes sp. Lineage (GTDB taxonomy): Bacteria > Pseudomonadota > Alphaproteobacteria > Rhizobiales > Xanthobacteraceae > Pseudorhodoplanes. Next base: position 45,829 of record NZ_JBKBVB010000020.1, read on the forward strand.
CACCTTGCTGCCATTCGCAACGGTATTCGCACTGGAATTCACGCTGCCGGTCTGGGTGCTGATTCTGGCGGTCGCGGTGCTCGGCGAAAAGCTCACCTCTGGCCGCATCGTGGTGATCGTGCTCGGTTTTATCGGGTGTCTCGTGATCCTGCGGCCCGGGCTGATCGCCTTCCAGCCGGCCTCGATCCTGGTGCTGCTGTGTTCGTTCTTCTATGCGGTCTTCAACGTCGCGACCAAGCAGATGACCGCAACCGAGACCACCTTCGGCATCGTGTTCTGGATGAACCTGCTGCAATTTCCGCTTGCCGCGGCGGGCAGCGACCCGCTCTTTGTGACGCGGTTGGAGCCGTGGCAATTCGCCCCGATCGCGGGCGTCGGCGTTGCCGGCCTCTCGGCCCATTATTGTATGGCACGGGCCTTCCGCTACGGCGATGCGAGTCTTGTGATCCCGCTCGACTTCCTGCGGGTGCCGCTGATCGCGCTGGTCGGCTGGCTGTTTTTCGGCGAATCCGTGGACGCGCTGGTCTTTGTCGGCGCCGGGATCATCCTTGCCGGAATCCTGTGGAACCTGCGCCTGGAGGCCCGGGATGCGAAGATGGTCGCCCTGCCGGAGGACGAAGGCACCCCCGAGCGTTCCTGAGGGTTTTTTGCCACATCGGATGTTTTGCACGCCACCGCGCGCTTTGCGCGTGCTTCCGCCATTTGATAACCATGGCTCCGCCGCATTCCCGATGCACAGGGCGTTCGATCTCGCGGGGAGCACATGACACGAATCGGCCGTATCGGGAATCTTGCGGCGCTGGCGCTTGCCGGCGGCATCGGCTCGGCTCTAGCCCAACAACCGCTCCCGCCGCCTGCCTACCCGCCATCCGGGGTGACGATCAGCGCCCGCGAGCAGGTCTGCCAGCGGCTGGAGGCGCAACTCGCCTCCATCGGCGGTGGCGGCGATGCCGCGCGCGCCGAGCAGATCCGCCGGATCGAGGACCGGATCGGCCGGCAGCAGGCTGAGCTCGACCGCACCCAGGCGCAGGCGCGCCGGCAGGGTTGCGAGGCGTCCGGCTTCCTGCAGCTGTTCGGCGGGCTCAACCGGTCGGAGAAATGTGCGCCCCTGAACAACCAGATTCAGAAAATCCGCGCGGATCTCGCACGCGCGCAGGGCGACCTGCAGCAATTGCAGGGCGGTTCGGGCATGGAGCGCGACGGCCAGCGCCGCGCCGTGCTGAACGCGCTCGCGCAGAACGATTGCGGT
>NZ_JBKBVB010000021.1:0-46889 GCF_046289595.1 Pseudorhodoplanes sp.
CGGCGCGATGATCCGCCACTCCGCATCACTGAGATCGAAACGGGCCATGATCTCCTCCGTCAGGAGGTTGAATCACTTTACACCCGCTTCGGGAATCCCCTTTATGGGTACAGAACCTAGGCCGCAGCCTGGGTCAGCGCCTCGACGATCTCGTCGACCACCTCTTCGACCAGATATTGGTCGTCGCCCTCGCCCATCACCCGGATCACCGGCTCGGTGCCGGAGGGGCGGATCACCAGACGGCCATTGCCGTTCAGCCGCGCGGTGGCGCCGTCGATCGCCTGTTTGACGCTCGCATCGTCGAGCGGGGTGCCCTTCTTGTAGCGCACATTCTTCAGGATCTGCGGCAGCGGATCGAACACATGGCAGACCTCGGACACCGGCCGGTTCTGCCGCTTGACCACCGCCAGAACCTGCAAGGCCGCAACGAGGCCGTCGCCGGTCGTCGCATAATCCGACAGGATGATGTGGCCGGATTGTTCGCCGCCGAGATTGAAGCCGTGCTCGCGCATGTGTTCCAGCACATAGCGGTCGCCGACCGGGGTGCGCGACAGCGACAGGCCGAGCGACTTCAGGTACCGCTCGAAGCCGAGATTGGACATGATGGTCGCGACCACGCCCGGCTTGGCGAGGCGGCCGTCCTCCTTCCAGCTTCCGGCGATCACCGCCATCAGCTGGTCGCCGTCGATGACATGGCCCTTCTCGTCCACGATCACCACGCGGTCGGCATCGCCGTCGAGCGCAATGCCGACATCGGCGCGCACCTCGCGCACCTTGGCGCAGAGCGCGGCCGGCTCGGTCGAGCCGCAATCCTTGTTGATGTTGAAGCCGTCCGGATCGATGCCGATCGCGATCACCTCGGCGCCGAGCTCCCACAACGCCTCCGGCGCCACCCGGTAGGCCGCGCCATTGGCGCAATCGACCACGACGCGCAGACCGTCGAGCGACAGATCGCGCGGCAAGGTGCGCTTGGCGAATTCGATATAGCGGTCCTGCACGCCGTCGATGCGCTTGGCGCGGCCGAGATCGGCGGACTTGGCGAGGCGGCGCGTGACATTCTCCTCCATCACGCTTTCGATTTCGGCCTCGACCGTGTCGGAGAGCTTGTAGCCGTCCGGACCGAACAGCTTGATGCCGTTGTCGTCGTAGGGGTTATGCGAGGCCGAGATCATCAGCCCGAGATCGGCGCGCATCGAGCGCGTCAGCATCGCGACGGCGGGCGTCGGCATCGGGCCGAACAGCAGCACGTCCATGCCGACCGACGTGAAGCCCGCAACCAGCGCGGTCTCGATCATGTAGCCGGACAGCCGGGTATCCTTACCGATCACCACGCGGTGGCGATAATCGCCGCGCTGAAAGACGAGGCCGGCCGCCTGGCCGACCTTGAGCGCAAGCTCGGGCGTAATGACGCCATTGGCGCGCCCGCGAATTCCGTCCGTGCCGAAAAATCGACGTGTCACGCTGGAACCCCCGTCCCCGTTACCGTCAGGTCCGTGTAGCGCCATCCTAGCGGATGCGACTTCACAAGTTGTGAGCAAAAGTTGCAGCAAACGGCCTGCCGTGGCGGTAGCGTTAACGCCAAGGCCCCGCATCCGCAATGGGTGTGCGGTTCAGATCTCGTCCTTGTCCTTCGGCGAATGCGGCGGCTGCACCACATTGACCGGGTCCGAGCCGGGGAAGGTCTCCTCCAGGCCCTCGTCCAGCGCCTTGTCGAGCCGCTCCTTTTGCTGGCGCTCCTGTTCGCGGTTGGACGTCGACTCGCCCGATCCCGCTTCGCCGGGCTTTTTGCCGCTTTGCACCATTTTACCCTCCGCTCCGGGAAGAGCGCCGTCAACGCGCCCCGCCGCCGGCCGGTTCCCGCATTTTGCGCCACCGCGCGGTATGTTACGGAAGAACCGGAAGGGTGGATACGCCAATGACGCCGATTACCTGCATCGAAGACCTGCGCCAGCTCGCCGAACGGCGGGTGCCGCGCGCCTTCTTCCAGTATGTCGATTCCGGCTCCTATGCCGAGGAGACCTTCCGCGCCAACCGGGCCGACATGGAGCGCGTCAAGCTGCGCCAGCGCGTCCTCGTCAATGTCGACAAGCGCGACCTCTCCACCACCATCGTCGGCCAGGACGCCGCGCTGCCGATCGCGCTCGCCCCGATCGGGCTGTGCGGCATGCAGCATGGCAACGGCGAAATCCTCGCCGCCGAAGCCGCGAATGAGGCCGGCATCCCGTTCTGCATGTCGACCATGTCGATCTGTTCGATGGAGCAGGTGGCGGAGGCGACCAGGAAGCCGTTCTGGTTCCAGGTCTATGTGATCCGCGACCGCGGCTTCATCGCCGACCTGATCGCGCGCGCCAAGGCGGCGAACTGCTCCGCGCTGGTTCTCACCGTCGATCTGCAGGTGCTCGGCCAGCGCCATCGCGACATCAAGAACGGCATGACCGTGCCGCCGCAGATCAAGCTCGCCAATGTGCTGGACATCATGTCGAAGCCGCGCTGGGCGATGAGCATCCTGAATGCCAAGAGCAAGACCTTCGGCAATCTCGCCGGTCACGTGAAGGGCATGGAGGGCGTCAATTCGCTGGCGCAATGGACCAACAGCCAGTTCGATCCGACGCTGAGCTGGCAGGATGTCGACTGGATCCGCTCGCTGTGGCCGGGCAAGCTGATCGTCAAGGGCATTCTCGATGTCGAGGATGCCAGACTCGCCACCAAATGCGGCGCCGATGCCATCGTGGTGTCGAATCATGGCGGCCGCCAGCTCGACGGCGCGCCGTCATCGATCTCGATGCTGCCGAAGATTGCGGACGCGGTCGGCAGCGACATCGAGGTGATGTTCGACGGCGGCATCCGCTCGGGGCAGGATCTGTTCCGCGCACTCGCGCTCGGCGCCAAGAGCTGCCTGATCGGCCGCGCCTATATCTACGGCCTCGGCGCGCTCGGCAAGCCGGGCGTCAAGACCGCGATCGACATCATCCGCAAGGAACTCGACATCACCATGGCGCTGACCGGCGTGACGAAAATCGCGGACATCGACCGGCGCACGCTCGCGAGCGAGACCGTACCGGACGAGACGCGGGTGCTCGAACTTGCGGAAACGCGCAAGAAAGCCGGCTGACGACAGGACGACTTCGGGCCGCGGGCACACACCTGTTCGTTCCCGCGCAAGCGGGAACCCGGAAGCGGATGCTCACACAATTGTAGCCGAAGACCGTCTTTGCGCCGCACAGGACGGTCGGTGGATCGCGCCCTTGGCCTCAATCCACCTCTATCTGCGCGTCACTTCAAGCCGAAACAAAATCGGCGCCGCCGTGATCCGGCCGCATGGGTCTGGCCGTATTGATTGTGACAGAATTAATACGGATAAGTATCAGCCAGGTTACATGGCGGAGTTTTCCATGCAATTCACGCGGCGACGGCAGCCGGATGCACTGGTCTGGTCGCAGGCGGTGGCGCGCTGGTGGGGCGTGCTGACGCTGGTCAGCCTGATCAATATCGCGGTCTGGTTCGCGCTCTACCGCACCCTGAACGAGCCGCAGGCGGGGACGATCGGCGGCAATGCCGGGATCGGCGTGATGCTGGCGCTGTGCGCCGCCTATGTGTTCGGCTGCGCCTTCCGCTCGCTCTTGCCGCGCGCCGATGTGCAGCGCATCTGCCTGTTCGACACCTGGCTGTCGAGCGTCATGGTCGGACGCAGTGTCGCAACGGTCGCCGAAATCTGCTTTGCGGTGCAATGGGCCATCATCCTCCACCGGCTCGGCGTGATGACCGGCGCGCAGATAACGGTCAGCGCCGCGCTGATCATCGTGCCGCTGATCCTGATCGCGGAGGCCTTTTCGTGGTACGCCGTGCTGACGAAGAAATACTGGGCCAACGCGGTCGAGAATTCGATCTGGGCGGCGGCGTTCTTCATCGTCGGGCTCGCCCTGTTCCGGCTCATTCCGGAATTCGAAGGCGCGGTCCGCGGGGTGCTGCTGATCGCCGTCCTCGGCATCGCCTTCTATCTCGCCTTTCTCGCGACCGTGGACGTGCCGATGTATGTCAAGCGCTGGCGCGAGGAGACGGCGCGCGGCACGAAACCGCTGCATCCGCTGGAGGGACTGCGCGACGTCAACCGGCGCTGGGTGGTGACGCGCGACATTTCCGAATGGCGCGAGGAAATTCCGTGGATGTCGCTTTATTTCAGCGCCGCGGTCTGGGCGAGTCTTGCGCTGTGCGTGGTGTTCGCACTTGAACGCGAATTGCCGCGCTATCGCACCGCGCCGGTTGCGGAATGGTCCGCGCAGACGCCCTCGGATCGCGGCGCATCAGAGCGCGGCGAACGTGCCATGCGAGCTGACCGGCCTTCACGGTAGCAGAAGCGGCAAGAAAAAGCCGGACCGCCTTGCGGCGGTCTGGCTTAAGTGGTCGCCGGAATCAATTCTGCTGCGGAATATTCGCCTCTTTGACGATCTTGGCGTATTTCGCCACGTCATCATTGAACTTCTTGGCAAATTGTTCGGGCGAGCTGCCGACCGGTTCGGCAACGAATTGCGCCAGCCGTTGGCGCACATCGGGTGCTTCCAGCGCCTTCTTGGCCGCCTGATAGAGGCGCTGCACGACGGCGTCCGGCGTCTTGGCCGGGACGAAAAAGCCCTGCCAGCTGCCCATGTCGAAGCCCTTGACGCCCTGCTCGGCGATGGTCGGCAGATCCGGCAAGGCCTTGGCGCGCGAGGCGCTGGTGACCGCAAGGCCCTTGACCAGCTTGTTGTCGACATTGGCGCGGCCGGTCGCGACCGGAACGATGGCGAGATCGACCTCGCCCGAAATCAGCGCGGTGTTGAGCGGCGCGTCGCCCTTGTAGGGCACGTTGGCGATGTCGATCCCGGCTTCCTTCTTCAGCAGTTCCATCGACAGATGCAGCGGATTGCCGATGCCGGTCGAACCATAATTCAGCACGCCTGGCTTCTTCTTCGCCAGCGCGATCAGCTCCTGCACGTTATTGGCTTCCAGCTTCTTCGATCCGACCAGAAGCAGCGGCGATTCGATCAGCTGCGTGACCGGGATGAAGTCCTTCACCGCATCGAACGGCAGCGAGCGATAGAGCGAGGGACTGATGGCGTGGCCGTTGGTGGTGAGAAGCACGGTGTAGCCGTCGGGCGCAGAGCGCGCCACAGCGTCGGCCGCAAGATTGCCGCCGGCGCCCGGCCGGTTCTCGATCACCACCGGCTGGCCGAGCGATTCCGACATTTTCTGCCCGACCACGCGCGCCACCGTATCGACGGCGCCGCCGGCGGCAAACGGCACGACGATCCGCACCGGCTGGGTCGGATAGGTCTGCGCTACGGCGCCGGTCGCGGCGAAGGCCGCGATCAGGCCGGCGAGGATGATGGATACGCGCTTCATGAGCGAAATCTCCCTGCGATTGTCTTTGAGTGCTGTCCCGGTCTTGTCAGGCCGGATTCGCGCGCGCTTTCCGGCCGTCAGGCCGCGATGCGGGTTTCCTTCAGATCGATCACGTCGAGCTTCAGATTCGTCAGCAGGCGGTAGATGGTGTCGATCTCGTCCTGCTTGGGCTTGGGCATCGGCGCGCGCATGAACGGATTCGGAATGAGGCCGCGCAGCCAGGTCGCGGTCTTGTAGCGGATATGCAGCCGGCCCATGTCGGCGATGTATTCCTGCAAGTCGCTGAGACCGCTGTCCCAGATCGCGCAGGCCTTTTCGAGGTCGCGCGCATCCCAGGCGTCGAGATGGTCGAGCATCGGCTCCTTGGCGAAGGTCCAGAAGCCGCTGAGCGTGCCGTCGAACATGCCGGTGGCGCGATATTCGTGGAAGCGCGAAGCGAGCGCGCCCATCACCGCGACCGGACGGTCGAGACCGCGCAGGCCCTTGGCGATCAGGCGGAAGCCTTCATAGGTGTAGGTCATCTTCCAGCCGACCACGTTCTTGACTTCGCGGCAGATGCGGAGCGTCGCGTTCAGCGGCAGACCGGGAAAGAAGGGCGGCTTGGCGCCGCCGACCGGATGGGTGACGATCGGCAGATCGACGGCGCGATCCTGCGCGATGATCTGGTCGAGCCAGATTTCCGGATAGCCGTCGGCATCCCAGCAAGAGGTCACGTCCTGCGCGCCGCCGGGAGGCGTCACGAAAATGCCGTCGACGCCGAGCGCCTTGCAGTCCTTTGCGGTCTCGACGGTTTCTTCCGTGGTCAGCGCCCAGGTGCCGGCGATGATCGGCAATTTGCCATGCGCCTCTTCCATCGCGATTTCGAGGACGCGACGCTTTTCCTCGCGCGTCATATAGAAAATCTCGCCGGCTTCCGGATTGATGCACAGCCCGCCTTCGCGCGCGAAGCGCTTGTCGTCGGCGAAATAGCGGACATAGGATCGGAAGGCCTGTTCGTCGATCTTGAACGAGCGGTCGTAGGGCAGCAGCACGGCGACGTAGCGGCGGTGACCGACAGTCAGCATGGGGACCTCCCGAAGTTTTGTCGCCGGTTTGGCGACAGCATTTGCTTTCGGCGTTCAAAGCCCATGCGGATCATAAATGCAATTTCATTATCCTCATAAAGATATAAACTTCATTCATGATACCGACGAGGCTTCACCCGTGAACCTGCGCAGCATCGACCTCAATCTGCTGGTGGCCTTCGACGCCCTGGTCTCCGAACAGAGCGCCTCGAAGGCGGCGGCGAAACTTGGCGTGACGCAGCCCGCGGTCAGCCACGCACTCAAGCGGTTGCGCGATCTGTTCAAGGACGAACTGCTGGTGCGCGGGCCGCACGGCATGCAGCCGACCGGGCGGGCGCTGTCGCTGCACCCGCAGGTGCAGTCGGTCTTGGCCGACATCCGTTCGATCGTCTCAAGCGGGGCCGAATTCGAACCCGCGACAACGGAGCGCACCTTCCGGCTGTCGATGAGCGACGCCATGAGCGTGGAAGCGCTGCCGTCGATCGTGCGGCGCATCCGCCGCGAGGCGCCGCGCATCGATCTCGTCATCAGCACGTCGGGCCCTCAGGAATCCTGCCAGCGCATCGCCGACGACGAGATCGATCTCGCCATCGGCGTGTTCCCGCATGTGCCGAAAGACCTGTTCGCGCGCGAGCTGTACCGCGACACGCTGATCTGCGTCGCCGACAAGCGCAATCCACGCCTGAAAAACCAGACCATGACCCTGCAGGATTATCTGGAATCGCCGCATGTCACCGTGGCGCGCTTTCGCGATACCGGCATTCAGGTCGATGAAATCCTCGACTCCATGGGCATTCCGCGCCGCATCGTGGTCGCGGTGCCGCATTATCTCAGCATCCCGTCGCTGATCCGCGGCACCGATCTGGTGGCGCATACCAGGCGGCGGCTGCTCTCGGTGTTCCGGCTGACCTCGGATCTCGTGGTGTTTCCGGTGCCGCTGCCGATGCCGGTGCCGGAGCTGGAATTCATCCAGATCTGGCACAAGCGCTATGAAGGCGATCCCGGCCACCGCTGGCTGCGCGATCTGGTGCTCGACGCGGTGCGGCGGAAGGCGAGTTGACGATCCTGCCCAGGCACCGCCCCACCTTTACATAACTTTACATTCCGCACATCCCCGCGAAACGGCCCTCCTCCAGATTGGCGACGTGGCCGGCGGCACCCCCGCGCCGAGCCGCCCCGCTTCTGGAGACCCCCGATGACCGAGCCCCACACAGCGACCAAAACCGAAACCGGCATCAAATTGCCCTCACGCGTCACCCCGCCGCCGGTGCCGCGCACCCGCCGCGGCCGCCAGATTCTGTTCGCCGCACTGATCGGCGTCACCACCGTGATCGCCGGCGCCGCCGTGAGCAAGGCGTTCAGCAATCCCTTCGCCTTCGGCCATGGCGAATTCGGCATGCGCGGCCCTTGGTCAGGCCCTTGGTCCGGACCGCTCGATCCCGCGATGATCGAGGATCGTGCCGACCGCATGGTGCGGCATCTGTCGATCGAGCTCGATGCCTCGAACGAGCAGCAGGAAAAGCTGCGCGGCATCATGCGCGCCCTGCTGAAGGATGTGCTGCCGATGCGCGAGCAGGCCTTCTCCGCTCGCCGTCAGGCGCGTGAATTGCTGACCGCAACCACGATCGACCGCGCCGCGATGGAAAAGCTGCGCGCCGACCAGATCGCGCTCGCCGACAGCGTGTCGAAGCGCGTCACCCAGGCGCTGGGCGATGCCGCCGAAGTGCTCTCCCCCGAGCAGCGGCGCAAGCTCGCCGACCGCCTGCCGCCGCGCGGTCCGATGATGGGCTGGCGCCGCGGCTGAGCGCCGCGGTTGAAACTTCCCTCCTCCGGGAGCGATCGGGTGGGGGCCTTATTCATGTCCCCGCGAAGGCTCCCACCCGCTCGCTTTTCACGAATCCTTTCCCTCGCCCGGGGAAAGGCCGGGTGGGGGTCCGCTATCCGTCCCCAACGCGTAGACCCCCACCCGCTCTGTTTGCTTTATGATGCCGCCCGTGACCGACCGCATCCTCCTGATCGAAGACGACCGGCGGCTCGCCGACATGGTGGCGCGCTATCTGGGCGAAGCCGGCTTCAACACCGCGATCGCGCCGAACGGCTCCGCCGGCATCGCGCTGCATGACCGCGAGCCGTTCGATCTCCTGATCCTCGACCTGATGCTGCCGGACATGGACGGCCTCGATGTCTGCCGCCGCATCCGCGAGAAAGCGCAGACCCCGATCCTGATGCTGACCGCGCGCGGCGATGCCATGGACCGCGTGGTCGGGCTCGAAATGGGCGCCGACGATTATCTGCCGAAACCCTTCGAGCCGCGCGAACTCCTGGCGCGGCTGCGCGCGCTGTTGCGCCGCGCCAAGTCCGGGCTGAAATCCGATGTCTTTCGCTTCGGCCGGCTGGAAATCGACACCGGCGCGCGGCAGGTGCGGCTCGATGGCGAGGAGCGCAGCCTGACCGGCTACCAGTTCGCGCTGCTGCTCGCGCTCGCCGAACATGCCGGCCGGGTGCTGTCGCGCGATACGCTGATGACGCTGGTCAAGAACGAATCGCTTGAGGCCTTCGACCGCTCCATCGACGTGCATGTCTCGCGCATCCGCGCCGCCATCGAGGACGATCCGAAGCGGCCGAAGCGCGTCATCACCGTGCGCGGCGCGGGCTATGTCTTCGCCAAGAACCAGGATTGACGTTGTCGTGCGAAGCCCGAACCGCATTCTCCGCTCATTCCGACGAAGGCGGGAATCCAGTCGGTTTGATTCCGGGTCCCGGCTTTCGCGGGGACAAGCGGATGAAAGAGCGAGGCTATAACCACCTCATGAAGCGCCTCTATCTCAAAATCTACCTGACCATCGTGGTGGCGCTGCTCTCGGTAGTGATCGTGTCCGGCGCGATCTGGCGGTTCGGCAAGCCGCCGGGGCCGGTCGCGGAAGGCTTCGAGGTGGCGGGCGAGCTTCTGTCCGGCGTTCTGCCGCCGGCCGACGCGCCGGCTGCCGCGCAGCAGACGGCGATCCGCCAATTCGCGCAGCGGCTTCAGGTCAATGTCGCGCTGTTCGACAAGGAACTGAAGCTCGTCGCCTCCTATGGCGAGCCACCGCCGCCGCCCTTGTCGCGGCGTCCCGGCTGGATGCCGACCGCCGGCGGCGCCGCCTGGAATGTGCCGCTGCCGGACGGCCGCTGGATCGTCGCCACCGCCGCCAACGAACGCCGCCATCCCGCCATCGGCCTCATCCTGCTGCTCGGGGGTATCGCGCTGATCATCGCGCTGTGCGCCTTTCCGGTGGTGCGCGGGCTGACCCGGCGGCTGGAACGCCTGCAGCAGGGCGTCGAAACGCTGGGCGCCGGCAATCTCAGTTCGCGCGTGAAGGTGGAGGGCTGCGACGAGGTGGCGCGGCTTGCCGGAAGCTTCAATCGCGCCGCGGAGCGCATCGAGGAACTGGTCAACGCGCACAAGCTGATGCTGGCCCATGCCTCGCATGAATTGCGCACGCCGCTGGCGCGCATCCGGCTTGGCATCGAGATGCTGGGCGAAGACGGCGATGCCAAAAACAGGGTCGCGCTGAACGAGGACATCGCCGAGCTTGACGGCCTGATCGACGCCATTCTGCTCGCCAGCCGGCTCGACATGACAAAGACGTTGCCGCAGCCCGAGGATGTCGATCTGCTCGCGCTTGTTGCCGAGGAGGCCGCCCATTTCGACGATTGCACGGTGGACGGCGCGCCGCTGACGGTCACCGCCGACCGGCGCTTTCTGCGGCACCTGATCCGCAATCTTCTCGAAAACGCCGACCGTCACGGCAAGCCGCCGGTGACGGTGACGGTCGCGCGCGATGGCCGCGATGCCATCGTCGATGTCTGCGACAGCGGCGCGGGGATTCCGGAGGGCGAACGCGAGCGTATCTTCACGCCATTCTACCGGCTCAACGGCGAAACCAAGGGCTCCGGCCTTGGCCTGTCGATCGCGCGGCAGATCGCGCGGCTGCATGGCGGCGAGGTCGCTGTCGTGCAGCGCAGCGATACGCAAAGCTGCATCCGCGTCAGCCTGCCCGTGACCTCGGTGCATGACCGCGGAGCAGGTATGGGCGATGCGCAGAAGTGACGTTCGCCTGGGCTCAACCGATCCGGGGCTCTTGTCGCCGCGAAGAGCGCACGCATTCCTGTAGTGCGCTGACGAAAGCGGCGGCAGGCTCGCTGAGCCGCCGTTCCTTTGCCCAACTGATGCCCAGAGCACGCGATGCGCCTGCCTCAGTGAGACGAATCGCCCTTAGCAGACCGGCTTTCTGTTCGATCGTCACCAACTGCTTCGGCATGATCGCTACGCAGTCACTGTGCATCGCGATCGACTTCATTGCGGCCATCGAATTGGTAACAATGGCGCGCTGCGGCCAGGTGAGGCCGGCCACCACGAACAGCGCCTCAAGCTGACGGTGAAACGCGCTTTGGTCGCTTGGAAGAACCCATTCGACCTCGGCCAGTTGCCGCAGGGAGAGAGAGCGGCGCGATGCCAGCGGATGATCCTCGCGCACGATCACACTGAACGGATCGAAGGTCAGTTGCTGTTCTTCGATTCCGTCAAATGGCGCATAAACGCCGATAGGCCCCACCATCACATCAAGGCTACCTTTAAGCAGAGCAGGCATGCCCTCGTGAAACACGGTCTCAATCACTCGGGCCGCAAGCATGGGCATTTCCTTTTTGAGCAGGGCCAGAGCGCGGGGAACAAGACTGGCTGCGGCAACCGGCGTAACCCCGACATTGAGCGGACCCAGCTGTGACATGCGCCGAAAGCGAACCTCCTCCAGAGCGCGCTCCATCTGCGTTTCGAGAATCTCGGCGTGCCGCGCCAGCGCCTGCCCCGCATCGGTGAGACGCGCGCCGGATCGGCCGCGATCGAGCACCCGCGTTTTCAGGCGGCTCTCGAGCTGCGAGATGCTGTTGGACAAGGCCGGCTGCGACATTCGCAGCAAGGTCGCGGCGCCGCTGAAGGAACCGCATCGTGCGATGGCGAGCAAATGCATGAACTGGCGGTAGTCCGGATACATTTTCTAGATCTATGGAAATTGAATATTTCCATATTTGACACTTATCGAATTTGGAAAGTCAATTGCGGCCAAGAACACGGGCCCAAAGCCTCGCGCAGCGAGGCCGGACAAGGGAGGACGATTTGAGCCACTTGCCTGAAAGAATTCATCTTGTGGGAAGCATCGGTCTGGACAATGCCCAGGAGGTGTTTCGCACCGTGGGCCGCAGTTTCGGGCGACGGCTGCGGCGCATTCCGGACGGTGAGCCGGGACCGCGCCGGCTCTGGGTGAGCTTCCAGTATCCGTTTCTGCGATCGAGCCCGTTTTTGCGGCCCGATCCGAGCGGCGCGGTTCGCAAGACCTCAGGTTTCCCGCTTTTGTGTCTTGCGCCAGACGTAAAGCCGGACGACGTCCGCTTTGGCGAACTCGGCTACGCTCGCGAGGCGCGCGCGTCTTATCTCGATTTCTGTGAGGCCCGCAAACGAGGCGACATTGTTGAGGGTGTGCGTTTCCAAGTCTGCCTCCCCACTCCCATGGGGGTGATCTATGCCTTTTGCACGGCGAGGGACATTGCCGCGATCGAACGCGCCTATGAGGCCGCTGTCGTTCGTGAAGTCGAGGAAATCTGCCGGGCCATTCCGCATCGCGATCTCTGCATCCAGTGGGATTTTTGCCACGAGATGATCATTTGGGATGGCCAACCGCAGGACATGTTCCCGCTGGTCCATACCTCCAACGCCGAGATCGTGGCGCGAATCGCGCGCATCTGCGAGCCAATCCCGCCGGATGTCGAACTGGGTTTTCATCTTTGCTACGGCGATTTCGGCGCCAAGCATTTCATTGAGCCACTCGATACCGGCAAGATGGTCGAGGTCATGAACGCGATTGCGGGTGCTGTCGCCCATGACATCGCCTATTTTCATCTCCCGGTTCCGATGGCGCGTCACGACGAGGAATACTTCCGGCCTCTGGCCGGGCTCAAGCTGCCTGCATCGACTGAAATCTATCTCGGCCTGGTGCACGGCAAAGATGGTCCCGAGGGAACGCGTCGCCGTATCGCGTCCGCTCGCAAATTTCTCGATGACTTTGGCATTGCCACCGAATGCGGAATGGCACGGGCGCGCACCGCCGATGTCATCAAGGCTCTTTTGGACGTTCATCTTGCAACATCGGCCGAGCCTCCACCGGCAGGCCGATGACTAAGCAACCATAAAAGAAAGATAGGGAGGATGAAATGCTGCCTCGCATTCTGATTTTCTGGCTTTCCGCCATCCTGACGACGACAACGGTACAGGCTCAGTCCTGGCCGGAGCGGCCGGTCCGGATCGTCGTCTCGCAGGCTGCCGGATCGACGCCGGATATCATCTGCCGCATTCTGGCAGACAAGCTGTCGGCGGCCTTCGGTCAGCAATTCTTCGTCGAAAACCGCCCCGGCGGGGCCAACATCGTCGGCGCGCAGGCCGCGGCGAAGTCGCCGCCCGACGGCTATACCTTCTTCTTTGCGACTGCTGCTGCGCTCGCGAGCAACCCGCACACCTTCAAGACCCTGCCCTACGATCCGCTTCGCGATTTCGCGCCGGTGTCGATGATCGCAAAAGGCCCCTTTTTCATTCTCGCCAATCCCGCCCTGAAGGCGAGCAGCCTCAAAGAGGTGATCGCCAGAGACAAGGCCGATCCCGGCAAGATGGCGATCGCAACGGAGGGCTCGCGCAATTTCACCGGCATTCTCGCGGGATGGCTGAACCGGAAGGCCGGCACCAAGCTGGTCGAAGTGCCGTACACGACGATCACCAACGGCGTGCAGGACGCGATCACCGGACGCGTCCAACTCATCAGCTTGCCGATCACCTCGGCCGCGCCCTTTATCGCCAGCGGTGAGCTCACGCCGCTCGCGGTCAGCTCGCTCAAGCCGATGCCGAAATTCGAGTCGATTCCGCCGATTGCGGAAACCTTGCCGGGCGTCGAGCTGGTTGGCTGGTTCGTCCTGGTCGCACCAGCCGGGACGCCCGAGGCAATCGCTCAGAGGGTTAATCAGGAGATGAACAAGATTCTGAACGATCCCGCGATGCGCGAACGGCTGGTCGAGCTCGGCTTTTTCAGCGACGGCGGCGAGACCGTTGCGGCCACCGGCAAATTCATCAAGGAGCAATACGAAATCTGGAAAGAGGTCGTGCGCGATATCGGCCTCGAACCTCAATAGCGGCATGGCCGGTTTGACGTAGAGTGAGGGCTGATCGGCTTTCGCCGTTGACGCAGCGCCGCTATGGTCCGCGCGCCATGCCAGCCGGGACGCACAGCCCTTTCATCACCGTCATCTGTCTCGGCGCAGTCCAGATTCTGGCCTGGGGCTCGTCCTTCTATTTTCCCGCGGTGCTGGCCGCGCCGATCGCCGCCGATACCGGCTGGCCGCTCTCGGCCATTGTCGGCGGCGTCTCGGTCGGTCTTCTGGTCGGCGGGCTGATCTCGCCCCGGATCGGCGCGCTGATCGGGACGCATGGCGGCCGGCCGGTGCTGGCGGCGAGTTCGCTCCTGTTCGCCGCGGGGCTTGCCGGGATCGGGCTTGCGCCTTCGCTCGCATTCTATTTTGCCGCCTGGGTGGTGGTCGGGCTCGGCATGGGCACGGGGCTCTATGACGCGGTGTTCGCCGCGCTCGGCAAGCGCTACGGGCAGGCAGCGCGCGGACCGATCACGCAGCTGACGCTGTTCGGCGGCTTCGCCTCCACGGTGTGCTGGCCGCTCAGCGCATTTCTCGTGGAGGCGGTCGGCTGGCGCGGCACCTGTTTCGTCTATGCCGCGCTGCATCTCGCGCTCGCTTTGCCGCTGCAGCTTTACGCCATGCGCGGCCCCGCACCCGCCGCGCCCGAGGAGCCGCCGCTTCCGCTTCGCGCGGAGACGGACGCCTTGCCCTCCGCCACGCACCGCGAAACCGCGATCCTGGTGCTGCTCGCGCTCATTCTCTCGATCGCCGCCGGCATCGGCTCGATCATCGTGGTGCATCTGCTCATCGTCCTGCAGGCGCGCGGCCTCGACTTTGCCGCGGCGGTCGCGCTCGGCATGCTGTTCGGCCCGGCGCAGATCGCCGCCCGCGTGGTCGAGAGCCTGTTCGGGGCGCGCTATCATCCGCGCTTCACCCTGATCGCGTCGGTCGCGCTGATGGCGATCGGCCTGCTCCTGCTCACATCCGCGCCCGCGATCCTCGCGGTCGCGGTGATCCTCTATGCCGCGGGCTACGGCATTTCCTGGATCGCACGCGGCACGCTGCCGCTCGCGATCTTCGGCGCCGCACGCTATCCGGCGCTGATGGGCCGGATCGCGATGCCGAGCCTGATCGTGCAGGCGCTGGCTCCGGCCGCGGGCGCGGTCGCCATCGAGCATCTCGGCATTCCGGCGACGCTGATGCTGCTGTCGGCCTTCGCGCTCCTCAATGTCGCGCTCACGGTCGCATTGTCTTTGCGCGTCGCTTCGGCACAATCGCGGCCATGACCGCCGCTCCGAACAGCCGCCCCGCGCCGCAGCTCCGCACCGCCTATCCCTATCTGCGCGCGATCCCGACGCGCTGGATGGACAACGACGTCTACGGCCACGTCAACAACGTCACCTATTACTCGTATTTCGACACGATCGTGAACGGCTACCTGATCGAACAGGGCGCGCTCGACATCGCGCAAAGCCCCGTCATCGGCCTCGTGGTCGAGACCCAATGCCATTACTTCAGGCCCCTCGCCTTCCCCGATCTCGTCACCGCGGGACTGCGCGTCGCGCATCTTGGCCGCACCAGCGTGCGGTATGAGATCGGCATTTTCCGCAATGACGATGCGCAGGCCGCCGCGCAGGGCCATTTCGTGCATGTCTATGTCGACCGCTCAGGCGGCCGCCCGGTGCCGCTGCCGGATGCATTGCGCCGGGCGGTGGAGGGACTGGTTACCTGAGGCGGCACCACACACTCCGCTCATTCCCGCGAAGGCGGGAATCCAGCGCAGTCTCGCCATACCGTACGCGTTCGCGGCTCTGGGTGCCCGCCTTCGCGGGGACGAGCGGGAGAGAGCTTGCGTTATTTAAATAAAAGGACTATATTCCTTTCCATGCGCCTCCCCTACCGCTCCGTCCTCGATGCCCCGGTGATCCGCCGGGTGCGGGTCACGCCCGATACGCCGGACGGCCTGCCCGAGCGCGAACCGCGCAGCCGCCGTCCGCATGGCGACATGAAGGTCGCCGCCGTCCGCCGGCTGATCGAGGAAACCACGCTGACCTATAGTGAAATCGCAAAGCGCACCGGCGTCGGCCGGGCCTCGATCTGCCGCTGGACGCGCGACCAGAACTGGCAGCGCCCGCTATTCGCGCCCCGCGCCACCGACACCGTGCCGCGCGCCAGGGCCAGCGCGAAACTGAAGCGCCGCACGCTGGCCGCGCGGCTCGACGCGCTGGCGCAGCGTTACGTCGCTGAACTCGAGGAGACGCCCGGTGTCGATCTCGACAGGCTCGCCGCCGCGCTCGAGCTTGCGAAGATGGCGAGGCTCGCGGCGATGCCGCGGAAGCGGCGGGGCACGCTTGCCCGCGAACAGCGCGAAGCGGCGAACGCAGCCCTGTCCGCGCTCGTCCCCGCGCAACAGCGCGAACTCCCTCCCCCGGTCGTCCCCGCGAAAGCGGGGACCCATTGGCAAACTCAGGAATCAGTGGCTGACACGCTCGCCCGCCTGCGCGCCGAGGGCGTGCGGCTCGACCGCGCGCCGGACGAAGCGGTGAAGGATTTCATCGATGCCCATGCGCCGCCGCGCGAGGAGCCGGCGCTGCGCAAGCGCGGCCGCTATTCCAAGCGGGTGCGCGCGCATCGGCGGATGTTCGATTGGGGACGGGATTAGGAGCGTTTTGCAAATTAGGGGTGCATTAAGATTGGAAACCACATTTGTCATAATAGCAGTTGAAATGTTCTCTATTTGTTCTATGATACAACTGCGCCGTGTGTGGGGTGATTCGTTCGAATGCCGAAGCAGCAGCGCATCCGGGATCCATTGCACGACCTTATCGAATTTGATGTCGGAAGGTCACAGATTGATCGTGTCCTCTGGGATGTCCTCCAGACGAGGCCGTTTCAACGGCTCCGGAGAATAAAGCAACTCGGATTTTCGGACCTAGTGTACCCAGGGGCAACTCACTCGCGGCTGCTTCACAGCGTGGGCGTTTTTCACACGGCGAAGCGTTTGATGACCGTTATCGACAAATTTGTTCCGGCGAAGGACCAGAAAGCATTCCAGGCGCTCGCTGCGGCGCTCTTGCACGACGTGGGTCACGGCCCTTTTAGTCACGCCTTCGAAAAAATCGGCGAACGCTTCGACTTGAAGATGGCGCACCACGAGACGGTAAGCGATGCACTAATTCGCGACAGCGAAATCACGCCGCTCTTGTGCAACGAGATGGGAAGCGGTTTCGCAAACGACGTCGCCGATATGGTCACCGGCAGCGGCATTCGAACCATCTATTCCGCCGTCGTGTCTGGCCAATTCGATGCCGACCGCCTCGATTATATGCGCCGCGATCGCCTGATGACCGGCTCACAGCACGCCGCCATAGATTTCGAGTGGCTTATACAAAACCTTGAGGTCGATGCCGTGGAGCACAGCGTTGGCGAAACTCTGCTGCCGCCTGTGCAAACCTTTGTCCTTGGTAGGAAGGCAATCTTTGCAGCCGAGGCTTACGTTTTGGGTCTCTTCCAGCTCTACCCCACAGTGTACCTCCACAAGGCCACACGCGGCGCCGAGAAAATCTATGTGGAGTTGCTCGCGCGGACCTTTACGCTCGTAAAGAACGGACTTATCCAAAAAACTGGACTGCCCGCTACGCATCCCCTCGTGAAATTTGCCCAATCTCCCGATAATATCGAATGCGCGTTGGCACTTGACGATACTGTTATTTGGGGTGCGCTATCGCTAATGGCTGACGCCGAAGACGTGTGCATCAACACGCTTGCGCGCCGAATGCGAGACCGGAGACTCTACAAGTGCATCGACGTTCGCGCCAAGATCGCTCGCGACAGGAGCGACGGCGATGCCGTATCCGGCACCGCAGATAAGGTCTGCGAGAACATAAAGCTGGAGATCACGAAGTGTCTGGATGGGTGGTCAGAGAAGGCGCCGGACTCCCCTCCTCGGATTCTGGTCGACGAAGCGGAGCGATCACCTTACAAAGAGATGATGGAGGATCCGAAAGCGCCGCTTAATCAAGTAAATATCCGGACTGAAGGTGGCCGCCTGGAGGATCTCTCGAAACGGTCTGAGGTCGTTGCAAAACTCGGCATGTACAAATCGTTTCGCGTCTATCATGCAGAGGACGACGAGGACACGAAAAGGAAGCTCATCGACATCATGGACGCGGAGATTCGCAAATGGCCGGCCTAAACGAAGCACAGAGAGCCGCCGAAATCGTACGTGACGCCGGAGGCCACATCGTAGGACGTACGAGATTTCAAAAGATCGCGTTTATCCTCGAGGCCGCTGGTGTCGGCGCTGGCTTTCCGTTCCGGTACAAACACTACGGTCCGTACTCTGAGCAACTGGCCGCTGCGGCACAGACAGCGCGTATCTTCGGGATGCTCAACGAACAAGAGACTCCTGCCACGTGGGGCGGACTCTATTCGACGTACTATTCGTTACTTCCGCAGGATTATCAAACGCCTGAACCGCGTCGGCGCCTTGCGCAAGAACTCGTCAACGTTGACGCGGTGGAGTTAGAACTTGCAGCAACAGCGCTGTTTTTAGCTTCCGAGCGTTTTCAAGACCCTTGGGCTGAGACCGCACGACGTAAACCCGAAAAGGCAGATAGCGGACGGCTGCAACGCGCGCGCCAGCTATATGATCGACTACGCAGCATTCCAACGCCACGTCCTTTACCGCCCCTCTGATTGACAACGCGACGTGGTCCAATCGCCCGCGCACGTGGCCTGAGCAGATAGCCGCTCATCGCGGCGCGGCGCGGTCCTGATGCATCTCGCCGAGAAACTCATCGAGATCGAACGGCACGGCTTCCCCGCTTTGCTCGCCTTCGATCAGGGCCGCCCGCAGCCGCTCGACTTTCAGTTCCTGCTCTTCCAGAAGCAGCAGTCCTGCACGCACCACGTCGGTCGGCGAGTCGTAGCGGCCCGCCTGCACCTGGCGCTCGATGAAGTCGGCGAAATGCTCGCCGACCGGCACGGATGTGGTCTTGTTCATATGGCAAATATAACAACCGAGCGGTGTTGCGGCAATCGTGGCCGCGCCGCATCGCCTGTAGGGGCCGAATTCCTCCTCGATCAGCAGCTCATCGCCGGCCCGTTGACAATTTTCATTGGTGTGTCACCTTATGTGTGGAGCTTCACACATGGCAACCAATCTCTCCATCGACCCCGATTTGATCGAACGCGCGCTGGAAGTCAGCGGCGAGAAGACCAAGAAGGCGGCCGTGACCAAGGCGCTGCAGGAATTCATCGCGCGGCGGCGGCAAAAGCGGCTGCGCGACTTGTTCGGCACGCTCGAATGGGACGAGACCTACGACTATAAAAAAGAGCGCGAGCGCTAGGTGGACCAGGCGGGCCTGTTCGTCGATACCAGCGTCTGGTCGCTGGCGCTGCGGCGCGACCGGCCGGCGGAGAGCGCGGAAACCGGCGCGCTGGACCGCGCCATCGCGCGCGGCGAGCCGCTCTACACCACAGGGCTCATCCTGCAGGAATTGCTGCAGGGATTTTCAGGCCCCAAGGCGCGCGAACAGATCGTCGATCATTTCTCGGCGCTGCCGCTGATCGTGCCGGACCGCACCGATCACATCGAGGCGGCCGCATTGCGCAATCACTGCCGCCGCAAGGGTGTGCAGATCGGCACCATCGACGCACTGTTCGCACAACTCTGCATCCGCCACGGCCTGACGATGCTGACGGCCGATGACGATTTCAGACAGGTCGCCAAGCATTCAGCGCTGAAGGTGTGGGGTCAGAAGTAGATTTGTGCGTTACCGCACACTCCGCTCATGCCCGCGCAGGCGGGCATCCAGAAGCTTTATCCATCGCGGCGATGATCGTGCTGGGTCCCCGCCGTCGCGGGGACGAGCGGAGAGAGTCTGCGCGTCAGCGCCCCTCACCCGCCGCGCATAGCGCGTCGAAGACGCGCGTAAACGCGCTTATGCGCGCGGCAACCTCTCCCCGCTTCGCGGGGCGAGGGAAGCCCCTCACCCCTCCTTGTAGCCATATTCCGGCACATTGCCGGAATTGCCGTAATACTTGTACGGCAGGAACTTGCCGCTCATGGTGATCTTCACGCGGTCGCCCTTGGGGTTGGAGAGGCGCTCGAATTGGAAGTCGAAGTCGATCGCCGACATGATGCCGTCGCCGAATTCCTCCTCGATCAGCGCCTTCCAGGCCGGCCCGTTCACCATCACCATCTCGTAGAAGCGGTAGATCAAGGGATCGGTCGGCGGCATCGGCGTGCCGTCGCCGCGCATCGGGATTTCGTTCAGCATCGCCTCCTCGGCCTTGGAGAGGCCGAACAGCTCGGCGGCTTTGGCGGCCTGCGGCTTGGTCAGCTTCATCTGGCCGAGGATCGCGCCGACGATCAGCGTGTCGGAAAAGCCGCCGATCTCGGCGCAGATGTGTTTCCAGCTCCAGCCCTTCTCGCGCTTGATGTCGAGCAGCTTCTCGGTGAGGTCGGAACGTTTCATGAGGGTCTCCTTGGATATGCCGTCGCACTCAGTGCGCTCCCTCTCCCCTGTGGGGAGAGGGTTGGGGTGAGGGGGTTATGTCGAGCGATGGGGTGTAACCCCTCACCCGCCCGCGCTTCGCGCGGTCGACCTCTCCCAAAGGGAGAGGTGAATCACAGCCAGCGGGGTCAGCCATTGGCCACACGCGCCTTCGCGGTGTCCGCGGCCGCAATCACCTGCGGCTCGGCGGCGCCCGGCCGGATCACCGGCACATCGCAAGTCGGGTCTACCCGGCTTGCGCCTTCTAATGGTGTCCGACCCGGGTATACCCGGGTCGGATTGCGCGGATCGAAGCCGGGATTCTCGGCAACGAAGCTCTTGCTGCGCTCGACCAGGAAATCGATGATGTGGTTGCGCAGCGCGTAATAGAGCGGATGCTTGTGGAAATCCGTGCGCGAGCGTGCTTTCGGCAGCGGGTTTTCCACGATCTCGGCCAGCACCGCGCCGGGTCCGTTGGTCATGAGCACAATCTTGTCGGCGAGATAGATCGCTTCGTCGACGTCGTGGGTAATCATGAACACGGTCTGGCCGGTGTCGCGGCAGATGCGGCGCACCTCGTCCTGCAACGTGCCGCGGGTCAGCGCATCGAGCGCGGAGAACGGCTCGTCCATCAACAGGATTTTCGGATCGATGGAGAGCGCGCGGGCGATGCCGACGCGCTGCTTCATGCCGCCGGAGAGTTCGGACGGCCGCTTGTGCTCGGAGCCGGAGAGGCCGACCAGATCGATGAACGTCTGTGCCTGCGCGTGCACCTGCGCCGACGACCACTTGCGCCATTTCGAGGTGACGGCATAGGCGACATTGCCCATGACCGAGCGCCAGGGGAGCAGCGAGTGGCCCTGGAAGATCACCGCGCGGTCGAGGCTCGGGCCCTCGATGGCCTGGCCGTCGACGATGACGACGCCTTCGGAGGGGCTGTCGAGGCCGGCCAGGATGTTGAGGATCGTGGTCTTGCCGCAGCCGGAATGGCCGATCACGCAGACGAATTCGCCGCGCGCCATGCCGAGCCACAGGTTTTCGAAGATGGTGGTTACGCCCGCGGGCGCGGGGTAGCGCTTGGCGATGGCCTCGATCGAGATGAAGGGTGCGGTCATGGCTTTATTCCGGGAAGGTGACCGCGCGCTGGCAATACGCGAGGATCTGGTCCAGCACCATGCCGACGACGCCGATCAACAGGATCGCGTTGATCACATTCGTTATCGACAAATTATTCCATTCGTTCCAAACGAAGTAACCAATGCCGGTGCCGCCGACCAGCATTTCTGCCGCGACGATGACAAGCCATGCGATCCCGATCGAGATTCGCATTCCCGTGAGTATAGTCGGTGCTGCGGCAGGGAGGATAACTGTGAAGGCGCGGCGGATCGGACTGACTTCAAGCGTCCGCGCGACATTCAGCCACTCCTTGCGGACGGCGGATACCCCGAATGCGGTATTGAGCAGCATGGGCCAGACCGAGCAGATGAAGATCACAAAGATTGCCGAGAGAGACGAATCCTTGATGGTGTAGAGCGCGAGCGGCATCCAGGCGAGCGGCGAGATCGGTTTCAGCACCTGAATGAAAGGATCGAGCGCCCGGCTCATCAATGGCGACATGCCGATCAGGAAACCGATCGGAATCGCGAAAATCACGGCCAGGAAATACCCTGTCAGCACCCGTGCCAAAGAGTAACCCAGTTGAATGCCGACGCCTTTGTCATTGGGGCCCCGGTCATAGAAAGGCTCGTTGAGATGCTCCCAGAGCTTCCTGCCAACGTCGAACGGACCCGGCATCGCCGACTTTCCCTGGGTCGCGGTCGCCCCCATCAGCTTGGCGTATTCGGGATCCATTTGGACAACGGTGCCGGTACCGCTTGTCGCAAGGTGCCACGCCGCAAGGAATAGCGCGAACAACGCAATCGATACGACTGCGGCGCGGAACGAAAGCGAGCCTGTCATTGCCCGCTCCCGTTTCTGGCTCGCGCGGTCATGGTCGCGACCGACAACAACAGGAACCCTTGCTCCGGCATCGTGCTGGCTCCTACGATGACCTCTTGATCTTGAAACTCGCGAGATACTCCTCGGGCTTGGCCGGATCGAAGGGCTTGCCCATCACCGAGAACGACTTTGTCGTGGAGGTTGGCGGGGTCAGACCGACTTCCTTCATCAGCTTGGTCGTATCGGTCGCAAGAAAGACCTGTTTGGCGATGCCGTTGTAATCCACATCGCCCTTGATCTGGCCCCAGCGCTTCATCTGGGTCAGGATCCACACGGCGAACGACTCCCAGGGGAACGGATCGAAGTCGATCCGGTCCGGCACCTTCTGTACCTTGCCAAGTCCGTCTGCAAAGGTGCCGGTCAGAACCTGTTCGACCACCGTTACCGGCTGGTTGAGATAATTGGCCGGCGCGATCGCTTCGGCGATCTGCTTGCGGTTCTCCTGCTTGGTCGCGAAGGCCGTTGCGTCGATGATCGCCTTGAGAAGCGCGGCATAGGTGTTCGGCATCTGCGTCACGAATTCACGCGAGGCGGCGAAGGCGCAGCAGGGGTGGCCGTCCCACATTTCCTTGGACAGCATATGGATGAAGCCGACTCCGTCATAGACCGCGCGCTGATTGACGGGATCCGGCGCAAGAAAACCATCGATATTGTCGGCACGCAGATTCGCGACCATTTCCGGCGGCGGAACGGCGCGAATCTGGATGTCCTGATCGGGGTCGAGACCGGCTTCGGCCACATAATATCGCAGAAGATAGTTGTGCATCGAATAGTCGAACGGGACCGCAAACTTGAATCCTTTCCAGGATTTCGGATCGCGTTTATCCTTATGCTTCATCGCAAGCGTGATGGCCTGACCGTTGATATTTTCTACGGCCGGCATGGTGTAAGGGATCGCGTTCGACCCCGCGCCCATCGTGATCGCGAGCGGCATCGGCGACAGCATGTGGGCTGCGTCATATTCCTTGTTGATGGTCTTGTCGCGTATCACCGCCCAGCCGGCGGTCTTGATCACTTCGACATTCAGCCCGTGCTTCGAATAAAAACCCATCGGATGCGCCATGATGATGGGCGTGGCACAGGTAATGGGGATGAAGCCGACCTTGAGATCTTTCTTTTCCAGCGGAGCGCCCTGCGCGAAAACGTCTGTCGCAGTTGCAAGCGGGAAGAACTGCGAAATCGCGGCGAGCGCGGTGGAGGCGCCGACCGACGTCAGGAAAGCGCGCCGGGCGACATCCTTGGGGAACATGGCGCGCATCACGGCGGAAGCGACTACGCCCTCATAGCGCCTCTCCTCGGTTTCCGGGGCTTCAACGGGCGCGCACTGCAATTGCCGGATGGCGTCGCGCTCATGCTCGGCCTGGCTGACATGGCGGCCGCACGAACAGCCGGCGGAATGCAGCATACGCGTTGGATCGAACGGGTTGTCGAACGTGGACATCGCACTTCTCCCCTCTGGAGCCTGCAGGCCAGAGCGCGCTCTGGACAGCGCTGCACCGGCAGTCGGAGGGAGAAGAGCAAAGTCAGTGCCAGACGCGAGGCTGCCCGCGGGCGATCTGACGCAGGCGCAAATAGCTCAATGAAAACGGGATCGGCCTGTTACGACTTTTCGTGATCTACGAAATTTAGTAGATCTCGCCCGCCGGGCACTCTGGTGCCAACATGCTCGCATATCCGTCCCTGCCCGAAAATCAGGCAAAGGCTCGGTCATCTGCCGGTTTCGGTCTCATCTTTGAGTCCGCAGCCGAGCCAATGCTCGTGATCAATCCCGCGGCCGATCTGATCCGCGACGCCAATCCGGCGGCGTGCCGTCTGCTCGGCTGCGATCGCGCCGCGCTTCGCGCCATGCGGGTCACGGCGCTGCACCCTGGCCAACTGCCGGCGCTGATCGTTTTCACCGAAGCCGTGCTGGCGAAACGCGAATACCGCACCCGCGGGCTCAAACCGCATCACGCGGCCGGTCACGAACTCGCCGTGGAGTATGCCGGCAGCCGGCTCGACGATGGCGACGCGCCCGATCTCCTGCTGATGGTTTCCGATCTCGCCGCCCTGCGCAAGCGCGAGACCGACAGCGAGGCCGACCTCTATGTCCGCGGCGGCCTGGAAGAATGGCAGCGGATCGAACGCTTCTTCCGCGACGTCGAGCGGGAAAACCAGCTCATCCTGCGCGCCGCCGGCGAAGGCATCTACGGCGTCAATGCCGATGGCAAGACAACCTTCGTCAACCCCGCCGCAGAACGCATGCTCGGCTTCAGGGCCGATGAACTGGTCGGCAAGGACATGCATTCCATCGTCCACCACACCCATGCCGACGGCTCGCATTATCCTGCAATCCATTGCCCGATCTACGCAGCCTTCCGCGACGGCGCGGTTCACCACGTCGAAAACGAGGTGTTCTGGCGCAAGGATGGCAGCCGCTTCTTCGTGGAATACACGTCAACGCCGATCCGTGACCGCGGCACCATTGTCGGAGCGGTCATTGTCTTCCGTGATGTGACGCAGCGGCGCGAGGCCGATGAGAAACTGCGCGCTGCGCTCGCCGAGGTGGAGCGGCTGCATAAGCGGCTTGAGCAGGACAACGCTTATCTGCAGGAAGAAATCCGTCTGCAGACCGACCATCGCGGCATCATCGGCGTCAGTGCGGCGATCCAGAAGACGCTGCGCCAGATCGAACTCGTCGCGCCCACCGAAGCGAGCGTCCTGATCACCGGCGAATCCGGCACCGGCAAGGAACTGATCGCCCGCGCCATCCACGGCGCAAGCAAGCGCAGCCACCGGCCGCTGATCCGCGTCAACTGCGCGGCGGTCCCGCGCGACATGTTCGAAAGCGAGTTTTTCGGCCATGCGCGCGGCGCGCTTCCCGGCGCGCTGCGAGACCGCCCCGGCCGCTTCGAACTGGCCGATGGCGGTACCCTTTTCCTCGACGAGATCGGCGAGATCCCGCTGGAATTGCAGGGCAAGCTGTTGCGCGTTCTGCAGGAGGGTCAATTCGAGCGCGTCGGCGAAGCCCGCACCCGCAACGCCGATGTCCGGGTGATCGCCGCCACCAATCGCGATCTGGGCGCCGCAGTGCGCGAAGGGCAGTTCAGGGAGGACCTGTATTTCCGCCTGAACGTGTTTCCGATCGAATGCGTGCCGCTGCGTGCACGGCCCGACGATATTCCCCCGCTCACCAAGCACTTTTTACAGGTTGTCGCACACAAACTGAAAATCCCGGATCTGCGGCTGACCGAAGGCGATATGCGCCGGCTGATGCAATATGCGTGGCCAGGCAATGTCCGGGAATTGCAGAACGTTATCGAGCACGCGGCCATTCTCGCCCGCCATGGCCGTCTTCATATCGACCTGCCGGCCCGCGGCGTCGGCCGCGCGGCACAGGGACGGACCGATCCCGCTTCGCTTCTGACCGAGGACGAACGGCGCGAACGCGACCGCGCCAACATCGTTGCGGCGCTGGACGCCTGTGGCGGCAAGGTGTTCGGTCCCGGCGGCGCGGCGGAACTGCTCAATGTGAAGCCCACCACCCTCGCCTCCCGCATCAAGACGCTGGGTATTGTCGTGAAACGGACGTCCGCGAAGCGCGCCTGACGTGCTAACGTCACTCCATGGAGCCTGCGCATCAGCGATCGCCAGGCAAGGGTTACCGGAAGCGGAGCATGAGCGCTGAAGTCATCGCGGGCGACAAACGGCTCGAACCTCACCGGCTCCGATCGGTCATTCTCGGCGAAGTCCATGCGCGTCCCTTTCGGGCGCTGGCGACCCCCGCCCGCGTGTTGCATTTCGGCTTCGACACCGCGGGCGAAGGCGCCCAGAAAGACCGCAAGGCGCTGACCGACCTGTGCATCCGCCGCGGCGTGACCCCGCCGCAGCCGGCCGACAAGCATTTCCACGTCAATTTCGGCGGCACCGGATTGCGCTGGGAGCAGCATTCCGAATTCACGACGTACACCCTGGAGCTTCCGGCGGAACCGGATGCGATACCCTTTCACCCGTCCGCGGCTTCGCTCGCCACGCCGATCACGCTGGTGCCGCAACCCGGTCCGCTGCTGGTCGCCATCGATCTGCATCTGATGGCCGACCGCCCCGACCACCTTGCGGTGGAACGGCATTTCAACCGGCCAAGCCTTGCGGTTGCGGAAAATTCGGACGGTACCGCGGTTTATGCGACGGACTTCCACACCGATCCTGACGGCTTCGTGCGTATCCTGGTGCTTGACCGCGGCCTTGGCGCGGAACGCGCGGGCGCGCTCGTTCAACGTCTGCTGGAGCTCGAAACCTATCGCACGCTCGCCTTGCTCGGCCTGCCCAAGGCGCAGGAGCTGGCGCCTTCGATCAATCGCATCGAGCGGCGGCTTGCCGAGCTGACAGCTGCGCTTCAGAAAGCCTCCTCGCTCGCCGACAATAACCGGCTGCTTGACGAACTCACCGCGCTCGCGGCCGAACTGGAAGCCGGCGCTGCCGGCAGCCTGTTCCGGTTCGGCGCCAGCCGCGCCTATGACGACATCGTGCAGACGAGACTGCGTATCATCGGCGAGCGCAAGGTCGGCGGGCTGCCGACCTGGTCGTCGTTCCTCGCCCGCCGCATGGCGCCGGCGATCCGCACCTGCATCGCGACCGAAGAGCGGCAGGCCAACCTCTCCCGCAAGCTCGCCCGCGCCGCGCAGCTTCTGCGCACGCGGGTCGATGTCGAGGTCGAGCAGCAGAACCGCGATCTTCTTCGTTCGATGAATGCCCGCACCCGCATGCAACTGCGTTTGCAGGCAACCGTTGAAGGTCTCTCGGTCGCGGCGATCAGCTATTACGTGGTCGGGCTGTTCGGATACATGGTCAAGGGCGCGCACGACGCCGGCTGGCCGGTCGACCCCTCGCTTTCGACCGCGGCATTCGTGCCGTTCGCGGTGCTGGCGATCTGGTGGATCGTGCGTCGCATCCGCAACCGCCACATCGGCAAGGAGCGCGAGTACGAGGTGTAGTCTAGAGCCCGCTCATCCCGCGAAGGCGCGGACCCAGCGCAACATTCTGGATTCCCGCTTTCGCGGCAATGAGCGGATGCGGCTCACATCGGCGGGGTCAACCCGTCCTTGCCGACATTGACCCGTGCAGCTGTGAACGTCCCGTCCGGCTGCGGGACCGCGGCGACGATGAAGATTTTCGCGCCCGGCTTGAGATCGGCGACGCTGCCCGGCACATAGGTGACAACCGGCGCGTCCTTCGGCACCACGATCTTCTTCTCGCCGTCCTTGTACTTGACCATGATGGTCTGGCCGTCGACGCCCGCGACGGTCTCCTGCACCGTCGCATTGGTCATCATGCTTTGCGGCTGGTTGTCCCAGGGAAAATGCCCCTCGGCAACACCGCGCAACGCTTCAGGAAAGACAAGGACATGAATCGCGCGCTGGGTTCCGTCCGGCTGCGGAATTGACGACACGCCGATATAGGAATTCGGCTTGATGTCCTCGACCTTGAACGGCACCACGCCCGACACGCCGACATTGTCCGCGAGCTTGATCCTGATGTCGCTGCCGCCGCGCGGCTTCACGGTCATCATCGAACCGTCCAGTGCGACGATCTCGCCGCGCACGCGGACGGGTTTGTCCTGCGCGAACGCGGAACCGGCGATGCTCAGGGCGACACCAAGAGCAGCGATGGATGAAAATCTGAGGCAAGCGGTCATGGCGCCCTCCCGGCTCCGGCGGCGTCGATGCGCCGCGCATGCCGGGAGGAACACCGGGAACGGGAAGGCTATTCCTGTGCAACCGTCATGCCCGCGCGTGTCGCGGGCATCCAAGTCTTAATGGTATAGCGGCAAGGAAGACGTGGATGGCCGGGTCAAGGCCATGACAGCCGAAAAAGCGGGTTCGTCAATAAAACCCCGGCGTCGATCCGCCATCCACCGGAATGGCCGCGCCCTGGATGTGCCGGCCCTTGGCGCTGCAGAGGAACACGGCGAGCTCGGCAATATCCGCAGGCTCGGCCATCCGCCGGATACCGTCGCGCGCCACCGCCTCGACGCGAATTTCGTCGATCGTCTTGCCGGCAGCACTCGCCCGTTGCGCGAACAAATCCTGCACGCGATCCGTCTCGGTTAGGCCGGGATGGATGATGTTGACGTTCACCCCGTCCTTCATGCCGAGCCGCGACAGCGCCTTGGAGAAGTTTGCCATCGCTGCGTTGCAGGAGGAGCCGATGGTAAAGTCGGCGCCCGGCGTGCGCGCGGCTCCGCCGCCGATATTGACGATAGACCCCTGCGCGTCCTTCAGCATCGGCCAGAACAGCCGCGACAGCCGCACGCACCCAAAGAATTTCAGCGCAAAGCCGTCCTGCCAGGCATCGTCAGTCAATTCGAGGAAGTTGCCGGCGCGGGTGGCGCCCGCATTGTTGACCAGCACGTCACAGCGGCCGAGCCCCTTCTTCACCAGCGCATGCAGCTTCTGACAATCTTCGAGCTTGCGCAGATCGAGCGCGGCGGTCACCGGCTTGATCCCGCCCTCGGCCGCAATTGCTCCGGCCGCCGCAGCAAGATTGCGCTCCGAGGTCGAGGCAATCACGGTCTGCGCGCCTTCGCGGGCAAAGGCCTGCGCGATGCCACGCCCGATTCCGCGGCTGCCGCCGGTCACGACCACGACCTTGTTGCTGAATTCAACCATGATCATCCCGCCTTGCTACGCCGCACCGCCGTCCGCATCTTCACCGCGGCAGATTGAGGCCGCGGCTTTTGCAGGATCCCGATCACCTCGTCGAGCAGGCCGTAAACCTGTTCCAGCCGCTGCGGCCCGATCTCCCGCGCCAGCTGCGCATAGATCGCCTCCGATTGCGGCGCGACCGTCTCGAACAGCCGCCGCCCCTTCGCGGTCAGCGACACGCTGACGCGGCGTTGGTCGTCCTTATTGGCGCGCCGCGCGATCAGGCCTTCGGCTTCGAGATTGGGCAATGTACGGGACAGCGAAGCCGTGTGCAGGCAGCAGGCGCGGGAGAGCGCTGCGATATCGAGCGCCTCCACTTCATTCAGCGCACGGATGATCCGCCATTGCTGGTCGGTCAGGCCGTGTGCATTGAGATGCGGGCGAAAGCGCTGCATTACCGCTTCCCGCGCCAGCATGAGCTGCATCGGCAGCGAACGCTGGAACGGGCGCATGCGCGCGGTCACGTTTCGTCCTCGACGCCGTTGCGCAGCGTCCCGATTTCCGGGACCGTGACTTCGATTACGTCGCCCGGCTTCAGCCATTTCGGCGGATCGAACCGGGCGCCCGCCCCGGTCGGCGTGCCGGTCACAATCATGTCGCCCGGCTTCAGCGTGGTGAAGATCGTGATGTACGAGAGCAGATAATCGAAATCGAAGATCAGGTTCGCCGTGGTGTCGTCCTGCCGCACCTCGCCGTTCACGGTTGTCGTCAGATGCAGCGGCTTGCCGTACGCGATCTCGTCGGCGGTCACCATCCAGGGACCGATCGATCCTGAGCGGTCGAAATTCTTGCCCTGCGTGACATTGAACTTTGCGTGCCGCAGCCAGTCGCGGATGGTGCCCTCGTTGCAGAGCGTATAGCCGGCGATATGGTCCTTCGCCTGCCCGGGCTTGATGCGGTGGCCCTCCTTGCCGATGACCAGCACGATCTCGCCCTCGTAATCGAGCTGCTCGGATTCCGGCGGACGGATCAGCGGCGCGCCGTGGCCGACGAAGGAGCCGGGCGTGCGGAAGAACATGCTGGGATATTTCGGCGCCTCCGAATTGTCCTTGTATTCCTCGTTGCGGTTTCCGTAATTGACGCCGATGCACAGGATCTTTTCCGGCCCGACCACGGGCGGGAGCAGCGCGATGTCGGCCAGCGGGAAATCCGGCCGCACATCGGCCGTCGCCGCCCGTACCTCGTCGAGCGCACCGGCCCGCAATACGTCGAGCAGAGTGTGAAACAGAGGCAGGCGCGGCCGGACATCGATCACGCCATCGCCTGCGACCACGCCAAAGCCCGGACGGCCGTGACGGACAAAGCTGACAAGTTTCATTCCGCGGCTTCGCTCCTGAGCATTCCGGCGCGCGAGAGAACGCCGTCGAGGCGCTTTTCCAGTTCCGGCGTCGCCGGCACCATCGGCAGGCGGTGCTCGTTGCGCTCGACGATGCCGAGCCGCTTCGCCATGTATTTGATCGGGATCGGATTGGTGTCGTAGAAAATCGCCTTGTTGAGATCGTGCAGGCGATGGTGCAGATCCTGCGCGGTTTTCAGGTCGCCGCGCCACACCGCCTCGCACAGATCGGACAGGACGCGCGGACGCAGATTGCCGACCGCATTCATCAGCCCGCAGGCGCCGATCGCCATCATCGGGAACGACAATTCCTCAAGCCCGACGAAAATCTTGAAGTCGTGGCCGGCGACCGCGAGGCATTCGGTGACAAAATCGAGATCGAGCGAGGCATGCTTCATGCCGACGAAATTCGGCGACTTCTCGCGCAGTTCCTTCACCGTATCGATCTTGATGTCGATCGCGGCACGGCCGGGAATGTGATAGATCATCCACGGCAGATCGATGCCCTTCATCACCTCGAGATAGTACGCGATCATGCCGCGCTGCGGCGGCCGCGTGTAATAGGGCGTGACGATCAGGAGCGCATCGGCGCCGGCCTTGGCGGCATGCTCGGTGAGGATGCGGGTTTCCCAGATCGCCTGCGAGCCGGTGGCGGCGACGATGGGCACGCGCCCCTTCGCCACCTCGACCGACAGCGTCACCAGACGGTTGCGCTCCTCGGTGGTGAGCGAAGCGGGCTCGGAGGTCGTTCCGTTGACCAGAATGCCGTGCGAACCTTCGCGAATCTGCATCTCCACGAGATTCGCATAGGTGTCATAGTCGACCTCGCCGTTCCTGAACGGGGTGATCAGCGGCGGAATCGAGCCCTTGATACGCTCAAGCGGCAGCGGCATGGACGGACCTCCCAAATTTCGGGCGACGGACGCTCTCGTTTGATGGACGCTCTTATTTCCGGGCGCAACCGTCTTGACGGCCCGCCCGGCGAAATGATTAACATGTTAAAGGTTTCCGGCGGGGCACGTCAACGACCCCAATCGAATGAGAATCGCCGGCGACCGCAAGCGCAGGCGATCAGGAGGAAGGCAATGCCGCACGTCATGGTGGAATATTCGGCCAATCTCGATCATTCGATGGACGTCCAGGGGCTCCTGAACGCACTGCATCAGGCGATGATCGATTCCGGCCATGCCCCGCTTGAAGGCATCCGCACGCGGGCGATGCGCCGCGAGCATTACTGCGTCGCCGACCGCAATCCCGACAACGCCTTCGTTCACATCATCGTGCGCATGCGCGAGGGTCGTCCGAAAGAGGCCTATCAGAAGGTTGCCGAGATGCTGATGGCCGCGGCGGAGACGGCGCTCGAACAGACGCTGAAGAAGCATCCGATGCAGCTCGCGCTGGAGATGCACGAGATCACCCAGCTCACGTTGCGTCGCGACACGCTGCGCAAGAGCGAGAAGGCGGCATAAGTCACCATGCTTTCGGGCATCTTCTCTTCACCTCCCCGCGCGCGGGGGAGGTCAACCTGCCAAAGGCCGGTCGGAAGGGAGGTGAGCCACAAGCGCCGGGATGGAAATTCACCCCTTCCCGCCCCTCCCCTGCAAGGGGAGAGAGAATCACATCCTGAACGCGGATACGTCTCATGACCACAACCCTCGACGACACCATCGCCCTCGCCGAAAAGCACCTCGCGCGCTTCCGCAACGGCGTTGTGCCGCATCTGATCGACGGCAAGCCGGAGATTGGCGCCGACGCCTTCGAGACCGCCTCGCCGGTCGATAATGCGCCGATCGCGAAAGTATCGCGCGGCGGCGCGCCCGAGATCGACCGCGCGGCCAAGGCCGCCATGAAAGCGTTCCGAACCAATTGGGCGCACACCTCCGGCGAGAAGCGCCGCGCAATTTTACACAAGATCGCCGACGCCATCGTCGCACGCGCCGACGAGATCGCCTATGTCGAATGCATGGATACGGGTCAGCCGATCCGCTACATGTCGAAGGCGGCGCTGCGCGGCGCGGAGAATTTCCGCTTCTATGCCGACCGCGCGCCCGGCGCCAATGACGGCCTGTCGCTGCCGACCGACACGCATCTGAACTACACCATCCGCCAGCCGATCGGACCCGTGGGCGTGATCACGCCCTGGAACACGCCGTTCATGCTGTCGACCTGGAAGATCGCTCCCGCGCTCGCCGCGGGCTGCACGGTCGTGCACAAGCCGGCGGAATGGTCTCCCCTCACCGCGCAATTGCTTGCGGAAATCTGCCTCGAGGCCGGGCTGCCTGCCGGTGTG
This sequence comes from Pseudorhodoplanes sp., assembly GCF_046289595.1. Lineage (GTDB taxonomy): Bacteria > Pseudomonadota > Alphaproteobacteria > Rhizobiales > Xanthobacteraceae > Pseudorhodoplanes. The sequence goes on from NZ_JBKBVB010000021.1 coordinate 32,460, forward strand.
CTCAATGTCGTGCATGGTATGGGCGAGGAAGCCGGCAAGGCGCTGACGGAGCATCCCGACATCAAGGCGATCGGCTTCGTCGGCGAGAGCGCGACCGGTTCCGCGATCATGCGGCAGGGCGCGGCCACGCTGAAGCGCGTGCATTTCGAGCTCGGCGGCAAGAACCCGGTGATCGTGTTCGGCGATGCCGACCTCGACCGCGCGCTCGATGCCTGCCTGTTCATGATCTACTCGCTGAACGGCGAGCGCTGCACCTCGTCGAGCCGTGCACTGGTCGAGGCCTCAATCTATGACGAATTTGCCAAGCGCGCCGCCGAGCGGGTGAAGAAGATCAAGGTCGGCCACCCGCTTGATGCCGCCACCGAAATCGGACCGCTGATCCATCCGCGCCATGTCGAGAAGGTGCTGAGCTATGTCAGCGCCGCGCGCGAGGCCGGCGCCACGGTTGCTGTCGGCGGCGGCCGGGCGAACGGCGGCAAAGGCAATTACGTCGAGCCGACGCTCTATATCAATGCGCGCAACGGCATGAAGATTGCGCAGGAAGAAATCTTCGGCCCGGTGCTCACCATGATCCCGTTCGCCGACGAGAAGGAAGCGGTCGCGCTCGCCAACGACGTCCGCTACGGCCTCGCCGGCTATCTGTGGACCCGCGATGTCGGCCGCGCGCATCGCATGGCGCAGGCGCTGGAAGCCGGCATGATCTGGGTAAATTCGGAGAATGTCCGCCATCTGCCGACGCCGTTCGGCGGCGTGAAGTCGTCCGGCATCGGCCGCGACGGCGGCGATTACTCGTTCGACTTCTATATGGAGACAAAGAACATCGCGATCGCGCTCGACAATCACAAGATACCGAAAATTGGAGCGTAGATCATGATCAGAGCGACACGCTCTCAATCGTCTGTCCAGATCGCAAGCAAGAGCCAGAAACTGGATTCCGGGTTCGCGAGCTTAAGCTCGCGCCCCGGAATGACCGGAGGATAGAATGCCCATCCGCAAACCGAACTTCACGCCGCCCTTCAATATCGTCCGCGCCAGCCATGTCGAATTCGGCGTGCGCGATCTCGCTGCATCGCGCGCCTTCTATGTCGATTGCCTGGGCTATCTTGTGACGGCGGAAGACAAGAACGTGATCTTCCTGCGCGCGGTGGAAGAGCGCAATCATCATTCCATCGTGCTGCGCAAGCAGAACGACGCCACGATCCCTGCGCTCGGCTACAAGGTCGCGAGCGAGGAGGACCTCGACCGCGCCGCCTTCTGGTTCGCGCATAAAGGGTACCCGACCTCGTTCCCCGAAATCGAGCATCAGGGCCGGACTCTTCGCACCTGCGACATCCACGGCATGCCGCTCGACTTCTATTTCCGCATGGACCAGGCCGAATGCATGCTGCGCAAATACGCCGAGTACAAGGGCGCGCGCATCCAGCGCATCGACCATCTCAACTGCTTCACGCCGGACGTACAGGCCTCCTACGATTTCTACACCGAGCTCGGTTTCCGCCTGACCGAGTACACCGAAACCGATGGCGACAATCCGCAGCTCTGGGCAGTTTGGATGCATCGCAAGGGCAACGTCCACGACATCGCCTTCACCAACGGGCGCGGACCGCGTCTACACCATATCGGCGTCTGGACCGCGAGCGCGCTCGACATCCTTCACATCTGCGACGTAATGGCGTCGTCCGGCTATCTCGCCAACATGGAGCGCGGACCCGGCCGTCACGGCATCTCGAATGCGTTCTTTCTCTATATCCGTGACCCCGACGGCCACCGCGTCGAGCTGTTCACCTCGGACTATCTGACGGTCGATCCGGATTTCGAGCCGTTGCGCTGGGGGCTTCAGGATGCGCAGCGCCAGACCTTGTGGGGCCACCCGGCGCCGAAGTCATGGTTCGAGGAGGGCTCGGCGTTCACCGGCGTGCCGGTGAAAGACCCGGTGCTGGAAGCGCAGCCGATCGTGGCGCGGTGATTGTCGATCGTGGCGACGTAATTATTGTTGCCGTCCCCGCGCAGGCGGCCTGATCGTTGCTGACCCGGCCCGCCGAATGCGGATGAGGCGCGCGCACCGATGGCGATCGAGGCTTGTTTTTTGCCGCGATGGCGACGATTTATGCTGGATGCCAGTCTCACATCCCCAAGCAGTCGCCGAAGCCGGCATATCGGGCCGGATCCCATTCGACAACACCTACGCGGCGTTGCCGGAGCGATTCTTCCAGCGCGTCGAACCGACACCGGTTGCGGCGCCGCGATTGATCGCGCTCAACGATGCTCTGGCAGAGGCCCTTGGGCTCGATCCTGAATTCCTGAAAAGCCCCGAAGGGGTCGCCATTCTCGCCGGCAATCGCATCGCCGAAGGCTCGGCCCCGCTCGCGCAGGCCTATGCGGGTCACCAGTTCGGCAATTTCGTTCCGCAACTCGGCGATGGCCGCGCCGTCCTTCTGGGCGAGGTGCTCGCACCGTCTGGCGAACGTTTCGATATCCAGCTCAAGGGCTCGGGCCCGACGCGCTTCTCCCGGCGCGGCGACGGGCGCGCGGCGCTCGGACCGGTGATCCGCGAATATATCGTCAGCGAGGCGATGGCCGCGCTCGGCCTGCCAACCACCCGATCGCTCGCGGCCGTCACCAGCGGCGAACAGGTTGTGCGCGAGCGCATGCTGCCGGGCGGCGTGCTGACGCGCGTCGCGTCCAGCCATCTTCGTGTCGGTACGTTCGAGTATTTCGCCGCCCGCGAGGATATCGAGGGGCTGCGGCTGCTCGCGGACTACGCGATCAGCCGGCACTACCCCGACGCCGCCGAGGCTGCGGACCCGTATCTCGCGTTGTTCGAAGGCGTTGCCGCGCGGCTCGCCGATCTGGTCGCACGATGGATGCAGATCGGCTTCATCCATGGGGTTCTCAATACCGACAATACCTCCATTGCCGGCGAAACCATCGACTACGGGCCCTGCGCCTTCATGGACGCTTATCATCCCCGCAAGGTGTTCAGCTCGATCGACCGGCAGGGACGCTATGCCTACCAGAACCAGCCCGGGATCATGAAATGGAATCTCGCGCGGCTGGGCGAATGCCTGCTTCCACTGTTCTCGGGCGAACGCGACGCCGCGCTTGCAAAGGCCAATGACGTGCTCGGCACGTTCGGAACCGGCTACAAGGCGGCCTATCTTGCAGGTTTCCGGCGCAAGCTCGGCCTGTTCGACGCCCACGCGGATGACGAAGCGCTGATCGGCGATCTGCTCGCCCGCATGGCGGAAGGCGGCGCGGATTTCACGCTGACCTTCCGCGCGCTGAGCGAGCTTGCCGGAGGCACGGCGACGGACGATAGCGTGCGTGACCTGTTCTCAGACAAGGCGTCCTACGACGCCTGGGCATTTGTCTGGCGGGAGCGGCTGTCGCGCGAACCGCGAACGCCGCAAGAGCGCAGCGCCGCGATGAAAGCCGTCAATCCGAAATACATTCCGCGCAATCATCGCGTCGAAGCCGCGATTGCCGCAGCCGAGCTGGGGCAATGCGATCTGTTCGATGAGCTCAATCGGGTGCTCGCCAGACCGTATGACGATCAGCCTGCCTTCGACCGCTATTGCGCGCCGCCGCAGCCGGAAGAGGAAGTCACCCAGACCTTTTGCGGAACGTAAGCACAAAAATGGGAGAAAACTTTTGCCGCGCGTCGTCCCCGCGAAGGCGGGGACCAATAGCCACCAGTCTGGACCATGGGCCCCCGCTTTCGCGGGGGCGACCGTGCTACATCGCCTTGACGATGTTCTCGGTCATCTTCTTCGCATCGCCGAGCAGCATCATGGTGTTGTCGCGGTAGAATAGCGGATTGTCGATGCCGGCATAGCCGGAGGCGAGCGAGCGCTTGTTGAACATCACGGTGCCCGCCTTCCAGACCTGCAGCACCGGCATGCCGTAGATCGGCGACGACGGATCGTCCTCGGCCGCAGGGTTGGTCACGTCGTTGGCGCCGATCACATAGACGACGTCGGCCTGCGGGAATTCCGAATTGATGTCTTCAAGCTCAAAGACTTCGTCGTAGGGCACATTGGCTTCGGCAAGCAGCACGTTCATGTGGCCCGGCATGCGGCCCGCGACCGGATGGATCGCGTATTTGACCTCGACGCCTTCCTTCTTCAGTTCGTCGGCCATTTCGCGCAGCGCATGCTGGGCCTGCGCCACCGCCATGCCGTAGCCCGGCACGATGATGACCTTGCTGGCATTCTTCATGATGTAGGCGGCGTCTTCCGCCGATCCGAGCTTGACCGGCTTCTGCTCGCCGCCGCCGGCCGGGCCCGCAACCTCGCCGCCGAAGCCGCCGAGGATGACGGAGATGAAACTGCGGTTCATGCCCTTGCACATGATGTAGGACAGGATCGCACCCGACGAGCCGACCAGTGCGCCGGTGATGATCAGCGCAGTATTGCCCAGCGTGAAGCCGATGCCGGCCGCGGCCCAGCCGGAATAGGAATTCAGCATCGAGATCACGACCGGCATGTCGGCGCCGCCGATCGGGATGATGATGAGGACGCCGAGCACCAGCGACACGATAACCAGCAGCCAGAACGCCGCGTAGCTTTCGGTCAGCGCCAGCCAGGCGATGAGCACAAAGGTCGCAATTCCGAGCCCGATATTGATGGCATGTCGCGCCGGCAGCATGATCGGCGCGCCGCTCATGCGGCCGGACAGCTTGGCGAAGGCGATCACCGAACCGGTGAAGGTGATGGCGCCGATCGCGGTGCCAAGCGACATTTCGACAAGGCTCGCGCGTTTGATGGCGCCGACTGCGCCGATATCGAAAGCGGCCGGGGCATAGAGCGCTGCCGCCGCCACCAGCACCGCCGCCATGCCGACCAGCGAATGGAAGGCAGCGACCAGCTCCGGCATCGCCGTCATCGGTACCTTGCGGGCGATCATCGCGCCGATGCCGCCGCCGATGGCAATGCCGACAATGACCAAAAGCCACGCCACGGCGCTCGCGGGCGGATGCGAGGCGATGGTGGTGAGAATGGCGAGCGTCATGCCGACGATGCCGAACACATTCCCCTGCCGGCTGGTTTCCGGCGAAGACAGTCCGCGCAGCGCGAGAATGAAGAGAACGCCGGCGACGAGGTAGAGCAGCGCGACGAGGTTCGGGGTCATGCCGCGCTCACTTCTTTTCCTTCTTCTGGTACATCGCGAGCATGCGCTGCGTGACCAGGAAGCCGCCGAAAATATTAACCGAAGCCAGCACCAGCGCGACAAAGCCGAGGATACGCGCCAGCGTTGAACCCGATTCCAGGATCGGCACGCCGACCGCGAGCAGCGCTCCGACCACGATCACCGAGGAGATCGCGTTGGTAACCGACATCAGCGGCGTATGCAGCGCCGGCGTTACCGACCAGACGACGTAATAGCCGACGAATACCGCCAATACGAAGATCGAGAACTGAAAGACGAAGGGATCAATCTGGTCCATGCGTGACGTCCCTCAAGCCTTCGGCTGGAAATTCGGATGGACGACCGCGCCATCGCGGGTGAGCAAAGTGCCCTTGACGATCTCGTCGTCCCAGTTGATCGCGAGCTTCTTTTCTTTCTTGTCGATCAGGCTTTCGAGGAAGGTCAGGAGGTTCTTGGCGTAGAGCGCCGATGACGATGCGGCGAGCCGCCCCGGCACGTTGAGATGCCCGACGATCTTGACGCCATTTACGGTGACGACCTCGTCCGCCTTCGCGCCTTCGACGTTGCCGCCGCGCTCGACCGCAAGATCGACGATCACCGACCCCGGCCGCATCGAGGCCACCATGTCTTTCGAGACGAGCTTCGGCGCCGGCCGTCCCGGGATCAGCGCCGTGGTGATGACGATGTCCTGCTTCTTGATGTGATCGGCGATCAGCGCGGCCTGCTTCGCCTGGTATTCTTTGGACATTTCCTTGGCGTAGCCGCCCGCGGTTTCCGCCTGCTTGAACTCCTCGTCCTCGACCGCGATGAATTTCGCCCCGAGGCTCTGCACCTGCTCCTTGACGGCGGGGCGAACGTCGGTCGCGGTGACCACGGCGCCGAGGCGGCGCGCGGTTGCGATGGCCTGCAGGCCGGCAACGCCGACACCCATGATGAAGGCCCGCGCTGCTGGAACGGTGCCTGCCGGCGTCATCATCATCGGCAGCGCACGGCCATATTCCGCGGCGGCATCGATAACGGCGCGATAGCCGGCGAGATTGGCCTGGCTCGACAACACGTCCATCGACTGGGCGCGGGTGATGCGCGGCATCAATTCCATGGCAAAGGCGGTCACGCCGGCATCCGCCAGCGCCTTGATCGCGGCGTCGTTGCCGTAAGGGTCCATGAGCGCGACGGCGATCGCGCCCTTCTTGTAGCCCTTCAGCTCCTCGGCAGACGGGCGGCGCACCTTGAGGACGACGTCGGCATCAGCGGTGGCGCCGGGCGCGACCTTCGCGCCGGCTTCGGCATATTCGGAATCGGGGATGCCCGACGCGAGCCCCGCCCCCGGCTCTACGGCAACCTCGGCGCCAAGCCCGATCAGCTTCTTGACCGTTTCCGGCGTGCCCGAGACGCGCGGCTCCCCCGTGTCGGTCTCCGCAGCAATCGCGACTTTCATCTGGCCCCCCGGCCCCTCGAGACGTTGTCAGACCAGGAAATAGGCCATCAGGATGAGAATCGCCGCAACGATGATGATCCCCCATTTCACCAGTTTCAGGAACAGGAGGTAAGTCTGCTCATGTTCCTTGTAATCGTTGCCGTCGGCGGTCGTGTAGGCCACTTCGCTGTGGTCGGCCATTGCGGTCCCCGTGAGAGCCATTCGTCGACTATCGGTTACCGCAATTGCGCGGGCGGGGCAACGGGAGGAAACGCCGCAAAACCCGGCGATCCTCAGGGCTCGGGATGCGGTAAACCGGCCTGGTCAAGCGCGGCGGCCTGGCGGCTTGCCACCTCCGACAATGAGAAATTCTGGATCGCTTCGTTGAACAGACGATAGAAATTCAGCTCGGCCTGCAGATGCAGGAAAACCCCGCCGAGCCCGATTGCCGCCCGGTCCATGAACACGAATTCGCGCGGCACCGTGACCGGCCCTTTCTCCTTCAGCGCCTGATGCACCCGGAAGGCCTCGCGCCGGCCGTATTCGGAGGGCTTCACGCCGTCGGCAATGCTGCGCACCCGATCGTCCAGCAGCGGCCCATAGATGAAACGCGCCCAGATGTTGAGGATAGCGATCAGCTCGCGCGTGAGGTTGCGGAACCCCCAGGTCTCGTAAGCCTTGACCACCAGCGCCTCGTCGTTGTCGCGCAGCCCGTGATAGAGATCGACCACGCCACCGACGAAGCGCGGCGGAAAGATCCGGATACAGCCATAGTCGAGCAGATTGATGCCGCCAGGCACGCCGTCCTCCTCGAACACGCTGTAATTGCCGAGATGCGGGTCGCCATGGATTACGCCGAACCGGCTGAACGGAAACCACCAGGCGGTGAACATCGCCTGCGCCAGCCGGTTGCGATCGGCAAGCGGCGCCTCCTTGAATGCGAGCATGCGCCGGCCCTCGAGCCAGTCGAGGGTGAGCAGACGCATCGTCGATAATTCCGGCCAGACCCGCGGCACCCGGATCAGATCGATGCCGCCAAGCATCTCGCGGTACAGCGCGACATGCTTGGCCTCGCGCACATAGTCGAGCTCCTCGCGGATGCGCGCGCCGATCTCCTGGCCGATCTCGGTGGTGTCGATCGCGGGCTCCATCCGGCGATGCACCGCGAATAGCAGATTGAGCTGCTTGAGGTCGGCTTCCACCGCCGACTGCATGTCCGGATATTGCAGCTTGCAGGCCAGTTCGGTGCCGTCATGGGCGCGCGCCTTGTGCACCTGCCCGAGCGAGGCGGCAGCGGAGGGCTTGTGATCGAAGCTTGCGAATTTCGATTGCCAGTCGGGTCCAAGCTCGGCGCTCATGCGCCGCTTGACGAAAGCCCAGCCCATCGGCGGCGCTTCACTCTGAAGCTTGGCGAGTTCGGCAGCATATTCGGCCGGCAGCGCGTCGGGGATCGTCGAGATCAGCTGCGCAACCTTCATGATCGGGCCCTTGAGACCGCCGAGCGCCGCCGCCAGTTGTGCGGCGTTCTTGCCGCGATCGAGATCGAGCCCGAACAGGCGTGCGCCCGCGATCCGGGCCGCCACGCCGCCGACATCCGTTCCCACGCGGGCATAGCGGCGCGCACGGGCGGTGAAACGATTGGCTTCTGAGTCCGACATCGCCGGGAAGCTAGGCATTGATGGCAGCGCGCGCCAGTGCGCCATTGCACTCAATCCAAGCGAGAAACGCCAGTCGGGCGTTACTTCGCAATGTTTTCGGCAATCCAACGTGCGAGGCTTTGCTCGCTGACCTCGCCCGCGGCCAGCGACAGCATCATTGCGGTCGCCTGCGCCTGATCCGGCGCAAAGCGAACCTCGTTCTTCCGCAAGAAAGACGCCATCGTCATGAAGGCGATGCGTTTGTTGCCATCCACAAAAGCATGGTTTTTTGCCAGGCCGAAACCGTAGGCCGCAGCGAGACCGACAATCTCGGTTTGTTCGTAGTGCCACTTGTTGACAGGGCGCTCCAATGCCGAACGAAGCATTCCTTCATCACGTAAACCCGGTGCGCCGCCAAAACGCCGCAACTGCCGACTGTGAATAGCGATAACCTGTTCGTAGGTCAGCCAGTGGGGTTCGGGCCGGTCCGTCATTTGGCGAGCGCCGCGAGCGTATCGCGGTACTCATCCATAAGTTGGTCGGCGATTTCCATCGTGCGCTCGAAATCGGGGTCATAGGGCAGAGCCTGAAATCCGCCACCGGCGAGCTCTACGATGTGAAGTTCCTGACCCCGTTTCAGGTCGAGCCGCTGCATCAGTTCGCGCGGCAGGATCAAGCCGTCGGAATTGCCGATTTTCTTGATTTCAATTTTCATCGTTGGACCTCGCCGAGGGCGCCGTAATACACTTGTATAACGCGCCAACCAGCGGCGTTCAACATCTGTTTTACGTACGCCGCCTATCGCTCCAGCGCCTCCAGCTCACCGATCAGGCGTTCGATCACGCCCAGCCCGCCCTGCCAGAAATGCGGATCGCGGGCGTCGAGGCCGAACGGCTTCAGCAACTCTGAATGGTGCTTGGTGCCGCCGGCGGCGAGCATCGCGAGATAGCGCTCGGCAAAGCCCGCATCCGCCTTCTCGTAGACTGCATAGAGCGAGTTCACGAGACAGTCGCCGAACGCATAGGCGTAGACATAGAACGGCGAATGCACGAAATGCGGGATATAGCTCCAGAATACCTCGTAGCCCGGCTTCAGTTCGATCGAAGGCCCAAGGCTCTCGCGCTGCACCTCCATCCAGATGTCGCCGATCCGCTCGGCGGTGAGTTCGCCATTCTTGCGTTCGGTATGGATGCGGCGCTCGAATGTATAGAACGCGATCTGGCGCACCACGGTGTTGATCATGTCCTCGCATTTGGCGGCGAGCATGGCCTTGCGCTGCACCGGATCGTCGGTTGCGGCGAGGAGCTTCTTGAAGGTCAGCATCTCGCCGAACACGCTCGCGGTCTCGGCAAGGGTCAGCGGCGTCGGCGCCATCAGGGGACCGTTCGGCGCCGCCAGCACCTGATGCACGCCGTGACCGAGTTCATGCGCCAGCGTCATCACATCGCGCGGCTTGCCCTGATAGTTCAGCAATACATAAGGATGGGCGGACGGCACCGTCGGATGCGCGAAGGCGCCGGGCGCCTTGCCCGGCCGCACCGGGGCATCGATCCACCGTTCCTCGAAGAAGCGTTCGGCAATCTTGGCCATGACCGGCGAGAACGCGCCATAGGCCTCGAGCACGGTCGCGCGCGCCTCGGGCCAGGCGATGGTGCGCATCTTCACTTCCGGCAGCGGTGCATTGCGGTCCCAATGCGGCAGCTTTTCCTTGCCGAACCATTTCGCCTTCAGCGCGTAATAGCGATGCGACAATTTCGGATAGGCAGCCTGCACCGCGGAGACCAGCGCATCCACCACCTCGCGCTCGACGCGGTTCGACAGATGCCGCGCATCGGCAACGTCGGCAAAGCCGCGCCAGCGGTCGGAAATATCCTTGTCCTTGGCAAGCGTGTTGGTGATGAGCGCGAAGGTGCGCACATGCGCCTTGAACGATTGTGCCAGCGCCTCCGCGGCGGCCCTGCGCTTGTTCTCGTCGGTGTCCTGCAAAAGGCTGAGCGTCGGCTCGATCGCAAGCTCCTGCCCGTCCACCTGAAAGCGCATCGCCGCGATGGTTTCGTCGAACAGGCGGTTCCAGGCTGATGCACCGCTGACCGACTTCTCGTGAAACAATTGCTCGATCCGGTCTTCGAGCTGGTAGGGTTTTTCCTTGCGCAGATCCTCGATCCAGGGCCGGTAATGGCCGAGCGCCGGATCGGACATCGCCTTCTCGATCAGTTCGTCGTCGATGCGGTTCAATTCGAGGGCAAAGAACAGGAGATGCAGCGAGATCGCGGTGACGCGCTCCTGCACGTCGCCGTAGAATTTCGCGATCTGCGGATCGGTCGTATTGCCGGTATAGGCCAGCATCGCATAGGACAGCAGCCGGCCAAGAAGATCCTCCATCGCCTCATAGCGCCGCACCGGCTCGGCCAGCGCCTGCCCGGCATGCGGACCGGCGGCCAGCTCCGCGAGACGCCCCTTGTAGGCTTTTTCGAAAGCGATGCATTCGGCCTCGGCGCGGTCGAGATCGCGCTTGAATTCAGGGGCGTCGATCGAACGATAGAGATCGGCCAGATTCCATTCCGGCAGCGGACCGAGGTCCGGCGATGCGGCGGGCTTCGCCGCGGCTTTGGGGGCGGATTTGCCGGATTTCGCGGCGGCGGCGGTTCGAGGAGCCATGAAGGAGGATGTCACCCGTTTGGTTTCGCTGCGCCATCATATCGCGCCTCGGACAGCGTTGCGCAACCGCGCGGAGGCCTCCGTTACCTGCGGCGAAACCCTTCAAATGGCGTTCCCGGTCCATTAGGGTCCGCGCGCCCTGCGGCGTCCGGCCGAGGCTCTTTCCGCAGGACCGATGAGGAACGTCTTGATGAATCGCAAGGAACGGCGCGCTGCGCAAAAAAAGGGCGGCCCCGCCGCCTCGCCGATGGCCGCGGCCCTCGCCCAGGCCTTCCGCGCCCACCAGGCCGGGCACCGCTCCGACGCCGAACGGCTGTATCGCGATGTGCTCGCCGTCGAGCCGCGCAATGCCACGGCGCTGCAACTGCTCGGCGCGCTGATGCACCAGACCGGCCGCAGCGACGAGGCCATATCCCTGATCCGCCAGGCCATCGCCATTGAGCCGCGCAATCCGGATTATCACTACAATCTCGGCACCATCTTCAACGCGGCGGGCCGCAGTGCCGAGGCGATCGAGCCTTTGTCGAAGGCGGTCGCATTGAAGCCCGATTACGCGGACGCGCATTTCGAACTGGGCACCGCCTATGCCCGGGACAGCCGGCTCGAGGACGCCGAACAAAGCCTGCGGCGCGTTCTGAAGCTGCAGGCATCCAATGCGGTTGCGATGAACAATCTCGGCCGCGTGCTGCGCGCGCAAGGCCGCTCCGAGGACGCGGCCGATCTGTGGCAGCGCGCTGCGGCATTGCATCCCGACCTTGCGGTCGCGCATCTCAACATCGGCATGGTGCGCCACGAGCAGAACCGGCTGGACGAAGCCGAGCAGAGCCTGCGCCGCGCGCTTGCGATCCAGCCGGACGATCCGCAGGCAACGCAGCAGCTCGCCGCCGTCCTGCTGTCGCAAGGCAAGGCGGACGAAGCCCTTCCGCTTGCGGACCGGGCCTTGTCGGCACGCGACACGAACGACGCGCGGCTGACCTATCTGCGCTGCCTGATGTCGGCCAGCCGATTCAATCCCGATGCCGGGCTGCGCGAGAAATTGCAGCGTGCCCTTGTCGAAAGCTGGGTCGAGCCGCTCGAACTCGCGCCGCTCTGCGCATCGGTGCTGCGCGCGCATCCGGTGATCGGACCCGCAATCGAGCGGGTCACGGGGCAATGGCTTCAGGCCTCGGCAAGCCAGCAGCATCCGGTAATCTCGGAAGCGGAAATTGCCGCGGCCGGCGAGCCGCTGTTTCGCGCCTATCTGGAATCGGCGCCGAATTGCGATATCGGGATCGAGCGCTTCCTCACCGCCCTGCGCGCCCATCTTCTGGATCGCGCCGCAGGCGGTCACGATGCGCCGGCCGCCATGCTCGAACTGTGCAGTGCGCTGGCGCAGCAATGCTTCCTCAACGAATACGTCTTCAGCGAATTTGCCTCGGAGACGTCGAGGATCGAGCAATTGTCCGCATCGCTGCGAAATGCCGCTGCGGTGACACCGTTCCAGCTTGCCGCATTTGCGATGTATCGCCCGTTGCACTCGCACGATCATGCCGGGCGGTTGCTGCAGCGCGACTGGCCGCCGCCGGTCGCCGCGATCCTGCGCCAGCAGATCGAGGAGCCCAGCGAAGAGGCCGCTTTGCGCGAAACCACGCCGACCCTCACGGCGATCGACGATGCCTCCGGCATAGTCGGGGAGCAATTCGAGGAGACCCCTTCTCCGCGATGGACGCATGCGGCATCGACGCTGACGCCGCTGCCGGTCCGGGATGTGGTGCAGCAACGGCTGCCGCACGGCGACGGCCCCGCTCTGACTCATCTTGGTGCACCCGACATTCTGATCGCAGGATGCGGCACCGGACTGTCGGCGATCCGGGCCGCACAAAGCTATCTCGGGGCGAGCATCCTGGCGCTCGATCCAAGCCTTGCGCGGCTTGCTTATGCGCGGCGGCAGGCCGCGCGGTTGAAGCTCGGCACTATCGAATTCGCGACGGCCGACGTCATGAAGCTTCGGGACTTGCACCGCCGCTTCGATCTGATCGAGGCGCCCGGCATTCTGCATCGCCTCGCCGACCCCGATGCCGGCTTCGAAATCCTGACCTCGCTGTTGAAACCGGGTGGACTCATGCGCATTGCAGTCACCAGCGGGTCTGCCTGTCGGGGCATTCTCGCTGCGCGCGATTTCGCCGCCGCCGGAAATTATCAGCCCGATGCCGAAGGCATTCGTCTGTGCCGTCAGGCGATGTTGCGCCTGCCAGCCGATGCAAAGGCCCGCGACGTCCTTAATGTTGCGGATTTCTATTGCATGGGCGGCTTTCGCGACCTGGTCTTGCAGCCGCAGCACCATGTCATGTCGCTGCCGAAGCTTCAGGCCTTGCTGTCCGCCAGCGGGCTGAGCGTTATCGGCCTCGAAACGCCCGACGCCGTGCGCCGCGCGTTTGCCGATCGTTTCCCGGAGCCGGCTGCGCGCAAGGATCTCGCTTGCTGGCATCAATTCGAGACCGAACATCCGGACGCCTTCGCGGCGACGATTGCGTTCTGGCTGCACAAGCCGGCGTGACCTGCACATCCGGCGTGAGGTGCACATCGAGCAGCACAGCGCTGCAAGCGGCTTAAGACGCTGTTAAGCCAAGCGGCGGAGACTGCCCCGAAACGGCACAGGCCAAAGTCGGCCGAGGGGTTGGGATGTCCGAGCGTATTCTCGTCGTTGACGACGATCCGGTTCAGCGCCGGCTGATCGAGAACATGGTGCGCAAATTCGGCTACGAGGCGATCGTTGCCGAGGGCGGCGACGAAGCCGCGCGCATTCTCGATAGCGACGAGGCTGCGCGCATCGACTGCGTCATTCTCGATCTGGTCATGCCCGACCTCGATGGTCTGGGCCTGCTCGCACGCATGCGTGCCGAAAACATCGCCATCCCGGTGATCGTCCAGACCGCGCATGGCGGCATCGACAACGTGATTTCGGCGATGCGGGCCGGCGCCTCGGACTTCGTAGTGAAGCCCGCGAGTCCCGAACGGCTGCAGGTTTCTCTCAAGAATGCCCTGACGCAAAGCGCGCTCGCAGGCGAATTGCAGCGCATGAAGCGCAGCCGGTCGGGCACCCTGACCTTCCGCGACATCATCACCCGCAGCGCCGCCATGGGCCGGGTGCTGAGGCAGGCGGAAAAGGCGTCGGCTTCTGCCATTCCGGTCTTGATCGAGGGTGAATCCGGGGTCGGCAAGGAAATGATCGCCAGAGCCATTCACGGCAGCGGCGAGCGCAGGGCAAAGCCCTTCGTCGCGGTCAATTGCGGTGCGATCCCGGACAATCTGGTGGAGTCGATCCTGTTCGGTCACGAGCGTGGCGCCTTTACCGGCGCGTCCGACCGCCATACCGGCAAATTCGCCGAGGCCGACGGCGGCACCCTGTTTCTCGACGAGGTCGGCGAATTGCCGCCCGCGGCACAGGTCAAGCTGCTGCGTGCGCTGCAAGAAGGCGAAATCGAGCCGATCGGCGCTCGCAGGAGCCTGCCGGTCGATGTCCGCGTGATTTCCGCGACCAACCGCAATCTGATCGCCGATGTGAAGTCCGGCCGGTTCCGCGAGGATCTG
>NZ_JBKBVB010000169.1:0-6907 GCF_046289595.1 Pseudorhodoplanes sp.
GCTGTCCGTTTCGCCTGCCGGCTTGCGAGGCAACGCCGCCGCCGCTTGTGGCGACGGATACCGGCAGCCTGTCCGCCTGCATCCGCGCACCCGACATTGCGGAGGGCAAGCTTGCCTGGGTGCGGGCGGATGCGGCCGCAGGATCGCCGGTGATGGCATCCGATCCATCCGCACCGGTGATTTCCGTTCGCAATCTCACCAAGCATTTTCCGGTCAAGACCGGATTATTCGGGCGGACACGTCAGGTCCGCGCGGTGGAAGACGTCAGCTTCGATGTCCGGCCTGGCGAAACGCTCGGCCTTGTCGGCGAATCCGGTTGCGGCAAGAGCACGGTCGGCCGGCTGATCCTGCGGCTGGAATCGCCGACGGATGGCTCGATTGCGTTCGAGGGCCACGACTTCGCACGGACCCGCCGGGCCGAATTCAAGGCGATGCGGCGCAAGATCCAGGCGGTGTTTCAGGACCCCTATTCCTCGCTCAATCCGCGCATGACCACCGGTCAGATCGTGGCGGAGCCGCTCCGGGTCTACAATCTGGCACCGGACAGCGCGGCGGCGCGCGAGCGGGTGGCGACGCTGCTCAACGAGGTCGGCTTGCGGCCGGAAATGGCCGAACGCTATCCGCACCAGCTGTCCGGCGGACAGCGCCAGCGCGTCGGCATCGCGCGGGCGCTTGCGATCGAACCGCAATTCATCGTCTGCGACGAAGCGGTCTCGGCGCTCGATGTGTCGATCCAGGGACAGATCGTCAATCTGCTGGAGTCGCTGCAGCGCAAGCACGGTCTGTCCTACCTTTTCATCGCCCATGATCTCGCGGTGGTGCGGCACATCTCCACGCGGATCGTTGTGATGTATCTCGGCCGGGTGATGGAGAGCGGCGATCGCGACGAATTGTGCGAACGGCCGCTGCATCCGTATACGAAGCTGCTGCTCGACGCCGCGCCGGTCCCCGACCCTGCGGTCGAGAAAGCGCGCGCCCCGCGGCTCATCCAGGGCGAATTGCCGAGCCCGCTGTCACCGCCGACCGGCTGCGTGTTTCACACACGCTGTCCGCTGGCGAGCGCCGAATGCCGCGCCGAAATCCCGGCGCTTCGCGAAGTCCGTCCCGGCCACAACGTGGCCTGCATCAAGGTTTGAGACCGGAGCTGCCGATGTTCCGTTATGTCATGAACCGCCTGCTGCTCGCGATCCCGACGCTGATCGGCGTGGCCGTCATCACCTTCTTCATTCTGCGCATCGTGCCGGGCGACATCGTCGAAGCCAAACTGCGGGGCGACGGCGCTCAGGTGACGGTCGACGTGATCGAACGCGAACGCGCCAGGCTCGGTCTCGACAAGCCCCGCTCCGAGCAATTCGTCGACTGGATGACGGGACTGGCACGGCTCGATCTCGGCAATTCGATGTGGACGGGACGTCCGGTGATCGAGGAAGTCGCGGCGCGTTTCGAGATCACCTTCCAGATCGCCCTGATGGCGACGCTGATCGGCTGTCTTATTGCGATTCCGCTCGGCACAATCGCCGCGCTCTATCGCGGCACCATCATCGATACGGCGGTCAAGATATTCGCCGTCGCGGGACTGGCGGTGCCGAGCTTCTGGCTCGGCATGCTGATCATCCTCGCCATGCTCTGGAGCATCGGCACCCTGCCCCCGCTCACGTTCACCCCGATCTGGAAGGATCCGGGTGCCAATCTGTGGCAGTTGATCTGGCCGGCGCTCGCGGTCGGCTACCGTTTCGCGGCGGTGCTGACGCGTATCGTGCGCTCCTCGCTGCTCGAGGTGCTGGGCGAGGACTATATCCGCACCGCGCGGGCCAAGGGCGTGATCGAGTCGGTGATCGTGCGGCGGCACGCCTTGCGTAACGCGCTTCTCCCCGCGGTCACGGTGATCGGGCTCGAATTCGCGTTCCTGCTCGGCGGCCTTGTCGTCACCGAGCAGGTGTTCAGCCTCAACGGGCTCGGCAAATTGTTCATCCAGAGCGTGACACGGCACGACTACACCCTGATCCAGGGCATGGTGATGCTGTTTGCGACCTTCTACATCGTCACCAATCTGGTGATCGACCTCGTTTATGCCGCGCTCGATCCGCGCGTGCGCTACAGTTGAGGCCGCCATGACCGACACCGCCGTCCGCACCGCAAAGCATCCGTCCTGGTTGCGCAACCCGTTCGTCGATTTCTGCGTCAAGCAGCCGGCCGGACTGGCCGCCCTGCTGGTGCTGCTCCTGATGCTGTTCGCCGGAATCTTTGCCGAATACATTGCGCCCTACGATCCGGTGCGCAACAACCTCGCCAATATGCTGCAGCCGCCGAGCTGGTCTCATCTTTTCGGCACCGACCCGTTCGGCCGCGATATCTTCTCGCGCATCATCTACGGTGCGCGCACCGCGCTGATCATCGGATTGTCCTCGGCCTTTCTCGGCTGCACGCTCGGCGCCATCATCGGGGCGGGCTCGGCCTATTTCGGCGGCAGGATCGACAATGCGATCCAGCGCGGCATCGACCTGATGCTCTCATTTCCGCTGATCGTGCTGGCGCTGGTGGTGGTCGCGGTGCTCGGCCGCAACCTCGTCTTCGGGATCGACATCAATCTGATTATTGCGATCGCGATCCCGATCGTGCCGCAGGTCGCGCGCGTGATCCGTTCCTCGGCGCTGGTGATCCGCAACCTGCCCTATATCGATGCGGCGCGGATCGCGGGCTATTCCAACACCCGGATCGTGCTGCGGCACATGATCCCGAACCTGATGGCGCCCTTTCTGATCATGCTGACCGCGTATATCGCGCAGGCGATCCTGCTCGAGGCGGTGCTGTCGTTCCTCGGCCTCGGCGTCGCCGAGCCGGTGCCGGCCTGGGGGCTGATGCTTTCGGGCAGCGCCTCGGACTTTTTCGAGGAAGCGCCGTGGATCGTGATCTTCCCCGGGCTCGCGATCAGCCTTGCGGTGTTTGCGTTCAATCTGCTGGGCGACGCGCTGCGCGATTGGCTCGATCCGAAATTCAAGACGTAAACCTGTCCTCCGCAGGCCGGGAGGACGTCAAAGCGTCCGCGCATCCTCGCGAATCATCGCCGCACCCTTCTCGCCGATCATGATGGTCGGCGCGTTGGTATTGCCGGTCGTGATCGTCGGCATGATTGAGGCATCGACCACGCGCAATCCGCCGATCCCGTGCACCCGCAGGCGCGGATCGACCACCGCCTTCGGATCGATCCCCATCCGGCAGGTGCCGACAGGATGGAACACGGTCGAACAATGCGTGCGCGCGAAATCCTGCAGCGCCGCGTCGTCCTGCGCCTCACGGCCCGGCACGGTCTCGGCCACGACCGCGTCGGCGATGGCGGGCTGCGCGAAGATGCGGCGCGCGAGGCGGATGCCCGCCAGCGTGACCTCCATATCCGCCGGGTCGGAGAAATAATTCGGCCGGATCTCCGGCGGGCGTTTCGGATCGGGCGACGCTGCCATGATGGTGCCGCGGCTTTGCGGATTGACCGCGCAGATCGCCGCCGTCATGCCCGCTTCGCGTTCGAGTTCGCCGAAGCGGCTGCGGTCATAGCTGCCCGGCGTGAACAGGATTTGCAGATCGGGACTGGCGCGGCCCTCGCGCATGCGCGCGAAAACGCTGGCGGTGGATACGCCGAAGGTGAGCGCGCCGGTTCCGAACAGGCACCAGCGCGCGATCTCGCGCATGAGCAGCGCGCCGCGACGGAGCTGATTGACCGAGATTTCCCCGCGCACCCGATAGGCGAGCAAAGCGGCAAGATGGTCGATCAGGTTGGCCCCGACGCCCGGCAGATCGTGCACCACCGGCACACCGATCGCGGCGAGATGCGCCGCCGGACCAATGCCGGAAATTTGCAGAAGCTGCGGCGAGTTGACCGCGCCGCCGCAGACGATCACTTCGCGCAATGCGCGCGCCTGCATGATCGTTCCGCCGCGCTCGTATTCCACGCCGCTCGCGCGCCGTCCGTCGAACACAATCCTGCGCGCCAGCGCACCGGTCTCGACCCGCAGGTTGCCCCGCTTCATCGCCGGCCGCAGAAAGGCGCGCGCCGTCGAATGGCGGATGCGGTGCTTGCGGCTCATCTGCGAATAGCCGACGCCCTCCGGTTGCGATCCGTTGAGATCGGGCGTGAACGGAATGCCGGCCTGTACCGCCGCCTTCACGAACCGGTGCGTCAGCGGCAAAACCGTCCGGTAATCCTCGACCGCCATCTCGCCGTCACGGCCGCGAAACGCGTCGTCGCCGCCGGTCCGCCGCTCCGATCTCTTGAAAAAGGGAAGGACATCGGCCGCGCTCCAGCCGGTGCAGCCCATCTGCGCCCAGCCATCGTAATCGGCCGGATGCCCGCGCAGATACAGCATGCCGTTGATCGCGCTCGATCCGCCGAGCACCTTGCCGCGCGGCCATGCCAGGCTGCGATTACCGATGCCGGGCTCCGGCGCGGTGGCGTAATTCCAGTTGACCACCGGATGGCGCAGCAAGGTCACCATCCCGGCCGGGATGTGGATCATCGGCCGCCAGTCGCGCGGTCCCGCTTCGAGCAGCAGCACGCGATGGCCGTCCTCGGACAGCCGCGCCGCCACCACGCAGCCCGCGGAGCCGGCGCCGACCACGATGAAATCAGCTTCTGTCGCGGGCATTGGTTCCGGGAGGATGTCCGCTCATTCCCACGAAAGCGGGAATCGAAATTTTGCCTGCCGGCGGTCCCCGATCTCGCGGGGACCGCCGGACAATCCCTTTGTCACTCAGCAGGCCTCCGCCTACCTGTCGAACCACACTTCGGACATGTCGAGGTTAAGCACCGTGGTCGGCGCCAGCTTCCAGCCCTTGAATTCCTTCACCGCCGCGGTGGCGCGATTGTTGCCGAATAGCGGAATGAAATAGCTCTCGTCGACCAGCCGCTCCAGAAACTGACGCACCACCTTCTTGCGTTCGGCCGGATCGGTCATGTCCGCCTGTTTGTTGAACAGGTCGACCAGCACCTTGTCCTCTGCGCCGGAATAATTGTTCGGGCTTCCGGGCAGGAACTTCACCAGCACCTCGTTCGGATCGACGCTGACGGTGTTGTTGAAGTCGATCGCAACGTCGTAATTGCCGCTGGTCAGCGCCGCGAAATAGGGCGGCGTCTCGGCCGGGATCTGATCGACCTCGATGCCGATCTGACGCCACTGGTCCATGATATAGATGCCGAGCGGCTGCCAGGGCAAACGGACGTTGCGGTTCAGGAGCGTCAGCTTCAGGTTCGGCACGCCGGCTTCGGCGAGCAGCTTCTTGGCTTCGGCACGCTGTTTGTCCATGTCGCGGCCGAGACCCGGAAGCTTCTCCATTTCCTCCTTGGAATAGGCGACGGGACTTGCCGGCGGCACATAGATCGTCGGGAATTCCAGTGTTGCGAGTTTCGCAAGACTGGGAATGCCGCCCCAGCGGTCGATCGCAAGACTCAGCGCCCTGCGCACCCGGACATCGTTGAACGGCGGCTTCTTGACATTCACCGTCAGGAAGTTGGTGATGTTGAACGAATTTTCGTGGAACGCGACCTGATCGCCGCGCAGGCTTCGCAGCCGCGACCGATCCGGCGGCGCCACCTGGAACAACAGCGCATCGACCTGACCGCCGGCGAGAGCATTGACGACGCCGGGACCGTTGATGAAGAAGGCGCGGACGCCGTCAAGGTAGGGCTTGCCCTTCTCGAAATAATTGTCGAAGCGCTTCGCCGACCAGTGCGAGCCTTTGACATATTCCTCGAACACATAAGGGCCGGTGCCCATGACGTTGGTCGCGTACCAGTTCGGATCCTCGCCGAGCTTCTTGGCCGAATAGACGCAATTCCACGGATTGGCGAACATGTAGAGCGCGGCCGGGTTCACCTGCTTGAGCTTGAACACCACGGTGTCCGCGGACGGCGTCTCGATCGTATCGATGCTCGAGAACTGGCCGCGGCGTGCCGAAGTGATGCCCTCTGGCGGATTTCTTATGCGATCGAAGGTGGCCTTTATGTCGGCCGACGTTAGCTCGCTGCCGTCATGGAATTTCACGCCGGGCTTCAGCTTGAATGTGTAGGTCAGCCGGTCCGGCGACACGGTCCATGAATCGGCAAGCCCGCCGACGATTTTGGAGTAATCGTTGGTGTCGTATTTGAGCAGCGTCGAATAATGCGGCGCCAGCACCTGCAGCGCGAACGACGTCGCGGCCGCATGGCAGTCGAAATTGGCAGGCTCGCCCTCGACCACATGCCGCAAGACGCCGCCGCGTTTCGGCGTTTCGGCGAGAGCCGCCGATGTCACAGAGCCGGCGATGACGATGCAGGCGAGACGTTGCGCAATGCGCGCGATGCTTCGCATTGAAACCTCCCTTACAGCTTGTCGTGCGCCGCCCGCTTTGCGCGATGCGGTCGCCGTTCCGATTATCGGAATATCTTTCCTTACAGTGGAGTCTAACGCCGTCATGGATCGCGTCAATGCAAAGCCGCGGTCAAGCATCACCGTCGATGGGATCGCGGAAAGCCGGGCTGCGCCGCTCCCGGAATGAACGCACGCCTTCGGCAAGGTCTGCGGTGGCGGAAAGCGTCGCTGCGTCCTCGCGCGCCAGCGCAAGGGCCGCCTCTTCCGTCATTGTGTGCACGGCAGCGATGGCGCGCTTGGCATATTGCATGGCACGCGCCGGAGCGGCGGCGAGGCGTTGCGCGAGCGCATCACTCTCCCGGTCCAGTTTGTCGGCATCGACGACTTGCGCAACAAGCCCCCATTCGAGCGCAGTCGGGGCATCGATGGGATCGCCGAGCAGCATCAATTGCCGCGCGCGTACGGCCCCGATCAGGCGCGTGACCCGCACCGTCCCGCCGCCGGCAGGAATTGCCCCGAGCCTGATTTCGGGCAATCCGAAGCGGGCGCGCTCCGACGCGATAATGAAA
>NZ_JBKBVB010000022.1:0-46378 GCF_046289595.1 Pseudorhodoplanes sp.
GCGCGATGATCCGCCACTCCGCATCACTGAGATCGAAACGGGCCATGATCTCCTCCGTCAGGAGGTTGAATCACTTTACACCCGCTTCGGGAATCCCCTTTATGGGTACAGAACCTAGCCCGCATAGGCCTTTTTTGCTTGTGCCGGTTTGGCATCCGCTTCGATGCGCCGGCCGGGTTTGGCTCGGCCGTGGAGACTTATCTGCCGCCGTTTCGATTGTGACCGGCTCGGCCGCGTCTGAGCGGCGACCGGGCCGCATCAGGCTGCTTTTCCGGTTGCAGCATCCGGGATGTGGGGTATCGGTCACGGCCCGCAGCAAACGACGCGTCTCCAGCCTTTGGATGCCCGTCGTGCCTTGACTTAAGGCTCTGCCGCCGCCTGTGATACGGCCAATCAAATTCGGGGAGTGCCAATGCAGTCCGCTGGCAAACAGACATCCACGCATCGCGCCCTGGTCGGCAGGACCGTCGCCGCCATGACCGCGGCGGCGTTGGTCTCGATCTCATATTCCGCCGCATCGGCGCAGACCGTCAGCGCTGCCGCATCCGCCATTCCCGCGGCTCCGGCTGCTGCGGCTCAGGCGTCGGCGGCTCCGGCAGTTCAGCCGGCCGCTGCTGCCGCAGCGACCGTCCAGACTGCGCCGGCGCCCGCGGCTCAAGCCGCTCCGGCAACCACTGGCTCGACGCTTCCTGCCGTCAATGTCAGCGGCGAAAAGCCGGTTCAGCGGCAGGCCCAGCGCCGGGTCCAGGGACCGAACCGCGAGCCGATCAAGATCCCGGTGACATCGGTCGGCTGCAACGGGGTGCGCGCGCCGGGCAAGCCCTATTTCGTGGAATTCCGCTCGCGCACCGCGGTGAGCTATGGCCACACTTTCGTCCTGCATGGCCGCCTCGGCAGCGGCAATCGGTTTGCCAGCTATCAGATCGCCGGGCTGCATCCCAAGGGCGACGATCCCGCCCAGTATATGCGCGGCATGATGGTGCCGGTCGAATCCGAAACCGGGCCGTCCTGGGGCGACGAAGACGAGCAATATCTCACGGCGCGTTTCTGCGTGACGCTGACCGAAGCCGAGTACCGCAAGGCGCTGGCCTATATCCGGCATCTGCAGGCGACCAAGAAGACCTGGCACGCCACGACCTATAACTGCAACGCATTCGCCGCGGACATTGCCCGCCATATCGGGCTCGATTCGCCGAACCCGAACATGTATCTGCCGGAAATCTTCATCAAGCGGATGGCCGATCTCAATCGCGGCGGCAAGCCGAGCAATCCGTTCGCGGCCAATTTCTTCCGGCAGAACGACGCGGTGCAATCGCAGCCGCAGCGCCGCGCGCCTGTGCAGCGCACTGCGCAACCGGCGTCGCAGCTGCGTCAGCAGTAAAGAGCGCAACATATCCAAAATGCGAAAGGCCCACGGCGACGTGGGCCTTTTTGTTATTGGCTGTACGGGCGGGAGCGCTGGAGCATGCTATTTCGGCGCCGGCCCGATGATCGCCCAGACCGGCCGGCCGAACATGCCATCGAGCTGGGCGGTGAAGTCGCGCAGCGCCGCCGGGGCTTGGTCGCTGTAGCCAAAAACCATCAAGAGAAAGATAAGCGGCGGGATCGCCGCAAGCCAAAGGATCGTCCGAATCATGTAGGCGCGGTGTTCCGCAGCCTGCTTCGGATTGCGATAGCCAGGAGGCGGATAGTGGCTCATGTTCGCCCCGTTGCGCCCTTAGGCCTTGTCGACCGGCCCGCCGCTTTCGACCCAATCCTTGAAGCCGCCGAGATTGAACACCTTCCCGTAGCCGAGTTCCTTGAGCGTTTGCCCTGCCAGCGCCGAGCGGCCACCCGAGGCGCAATAGAGGATCACGGTGGCGTCCGGATCGAGATTGGGGTCGCGCCCCGGCGAGTCCGGCGCTGCCTTGAATTCCAGGAGGCCGCGCGGGATGTGGACCGCGCCCGCCACCTTGCCGCTCTGCGCCACCTCCATCGCGTCGCGCACGTCGACGACGACCACGTTGTCCCGGCTCATCATCGCCTTGGCTTCGTCCGGGGTCAGACGCGGCACCGCCGCATTGGCCGCATCCATCATCGCCTTCAGGCTTGTCGCCATGCCGTTTCTCCCGGGAACCTGCTTGCGTCGGCGGCTGCCGCCGTGCTTCCGCCCGTATCTAGGGCGCACGGGCGCTCCGGCGCAAGGGAGGGTGACGGCGGTCACAGCACGAAGTCGGTCGCGCTCAGCATGACGGTGTTGTTCGGGTCGAGCAGCGCGATCGCGAAATCAGCCTTGCCGTCCCCGTTGACGTCGCCCTCGACGATCTTGACGCCTGCTGCGGCATAATAGCGGAGCTGACCGGCGGCCTTGGTAAAGGCCTGGTCGCCGATGAAGGTGAAGGCGTCGTCGGTGACGCCGTTCGTGATGTTGGCGTCGATCCAGTAGAGGTTGATCGCATCGATCCCGCTCTCGAAGTCGGTGATGACGTCGCGGGTCTTGTCCTTGACGCCGCTGTCGGACAAAGCCGTGAAGATGAAGAAGTCGCCGCCTGCGCCGCCGGACAGGATGTCACGGCCGGCACCGCCGCACAGGGCGTCGTTGCCGTCGCCGCCGATCAGTGTGTCGTCGCCGCCATAGCCAAACAGCGTGTCGTGACCGTTGACGCCTTCCAGCATATTGGCCGCGGCGTTGCCGTAGATGATGTCGTCGCCGTCGCCTCCGATGGCATTCTCGAAATTGAAGACGCTGTCCTTGTACATGCCCGCGACATCGAGGCCGGTCGCCGTGTTCGCCTCGACCAGGCCCAGTCCTGGCGTCATTGGCGAGAAATCATGCGCGACCGTGTCTAGGTTGATCCGAAGCACGTTGACGGCATTGCTGGCATTGTAGGTGTCGATCCCCGCGCCTCCGTCGATCGTGTCGGTGCCGTCACCGGTTCCACCTCCGGTCGCCACGTAATAGTCGTCGCCCCCGCCAAGGGTGATCATGTCGGAGCCCGCACCGTCAGCGACGATGTCCCGCATCTTGCCGCCGATGAACACATCGTCGCCGTCACCCAGATCGACGACGCCGAGAATGGTCCCGGTATTGGTCACGACATCCCGGCCGCTGCCGGTGATCACATACTCCGCGATAAGTCCGGAATTGGTCAGCCTATTGTCGCCGCCGCCCAAGAGCACATAATTCGCGATCGTTCCCGAATTGGTGACGGTGTCGGCGCCGTCACCGAGCACGACCACCCCCTCAATTTTTCCTTTGTTTGTGAGGGTGTTCCGACCGTCATAGAGATACACGGAGCCGGTTTGCTTCGTGTTGACAACGGCGTCGTTGCCGCCGCCGCCATACACGGTGGAGCCGATAATACCGGAATTGGTTAGTGTGTTACTGCCGTTGCCGAGGTAGACGCTGTAATCGATCCGGCCGGAATTGACGATGGTGTCGTCGCCGCCGCCACAAAAAACTGTGTTGCCTACGGTCCCCTTGTTGGTCAGCGAATTCGACCCTCCGCCAAGGTAGACGTCACCCAGGATCGTCTTTGAATTGACGACGGTGTCGTTGCCGTTTCCGCACTGGAAGCCGCCGATGGTGCCGGTATTGGTGATCGCGCTGGCACCGGTATTGCCGGTATAGACCCAATGCATAATCGTTCCGGAATTGATCAGCTTGTCGCTGCCGTCGCCGAGGTGCAGATCGCCTTCGATTTTGCCCTTGTTGGTGACGGTGTCGTTGCCGGCGCCGGTATGCAGCCCGCCATTGATCGATCCGGAATTTGTGACCGTATTGTTGCCCCCGGTGAGATCGACGCCGCCGTTGATCGTTCCGGAGTTGTTCAGGATGTCGTTGCCGGAGCCCGCGGTCACGTTGCCTTGAATCGTGCCGGAATTGGTCAGGCTGTTGTCGCCGGACGCCAGAAAAACGGGGCCTTGAATCAAGCCGGAATTGGTCACGCGGTCGATCCCGGCATCGCCGAAGATGCTGCCGAGAATTTCGCCGGAATTGGTCAGGGTATTGGTGCCAAGACCGAGATCGATCAGGCCGTTGATGTTGCCCGAATTCTTCAGGACATCGTTGCCGTCGCCCGCCAGCACGGCCCCGTTGATCGTGTTTGTATTGGTCAGCCGGTCGTCATGAGCGCCGAGATCCACGAAACCGTTGATTGTGCCGGAATTGGTCAGCGAATCGTTGCGCCCTCCCAGACGGACGGAACCGTTCAACGTGCCGGTGTTAGTGATTGTATCGGCGCTGAGGTGGTCATTATCGAAGATTGAGAGCGTGCCGCCGCCAATCACGCCGGAATTTCTCAGGGTGAGAACGCCGGAGGTCTGGATCATGATTCCGAATTCGTTCCCCACAATCGTTCCGGCGTTGGTGACCGTTGCAGGGCATTCGACAACCATGCCGGTTCGACCGCTCACCTCGCCATTTGCGCCGATGGTCACGGACGATTTCGCGGATGTCTCCGCAAACAAAATTCCTTCGGACGTCCCGGATTTGACCACGCCATTGACGGTGACTTTCCAGCCGCCGGTATTGGCGAGATAGGCGCCACGTCCTGCGATTCCGGTCGCGATGAGAGAACCGCCCTGCTCGACGGTCAGCGAATCCGCGCCCGGCGTGTCGCCCGAAAAGGCATGCACGTTGTTGATGCTGGTCGTAACGCTGTTCGAAGCGTTGATCACAAAGCTGGCCATATCCGAATCCCGATGATGTGAGGGCGCGCGCGACCGCCCGGCGGCAGGTGCCGCCGGTTGGTTCCGGGCTCGCTTGAAAAGGTGGCCAACTGCAGATGCCGCGCTTCAAACCGCAGGCGCCGCCATCAGCCGCTTCGCGCTATGCCGCGCTCTCGACCGCTCCGCCGGAAGCGATCCAGTCCTTGAGGGTGCCGAGGTTATAGACGCGCTCGTACCCCATATCCCGAAGAGTCTTTGCGCCGAGCGCGGAGCGTCCGCCCGAGGCGCAATACAGGATCAGCGACTTGTCCTTCTCGAAGCTCTTGTCGTGATAGGGCGAGTCCGGATCGGCGCGGAATTCAAGCATGCCGCGCGAGACGTTGATCGCACCCGCGATTTTACCGCTTTGCTGGATTTCGGGCGCGTCGCGGACATCGATCACCAGGACGCTACCCTTCGCAATCATGTCGCGCGCCTGCGCGGGATCGATGCGGGGTACGGCGGCATTCGCAGATTCGAGCATGCTTTTCACATTGGCCGGCATGGTTTCCTCCGTCTTGCAGACAGTTTCCAGGGTGCAACCGCCAGTTGGCGGCGTTGCAATGGCGCGCTAAATAGACCCAGCCCGCGGCCGGGCGAATGACCGCCGCGCCGGATCGCCTGATCGCCCGTCCATGATGTGAGGCCGCCCGATGGATGCGTTGTCGGATGTGCTGCGCTCGGTGCGCCTCACCGGTGGCGTTTTCCTCGACTCCCGTTTCACGGCGCCATGGTGTGTGACAGCCACGTTGACCGGGGCCGACATCAGACCGTTTCTTGCCGCGATGCCGAGGCAGTTGATTTGCTATCACGTGGTCATCAATGGCCGGGCAATTCTGTCGATTTCCGGCGAGCCCTCGATCGAGGTGTGTGCGGGCGAGGTGCTTCTGCTTCCAGGCAATGACGGACACGTCCTTGCGAGTGAGCACGGCCTGGAACCCGTGCCGGCCGGCTCACTCATCACGATGCCGCCGAACGGCGGACTGCCGAGCATCGAGTATGGCGGCGGCGGAAACGAGACCCAGATCGTGTGCGGCTTTCTGGCGAGTGAGGATGGATATAATCCGCTGATCGCGGCGCTGCCGCGCACTCTGAAACTCGATCTCCGCGAAGGCACGTCGCGCGAATGGATCGAGTCGTCGGTCCGCTTTGCGGCTGCCGAACTTGCAAGCGGGCGACTGTCGTCGTCGGAGGTCATGTCGCGGCTGTCGGAGACGCTTCTGGTCGAAGCGGTGCGCAAATATACCTCCACCCTGCCTGAAAATGAATCCGGCTGGCTCAATGGTTTGCGCGATCCTCATGTCGGGCGGGCGCTGACCCTGATCCACGGCAATATCGGAAAGGACTGGTCAGTTGAGGATCTTGCCAGAGAGGTGGCGCTGTCGCGCAGCGCCTTCGTGGACCGGTTCACCTCGCTCGTCGGCATGCCGCCGATCCGCTATCTGACGGTGTGGCGCATGCGCACCGCCAGGCTCAATCTCCGAGAGAAACGAATGTCCATCGCGCAACTCGCACACGCGGTCGGCTATCAATCGGAAGAGGCTTTCAGCCGCGCATTCAAGCGCGAATACGGCGTCTCGCCCGCGCATTGGCGCGACAGCCAGGCGGCAGGTTGACCCCCGCCGCCTGCGCGCGAAACTGGCGGCTCAATATTTCGCCGAGATCGGCAGGTCTTCCGCCGGGAACAGCGAGATCACGCGGCAGCCCTTGTCGGTGACCACGACTTCCTCTTCGATGCGCGCGCCGGAATAACCGTCGGTCGCCGGGCAATAGGTTTCGATCGCGAACACCATCCCTTCCTTGATCTCGGTCGGGTGGTCCATGGAGACCACGCGCGAGATGATCGGCCGCTCGTGCAGCGCAAGTCCGAGCCCATGCGCGAATTGCAGCCCGAAGGCGCTCATCTCGTCCGGGAAGCCGAACTCCCCGGCTTTCGGGAAGGCTTCGGCGATATGCGCGGTCGAAGCGCCCGGCTTGATGCGGTCCATCGCATTGTCGAGCCATTCGCGCGCCTTCTTGTAGGCGTCGCGCTGACTGTCGGTCGCGCGCACCACGTTGAAGGTGCGGTAATAGCAGGTGCGATAGCCCATGAAGCTTTGCAGGATGTCGAAGAAGGCCTGGTCGCCCGGACGGATCAGACGGTCGGTGAAGTTGTGCGGATGCGGATTGCAGCGTTCGCCGGAGATCGCGTTCACCGCTTCGACGTCGTCGGAGCCATGCGTATAGAGGAACTTGTTGACCTCGGCGACGATGTCGTTCTCGCGCACACCAGGGCGCAGCTTCTCGTTGATCAGGTCATAGGCGCCGTCGACCATCGCGGCGGCGCGATTGAGCAGCGCGATCTCGTCGATCGACTTGATCTCGCGCGCCTCCAGCATCACCTGCTGGCCGTCCTTCACCTTGAGGCCGGTCTTTTCCAGTTCGAACATCATCGGCGGCTCGATGATGTCGACACCGAGCGGCATGTCGGCGACGCCGGCTTCCCGCAGGATCGCGGCGATCTCCTCGGCGTGCCGCTTCATCAGCCCGAAATCGGGATGCACGGTGCCGCGCAGGCCGACGAGGCCGGCCTTGCAATTCTCAGGCTTCAGCCAGGGGGAATAGAGCTTGTGATGGACTGCGGCCGAGCCGAAATCCCACAGGATCGGATCGGCGGAGCCGCGGGTCAGCAGCGCCCAGCGGGACAGCTTGTCACGCTCCCACTCGCCGATCTTGGTGGAGGTCAGGTAGCGGATATTGTTGACGTCGAAGACAAGGAGGGCGCCGAGATCGGAATTCTCAAGCGCCATGCGCGCGCGGCTCAGCCGGTAAGTGTGCAGGCGGCGGTAATCGACGCGCTCCTCGAAATCGACTCCCATGATGCCGAGCGAGGGCAGCGCCCGGCCCCAATTGTAACGGGGGTTGATGTCTTCGGCGCTGATTTTACGGAGCGATTGGTCCATGGGGTCCTCGCGTGGTTTTGAGCTTGGCGCCGGGAGGCGCGGGTTGTGATAAGTTTACACCGATGCGCCCGTCGGGGGGAGGGGCGCATCAACGCTGTTTTGCCGGCGAAATCGTTGTGCTTTTCACAGGGTCGGACTTCATTCGGGTGTGACGCATCCGCCCGGATGACACGGCGATTATGCCGCGCTTTTCTTCCCCCATAGCCGCTGAGAGGCGATATCTGCGCCCTCGCGCAGCGACTTCAGCTTCAGCCACACCACAGGCTCCACCACCCATTCCCGGTTCGTGAAAGTCCCGAAGCCGCAATCGGTGGAGGCGATCACCCGCTCGCGGTCGCCGACTGCTGCCACGGCCTCCTCGATCCGCCGCGCCACCACTTCGGGATGCTCGACAAAATTCGAGGTGGTTTCGATCACGCCCGGCAGAAGCAGCATGTTGCCCGGCAATGGATGGGTCTTGAACGCGGCATATTCGTGCGCATGGCGCGGATTGGAAAACTCGATCGACAGCGCGCCGACCTTGGCCTGGTACAGCGCGGGCAAGATTTTCGCCAGCGGGATGTCGTTGATGTGCGGGCCTTCCCAATTGCCGTAGCAGATGTGCAGACGCACGCGGTCGGCCGGAATGCCGTCAATGCCGCGATTGATGGCATCGACCTGTTTCTCAACCTCCCTGACGAAACCGTCGTCCGACAGATCGCGATGAAACATGGTGCGGTCCATTGCAAGATCGGGCGCATCGATCTGCAGCAGCAGTCCGGCCTTGTGAATCGCCTGATATTCCTTGGCCATCTCGCGCGCCAGCACGTCGAGATACTCGTCGTTGGACTTGTAATGGGCATTCAGCATGGTGGAGGCGATAATGCCGGGCGACGCCGCGGTCATGAACATTTCGGGAAAGGTTTTTCCGGCAATCGACTTGACGCGGGCCAGTTCGTCCTCGATCGGCTTGATGTCGAGATAGCGTACCTCGCCCTGCGCCTCCGGCGCGTTCTGCTGCTTGGAGACATGCGGGAAGCGGTGGGTGAGATACTTCACCAGCTCGGGAAATTGCTCGAAATCCATGCCGCGGCGGCGCTTGGAGACGCCGGCAAATCCCGACATGCGTTGCGGCACATAAGTCTGGAACCCGACCCGCTGCTGTTCGCCGTCATTGCCAATATCGATGCCGGCGGCTGCCTGCTTCTCGACGACATGCCGCACCGCCTTGTCCAGCTCGGCATCCATTTCCTTCTGCTCGAACGCCTCGCCGGCCTCGCGCCGCAGCAGCATGTCGGACAGCTTTTCATTGCGCGGCAGGCTGCCGACATGTGTGGTCAGGATGCGGTCGCGGCTGGTCAGCATCGGGGCATTTCTCCCGTGAGTGTTGTCGTTGCCGGTTCGACTAGCACGGCCGCGGGCGCGTGCAAAAACGGATGCGGCGGCAAAGGGATACGATTCTCGCCCGGTGCCTGTTGACGGGCTAAACGCAACATGCATTATAGTTCATGTTTGGAACGGATCAAAATCGCACCCGTTCCAGCGTGAAAACAAGAAACCACCAGGCGGGAAGAAGATGACCCAGGCTGCAACGGCGGCGTTTTCCGCACACGATCAGGACACCGTGTCGCGCAAGTCCGTGGATATTCCGCGGGCCTTCAATTTTGCTGCGCATATTCTGGACCTCAATCTCGCGGCCGGGCGCGCCAAAAAGCCGGCTTTCATCGACCAGACGGGGGCGTGGACGTATGGGCAACTGGCCGACAGGGTCGCACGCTTCGGCGCGATGCTGCGCGCCAAGGGCATCCGCCGCGAAGAGCGCATCCTGATCTGTCTCCTCGACACAATCGACTGGCCGACCGCGTTTCTCGGCGCGCTCAAGGCGGGCGTGGTCCCGATCCCCGTCAACACGCTGATGACCGGGAGCGATTACGAATTCATGCTGGCCGACAGCCGCGCGCGGATGCTTATCGTGTCGGACGTGCTCTATCCGAAATTCGCCGGTCTCGTCGAAAAGGCTTCCGAGCTTGTCCCCGACCTTGCGCATGTCGTGGTGTCGGGCCCGAATTCGCACGGCCATGACCGCTTCGAGGATCTGATTGCGGCGGCGCAACCCGAGGATTACACCGCGCCGACGACCTGCGACGACATTGCGTTCTGGCTCTACACCTCGGGTTCGACCGGAAAGCCGAAGGGCGCGGTGCATGTGCATGCCAGCCTCAAGCTCACCAACGATCTTTATGCCGAACCGATTCTGGGCATCCATGAGGATGACGTCTGTTATTCCGTGGCCAAGCTGTTTTTCGCCTATGGCCTCGGCAACGCGCTGACATTTCCGATGTCGGCCGGCGCCACCACGGTGTTGCTGGCCGACCGGCCGACGCCGGAGGGCGTTGCCGCGCTTTTGCGCAAGCATCCGGTGACGGTGTTCTACGGGGTGCCGACATTCTATGCAGCGTTTCTCGCAAGCCCAGGCATGCCGTCGCGCGCGGAGACGAAATTGCGCCGCTGCGTCTCTGCCGGCGAAGCCTTGCCGGCCGATGTCGGCAAGCGCTGGAGCGAGACATACGGATGCGACATTCTCGACGGCATCGGCTCGACCGAGATGCTGCATATTTTCCTGTCGAATGCGCCCGGCGCCGTGAAATACGGCACCACCGGCAAGCCGGTCCCCGGCTATACGCTGAAGCTGATCGACGAGAATGGTCAGCCGGTGCCGCCCGGCGAGATGGGCGAATTGATCATCAACGGTCCAACCAGCGCGGTCATGTACTGGAATAACCGCGAGCGCTCGCGCCATACCTTCATGGGCGAATGGACGCGGTCCGGCGACAAATACCTGCAGGATGAGGACGGCTATTTCGTTTATTGCGGGCGCAACGACGACATGCTGAAGGTGTCCGGCCTGTATGTGTCGCCGTTCGAAGTCGAGGGCGCGCTGCAGAGCCACGCCGATGTGCTGGAATGCGCCGTGGTCGCCTGGCTCGACGGCGACGGACTGATCAAGCCGAAGGCGTTCATCGTGCTGAAAGAGCAGGGCAAGGCCTGCGACGCACTCGCGCGGGCGTTGCAGGATCACGTCAAGGCCGTGCTGGCGCCGTTCAAATATCCGCGCTGGATCGAGTTCCGCGCCGAGCTTCCGAAAACGGCGACCGGCAAGATTCAGCGGTTCAAACTGCGCGCAGAAGCGCCTTCGGGCTGATGCGAGAAGACCATTTCGCCGTATTTTTAACCGCAGCGGAATGTCGCGCGGGAACGGGACTTCCGGTATTGGGATGTGTTCAATAGGATGAAAGCCGTACCAAAAGCGGGCGGCCGAAAAAAGGAGGAACTACAGGATGAAAAAATCGCTGATTGCGGCCGGCGCGGCGTTCGCGCTCGCTGCGGGGCCCGTCGTGGCCCCAGCCCTGGCGCAGGACAAGCCGATCAAGATCGGATTTATCTCGACCTTCTCCGGTCCGACTGCGGTGATCGGCAATGACATGCGCAACGCCTTCGAACTGGCGCTCGATCACATGGGTCGCAAGATGGGCGGCCGCGCGGTCGAGGTGATCTACGAAGACGATATGCAGAAGCCCGATATCGGCAAGCAGAAGACCGAGAAGCTGATCGAATCCGACAAGGTCGATTTCATCGTCGGCTATATCTGGTCCAACGTGCTGCTTGCTTCGCTGAAGCCGATCGTCGATTCCAAGACCATGACGGTGGTGGCGAATGCCGGGCCCTCGCAGCTCGCCGGCGAATTGTGCTCGCCCTATGTGTTCTCGACCTCCTGGCAGAACGATCAGACGCCGCAGGCGGTCGGTGAATATATGAACCAGAAAGGCGTGAAGACCGCCTATCTGATCGGCCCGAACTACGCCGCCGGCAAGGATATGCTGCAGGGCGTGGCTTCGACTTTCAAAGGCAAGATCCTCGGCCAGGATCTGACCAAATGGCCGGATCAGCTCGACTTCTCGGCCGAATTGTCGAAGGCGCGCGCGGCGAAGCCGGACGCGATTTTCGTGTTCTATCCGGGCGCGGCGGGCGTTCAGTTCCTGACGCAATATGCCCAGCAGGGCCTGAAAGGGCAGATTCCGCTCTACACCGCCTTCACCATCGATGAGCTCTCGCTGCCGCTGCAAAAGGAACTCGCGCTCGGTGTGCCGGGCGCGCAGCAGTGGGTGAACGACCTGCCGAACGATGCCAACAAGAAGTTCGTCTCCGGTTTCCGCGAGAAATACAAGACCTCGCCGTCCTTCTACGCCTCTCAGGCTTATGATGCCGCCCAGCTCATCAACTCCGCAGTCACCGCGGTAAAGGGCGACACCAGCAAGAAGGACGCCATGCGTGACGAGATGCGCAAGGCGAATTTCCCGTCGGTGCGCGGGCCGTTCAAGTACGGCAACAACCACATCCCGATCCAGAACTTCTATCTGCAGGACGTGGTGAAGAAGGAAGACGGCTCGCTCGGCCTGA
Organism: Pseudorhodoplanes sp.; assembly: GCF_046289595.1. Classification (GTDB taxonomy): domain Bacteria; phylum Pseudomonadota; class Alphaproteobacteria; order Rhizobiales; family Xanthobacteraceae; genus Pseudorhodoplanes. The sequence goes on from NZ_JBKBVB010000022.1 coordinate 12,069, forward strand.
AGACCGTTGCGACCATCGTCGAGAACAGCCAGGACCGTCATCACACCAAATGCCAGATGAAATGGTGATCTGACATGGGGGCCGGACGGCGGACGCGGGACCGCCGTCCGGCCCTTCTTATTGGCCGGCGCTTTTGGTGGCCGTCTGTTCCCGGTTGACTTCACGCCGCTGTGCGCGGCATGTCCGCAGATGCCGTGTGGGGGCGGCAAGAGGCGATGCTTCTCCTGATCGAACAATCGCTGAACGGGTTGCAATTCGGTCTGCTGCTCTTTTTGCTGGCGGCCGGGCTGACGTTGGTGTTCGGGATCATGGATCTCGTCAATCTCGCGCACGGCTCGCTCTACATGATCGGGGCGTATTTTGCCGCGACCTTCGCCGCGCTCACCGGAAGCTTCGTTTTCGCCGTCATTCTTGCGCTGATCGCTACCCTGATCGTCGGCATGGCCGTCGAAGTGATCGCGCTGCGGCGGCTTTACGGACGGGACCATCTCGACCATGTGCTCGGCACATTCGGTCTGCTCCTGTTCTTCAACGAGCTGGTGCGCCTGATCTGGGGGCCCGCGGGCCTCAGCCTGCCGCTGCCGGCCTGGCTCAATACCAGCTTCGAGATTTTCCCCGGCGTGTTCTACCCGACCTACCGCCTGCTGATCATTGCGGTGGCGCTGTCGGTGGCCGTGCTGCTCTATCTCGTGGTGATGCGCACGCGCGTCGGCATGCTGATCCGCGCCGGCGCCTCCAATCGCGAGATGATCGGCGCGCTCGGCATCAACATCAAGCTGCTCTACACCTTCGTGTTCGGCATGGGCGCGGCGCTCGCCGGTCTCGCCGGCATGATGCAGGCGCCGATCCTGACCGTGCAGATCGGGATGGGCGAGAACATTCTGATCCTCGCTTTCGTGGTTATCATCATCGGCGGCATCGGCTCGATCCGCGGCGCATTCATTGCCTCGATTCTGGTCGGCATGATCGATACTGTCGGCCGCGCTTTCCTGCCCGATGTGCTGAAGCTGTTCCTGTCCAACGCTGCGGCCTCGACGGCCGGGCCGGCGCTGTCGTCGATGCTGATCTATCTGGTGATGGCGGTGATTCTGGTGTGGCGGCCGGAAGGTCTGTTCCCGGCGGCGAGCAAATGATGCGCGCGCTCACCGTCCGGAACGTCCTCGTCGCGGCGCTGATGATGTTTCTGGCGCTGGTCCCGGTCTATTCTCGCATGACGGGCGACGTCTTCATGATGACGCTGTTCACCCGCATCGTGATTCTCGCGATCGCCGCGGTGAGCCTGAACCTGATCATGGGCTTTGGCGGCATGGTGAGCTTCGGCCACGCTGCCTTCCTTGGCATCGGCGGCTATGCCGTCGGCATTCTCGCCTACGAGGGCGTCAATTCCGGCTTTGTGCAATGGCCGATCGCGCTGGCCGCCTGCGCCCTGTTCGCGCTTGCCACCGGCGCCTTGTCGCTGCGCACCCGCGGCGTCTATTTCATCATGATCACGCTCGCCTTCGCGCAGATGGTCTATTATGTGGGCGTGAGCCTCGACCGCTACGGGGCCGACGATGGCCTGACCATCTATCGCCGCAGCGATTTCGGCGGGCTGATCAATCTCTCCGACAAGACCACCTTCTATTATGTCTGTTTCGCCGTCTTGATAGGGACCTGCTATCTGGTCTGGCGGCTGGTCAATTCGCGCTTCGGCCTTGCCATCCAGGGCGCACGCTCCAATGAGCGGCGCATGCGCGCGATCGGCTTTCCGACCTATCGCTACCGGCTGACCTGCTACGTCATCGCCGGCGTGCTTTGCGGTCTCGCCGGCATCCTGCTCGCCAACCATACCGACTTCATCAGTCCGGCGAGCATGCACTGGACCCGCTCCGGCGAACTGATCATCATGGCGGTGCTGGGCGGCATGGGCTCGGTGCTGGGGCCGGTGGTCGGCGCGGTGGCGCTGCTGGTGCTCGAGGAGACGCTGCCGCATCTGATCTCGTTGGTCGGGCAGTTCGTCACCGGCAAGCCGGTGGTCGCCGCCAAGGAATACTGGGCTCTCATCCTCGGTCCTCTGCTGCTGCTGATTGTGCTGTTCGCGCGGGGCGGCATCGACGGCCTTCTGGAGAAGATCCGCCGTGGCTGAACCGTTCCTCGTCATTGACGGCGTCACCAAGCGCTTCGGCGGCGTTCTTGCCTCCGATGCGATCACGCTTTCGGTGCCGAAGGGCGAATTGCACGCGATCATCGGACCGAATGGCGCCGGCAAGACCACGCTGATCGGGCAACTGACCGGAGAAATTACGCCGAATGCCGGCAGCATCCGCTTTGCCGGCCGCGATATCACCACGCTGCCGACTTACGAACGCTCGATGCTCGGGCTGGCGCGGTCGTTCCAGATCACTTCGCTGTTTCAGGATTTCACTGCCCTCGACAATGTCGCGCTCGCGGTGCAGGCCCATGCCGGGCACTCGTTCCATTTCTGGCGCAATGCGCGCGACGAAGACGAATTGCGGGCGCCCGCGCGCGCCGCGCTGGAACGGGTCGGGCTGTCGCATCGCGCCGATACGGTGGTCGCCAGCATGAGCCATGGCGAGCATCGCCAGCTTGAGATCGCGATGGCGCTTGCAACCCGTCCGCAGATGCTGCTGCTCGACGAACCTATGGCAGGCATGGGCCCGGAAGAATCCGCGCGTATGGTGCAGACGCTGCTCGAACTGAAGAAGCAATATACCATCCTTCTGATCGAGCATGACATGGAGGCGGTGTTCGCGCTCGCCGACCGCATCTCGGTCCTTGTTTATGGCCGCGTGATCGCAACCGGTCTGCCCGACGACATCCGCGCCAATGCCGAAGTGCGGCAGGCCTATCTTGGCGAGCAGGAGGCGGTGACGGTCAATGGCTGACACCCTGCTTGAAATCTCCGGGATCGAAACCTGCTACGGCCGCAGCCAGGTGCTGTTCGGGCTGTCGCTCGCCATCGCCGCCGGCGAAATGGTGACGCTCATGGGCCGAAACGGCATGGGCAAGACCACGACTGTGCGGTCGATCATGGGGCTCACACCTGCGCGCGCCGGGACAATCCGCTTTGGCGGCAAGGAGATTCGCGGGCTGGCATCCTATCGCGTCGCCAAGCTCGGAGTTGGGCTGGTCCCGGAAGGCCGCCAGATTTTCCCCAATCTCACCGTGCGCGAAAACCTGATCGCGACCGCGGCGAACACCTCGGGTTCATCCGATCCCTGGACGTATGAGAAGGTGATCGAGCTGTTTCCCCGTCTCGCCGAACGCGCCGGCCAGATGGGCAATCTTCTGTCCGGCGGCGAACAGCAGATGCTGGCGATCGGGCGTGCGCTGATGACCAATCCGCGGCTTCTGATCCTCGATGAGGCGACGGAGGGGCTTGCGCCGCTGATCCGGCAGGAAATCTGGCAATGTCTGACGCGGCTGAAACAGGCCGGGCAGTCGATCCTCGTCATCGACAAGAATGTCGCGGCCCTGATCGCCATCGCCGACCGCCACTACATGATCGAACGCGGTCGTACGGTATGGACCGGCACCTCCAAGGAACTCGGCGCGGCACCGGACATCCAGCATCGCTATCTGGGCGTTTAGTCTAGAGCCGGGCCACCCCATCCATCGAGACGCCCGCTACGTGGAATAGGCAAGGTTTGCGTTTCCGCAGCCTGTTAAATCGAGCCGAGCTTCACGCGCGATTCGAGCTTCGCCGCGTTCTCCTTGCGCTCGCTGTAGCGATCGGTCAGATACGGCGAAACATCGCGGGTGAGCAGTGTGAATTTCACCAGTTCCTCCATCACATCGACCACGCGATCGTAATAGGAGGAGGGCTTCATCCGCCCCTTCTCGTCGAATTGCTCGAAGGCTTTCGCAACCGATGACTGGTTCGGGATCGTGATCATCCGCATCCAGCGGCCGAGCACGCGCAGCTGGTTGATGGCGTTAAACGACTGCGACCCGCCGCTGACCTGCATGACCGCAAGTGTCTTGCCCTGGGTCGGCCGCACCGACCCGGTCGAAAGCGGAATCCAGTCGATCTGCGCTTTCATGATCCCCGTCATCGCGCCGTGGCGTTCCGGACTGCACCAGACCTGCCCCTCCGACCACGCCGAAAGCTCCCGCAGCTCCTGCACTTTCGGATGATCGGCCGGCGCATCGTCGGGCAGCGGCAGGCCGGACGGATTGTAGATGCGGACTTCCGCGCCGAATGTCTCGAGCAGCTGCGCCGCCTCCATCGTCAGAAAGCGGCTGTAGGAGCGCTCGCGCAGCGAGCCATACAGCATGAGGATGCGAGGCTTGTGCGTCGAGGGGGCTTGTCGCAATGCTTGCGGGTCGGGCAGGGACAGGGCTTGCGGTGAAAGATTGGGAAGGTCGGACAGGTCAGGATTCATCAGGTCTCCAATGCGGCGATCACTTCGCCGCCTTCCTTTACGAACCGGCCGATCTGCGGGTTCGGCAGAATGTCCAGCACCTTTTCCGACGGCCGGCACAGCCTCACGCCCTTGGGCCTCTCCACGATCGGGCGGTTGATCAGGATCGGATGCGCCATCATGAAGTCCATCAGCTGGTCGTCGGTCCATTTCGGATCGTCAAGCCCAAGCTCGGCGTAAGGCGTGCCCTTCTGGCGCAGCAATTCGCGCGGCGGCATATCCATCGCGCGAAGCAGCTCCACCAGCCGTTCGCGGCTCGGCGGATGTTTGAGATACTCGATCACCACCGGCTCCTCGCCGCTTTGGCGGATCATCGCCAGCGCGTTGCGCGAGGTGCCGCAGGCGGGGTTGTGGTAGATGGTGACCGTCATAGCTTGGCTTCCTGAGGTACGCCTTCCGCGGTCTGGCTGGTGCGCAGCAGCCATGACATCGCGGCGAGGGCAATCACAGCGCCGGCCAGCTCCGCAAGAATGAAGCCGGGCAAATCCGCTGGCCGGATGCCGGAGAACGTATTGGTCAGCGAGCGCGCTATGGCGACGGCCGGATTGGCGAAGGACGTCGATGCGGTGAACCAATAGGCCGCGGTGATGTAGAGCCCGACCAGCCACGGCACCGCGTTGCGCTGGAACTTGATGCCGGCGAGGATCGTCGCCACGAGTCCGAAGGCTGCCATGCCTTCGGCAAACCATTGCGGCCCGCCGGTCCGGGTCTTCAGCGAAAACTCGATCAGCGGCAATGCGAACATGAGATGGGCCGCGATGGTCCCGGCGACGCCGCCGATGATCTGTGCGGCGGTATAGAATGCGCCCTCGCGGGGCGACAGGTCGCCCTTCAGAGTGAACACCAGTGTCACCGCCGGATTGAAATGCGCCCCGGAAACCGGGCCGAGAATAGTGATCAGCACCACAAGAATGGCGCCGGTCGGCAATGTATTGCCGAGCAGCGCGAGCGCGACATCCTTTGTTAGAGTCTCCGCCATGATGCCGGAGCCGACAACTGTGGCGACGAGAAGCCCGGTCCCGAGCGCCTCCGCCGCCAGCCGGCGCGACAGGTCGAAGTCCTGCATCAGCTCGCCTTGTCGTGCATGACGGTTGCGCCTTCCATGCGGCCGATGTCGCGAAGCTTGGTGCCAAGAGCGAGCCGGTCGATGGAGGCAAGCGGCAGATTGCAAAATGCGACAATGCGGTTTTTCAGATAGCGCTGCGCCTTCACGAACGCCGCTTCCTTGTCGAGGTCGGTGCCTTCGACAGCCGCGGGATCCTCGATGCCCCAATGCGCCGTCATCGGCTGACCAGGCCATACCGGACAGGTTTCGCCCGCCGCATTGTCGCAGACCGTGAACACGAAATCCATCACCGGCGCGTCCGGGCTTGCATATTCAAGCCAGCTCTTCGAGCGCAATTCGCCAGTCGGATATTCGGCACGCTCCAGCACGCGCAGCGCATAGGGGTTGACCTCACCCTTGGGCTGGCTGCCCGCCGAGAAGGCGCGAAACCGGCCGCGGCCTTCCTTGCGCAGGATCGACTCGGCGATGATCGAGCGGGCGGTGTTGCCGGTGCAAAGGAACAGGACGTTAAAGACGCGATCGGAGGTTTCCATGGGTTCTTCCTCGAGGACCTGATTATCGTTTGGTTGACAGCAGGGCTTGATCGATTCGATGAGCGATGCGCAGAGCCGCGGGTTGCCGCCGCAGCAATCCTGCAGGAGAAATAAAGTCACCGCCTGCAGCGTCGGCAGCTTGGCGCGGTACACAATGGACCGGCCGTGCCGCCGCGAGGTGACAAGGTCGGCGCGAGTCAGGATGGACAGATGCGATGACAGGGTGTTGTGCGGCACCGCCAGTTCCCGGGCGAGATCGCCCGCAGCAAGCCCGTCGGGCTCGTGTCGGACCAGCAGCCGATAGACGTCGAGCCGCGTCGGTTGCGCGAGTGCGGCAAGCGCAAGAATGGCGGCGGACGGGTCCATATGTCGATAATTCTCGACATATGGACAGGAGTCAAGGCGCAACGCGGTCGTTCAGCCGGGATCTGCATGGTTTGCGGATCGACGGTCATGCACTATTGTGCATGATGGCATTGGCGTGGTGATCTCTTTGTCCGAAACCCAGGAAAAGCGGCACGACAAGCTTGTCGCGGCCAGCGACGCAACGTCGGCGAGTACGGCCTTTGCCGAGGAGGTCGGCCGGCTGGTCCGCCGCGGCCGGGCCCGGCGCGGCATCACGCGGCGTCAGCTCGCCACCGATTCCGGCATTTCCGAGCGTTACCTCGCGCAGATCGAGGGCGGCTACGGCAATCCGTCGCTGACGGTTCTGAAGGCGGTGGCCGATGCGCTGGAAAGCCCGATCACCGAACTGCTGCCGCTCGACGGCCGCCACGAGCGGCTGAACCGCATGCTCGACCTCATCAATCGGCTTGCGCCATCGGATTGGCCGGCGGTCGAGGAAATGATCGAGCACCGCATCGTACAGAGCGCGAAGTCCGAGCGCGCGCGCCGTATTGCGCTGGTCGGCCTGCGCGGCGCCGGCAAATCCACGCTCGGCAAGCGGCTCGCAGAGCAGCTTGGCTATCCCTTTGTCGAGCTCAATCGCGTGGTGGAACAGGAATACGGCGCCAATATCTCGATGCTGATCGAGATGTCCGGCGTCTCGACGTTCCGGCGCTATGAACGCGCATCGCTGGAAAAGGTCATCGCCAGTCATGACAAGGTGGTGATTGCGACGGCCGGCGGCATCGTTTCGTCACCGGAGACCTACGCGCTGCTGCTGCGCCGCGCGCATACGGTCTGGGTCAAGGCGCAGCCGCAGGAGCATATGAGCCGCGTGATGGCGCAGGGCGATATGCGGCCGATGTCGGAAAATCGCGAGGCAATGTCCGATCTGGTCGCGATCCTGGAAGCGCGTTCGCAGGATTACGCGCAGGCCGAAGCCCAGATCGATACGTCGGGCCTCACGGTCGAACAGAGCGCAGCGCGGCTGTTCAAACTGGTTCAGGAGTGGGTGTGAATGACAACGCTTGCCGATCAGGGCCTGCTGGACCTGGGCGATGAAACGCTGGAATACCGCATGATCGGACCGCGTCCGGACCGCGCGCCGACGCTGGTCCTGTTGCACGAGGGCCTTGGCTGCGTGGCGATGTGGAATGATTTTCCGGACAAGCTTGCGGCCGCAACCGGCTGCGGTGTGTTCGTCTATTCGCGCGCGGGCTATGGCAAATCCAGTCCGGTGCCGCTGCCGCGTCCGATCGGCTACATGCATGACGAGGCGAGAACATCGCTGCCGCGGCTGCTCGATGCCATCGGTTTTCAACGCGGCATTCTGGTCGGCCACAGCGACGGCGCGTCGATCGCTGCGATCTATGCCGGCAGCCATCAGGATCACCGCGTGCGCGGGCTCGTGCTGATGGCGCCGCATTTCATCGTCGAAGACATCAGCGTGAAATCCATCGCCGAGGCGCGCGAGGCCTACAACACCGGTGATCTGCGCGCGCGGCTTGCGAAATATCACAGCAATGTCGACGTGGCGTTTCGCGGCTGGAACGATGTCTGGCTCGAGAACGATTTCCGCACATGGGATATCAGCGAGGAGCTCGCCTATATCCGCGTGCCGATCCTGATCGTGCAGGGCGAGGACGATCAATACGGCACCGTCCGGCAGATCGAGATCGCGCAGGAGGAATGCTATTGCCCGGTCGACGTCGCGCTGCTGCCGGGCGTCAAGCATAATCCGGCGCGCGAGGCCGCCGACGTCACCCTGCGCGCCGTGTCTGACTTCGTCACCCGCATCCTGCACGGGCATGAGGCGTCCGCGGCGGCGTAGCGGCCCGCTATGCTCTGGACGGGCCGCCCTCGTTTTGGAACGGCACTAAATTTCCGCTGGACTCGCGGTCAACATGCACTATAGTGCATGTTCATCAAAACCAGCAGAAACCGGGGTTCAGGGATGGCTGACAACGCCCGAAAGCTTGCTAACGGCTTGACTCGTATCGGTTTTGAGACCGACCCCTCACGCTACAGGCACTGGAAATTGTCCTTCGACGGCGACGTGGCCACGCTCGCCATGGATGTCGACGAGAATGGCGGCCTGTTCGAAGGCTACCAGCTCAAGCTGAACTCCTACGATCTCGGGGTCGATATCGAACTTGCTGACGCGCTGCAGCGGCTGCGCTTCGAGCATCCCGAGGTGAAGGTCGTGCTGCTCCGCTCGGCCAAGCCGCGCGTGTTTTGCGCCGGCGCCAATATCCGCATGCTGGCGGGTGCGACCCACGACCATAAGGTGAATTTCTGCAAATTCACCAACGAGACCCGCAACGGCATCGAGGATTCGAGCGAAACATCCGGACTGAAGACCATCTGTGTGGTCACCGGCTCCTGCGCCGGCGGCGGTTATGAACTGGCGCTCGCCGCCGACCACATCATGCTGGTGGACGACGGCTCGTCCGCGGTGTCGCTGCCGGAATTGCCGCTGCTCGCCGTGCTGCCGGGTACCGGCGGCCTGACGCGTGTCACCGACAAGCGCAAAGTCCGCCGCGACCATGCCGATGTGTTCTGCACCACGGAGGAAGGCGTGAAGGGCAAGCGTGCGGTGGACTGGCGCCTCGTCGACGAGGTCGTCGCCGCGCCGAAGCTGGACGACATCGTCGCCGCGCGCGCAAAGGAATTCGCCGCGAAGTCCGACCGGCCCGCGGGCGCCAAAGGCATTACGCTGACGCCGCTGAAGAAGAAATGGACCGGCGACACCTGCGACTATTCGTGTGTGACGGTGTCCCTCGACCGCGGCCAGCGGATCGCCACTATTACGCTGCGCGGCCCCGATCTGCCGCCGCCCGCAAGTGTCGACGAGATGACCGCGCTCGGCGCCGAATTCTGGCCGCTGCGGATTGCGCGCGAACTGGACGATGCGATCCTCGATATCCGCACCAATGAGGGCGACATCGCCGTCATCGTGTTCAAGTCGGAAGGCGAGCCGGACAAGGTGCTGGCCCATGACGCCTTCCTCGAGGCCAACAAGACCAACTGGCTTGCGCGGGAGATCCGCAATTACTGGAAACGCGTGCTCAAGCGCGTCGATGTTACCTCGCGCTCGCTGGTCGCCGTCATCGAGCCGGGTTCGTGCTTTGCCGGCACGCTTGCCGAAATCGCCTTTGCCTGCGACCGCTCCTACATGCTGATCGGGCAGCTCAATGGCGGCAACCGCCCGCCGGCCACGATCGCGCTGAGCGAAGCCAATTTCGGCGCCTATCCGATGCCGAACGGCATCAGCCGGCTGGAGAGCCGGTTCCTCGACGACAAGGGCGCGCTCGACAAGGCGAAGGCCGCAATCGGCACGATGCTGGACGCGGAAGAAGCCGAAAAGCTCGGCCTCGTGACCTTCGCCTATGACGACGTCGACTGGGAGGACGAAATCCGCATCTTCCTGGAAGAGCGTGCAAGCTTCTCGCCCGACGGGCTCACCGGCCTCGAAGCCAATCTGCGCTTCGGCGGACCGGAGACGATGGAATCGAAAATCTTCGCGCGCCTGACCGCCTGGCAGAACTGGATCTTCCAGCGGCCGAATGCGGTCGGCGAGCAAGGCGCGCTGCGCCGCTACGGCACCGGCCAGAAGCCGGTGTTCGATATGCGGCGGGTTTGATCTATCGCCGTCACCCTGAGGCGCGAGCCGCGCCGCGGCGAGCCTCGCAGAGCGACGGCCCAGGGCACTGCCCGCCATCCTTCGAGGGCCACCTCAGGATGACGGACCGAGAGAAGTGATCGCAAAAGAATAGAGGAGCGTCCGATGAACTACATGAATGTCGATTACTCGACCCGCATTCCGAACAATGTCGGCCTCACGGAAGATGCACGCGTCTTGAAGGCGCTGGAGACCTGGCATCCCGGCTATCTCGACTGGTGGCAGGACATGGGACCGGAAGGCTTCCAGCAATCTCTCGTCTATCTGCGCACCGCGGTCTCGGTCGATCCGAAGGGCTGGGCCAAGTTCGATTATGTGCGCATGCCGGAATATCGCTGGGGCGTTCTTCTTGCTCCCGCCGAGGAAGGCCGCAAGGTCAATTTCGGCCAGCATCTCGGCGAGCCGGCCTGGCAGGAAGTGCCGGGTGAACATCGTGCGCTGCTGCGCCGGCTGATCGTGATCCAGGGCGACACCGAACCGGCCTCGGTCGAGCAGCAGCGCCATCTCGGAAAGACCGCGCCCTCGCTCTACGACATGCGCAATCTGTTCCAGGTCAATGTCGAGGAAGGCCGTCACCTCTGGGCGATGGTGTATCTGCTGCACAAGTATTTCGGCCGTGACGGCCGCGAGGAGGCCGACGATCTGCTGCGCCGCCGCTCCGGCTCGGCCGAGGCGCCGCGCATGCTCGGCGCCTTCAACGAGGCGACGCCGGACTGGCTGTCCTTCTTCATGTTCACCTTCTTCACCGACCGCGACGGCAAGATGCAGCTCGAAAGCCTGGCGCAGTCCGGCTTCGACCCGCTGTCGCGCACCTGCCGCTTCATGCTGACCGAGGAAGCGCATCATATGTTCGTGGGCGAGACCGGCATATCCCGGACCGTGCAGCGCACCTGCGAGGCGATGAAGCAAGCCGGCATCGAGGATCCGAACGAGATCGAGAAGGTGCGCAAGCTCGGGGTGATCGACCTGCCGACCATCCAGAAGAAGCTGAACCTGCATTACTCGCTGTCGCTCGACCTGTTCGGCTCCGAGGTCTCGACCAATGCCGCGAACGCCTACAATTCCGGAATCAAGGGCCGCTATCAGGAAACCCGCATCCAGGACGATCATCGTCTCACCAACGACACCTATCCGGTGCTGAAGCTGGTCGACGGCGAGATCAAGCGGGTCGACGAGCCGGCGCTGACTGCGCTCAACATGCGCCTGCGCGATGACTACACCGCCGACTGCGCCAAGGGCGTGGACCGCTGGAACAAGGTGATCGAAAAGGCGGGCGTGAACTTCCGTCTCGAATTGCCGCATGTCGCGTTCCACCGCCATGTCGGCGAGTTCAAGGACGTGCATGCGACGCCGTCCGGCGTGATCCTGAACGATGCCGAATGGGCCAAGCAGCGCGACAAATATCTGCCGTCGAAGGCGGACGGCGACTTCATCGAGGCGCTGATGAAGCCGGTCACCGAGCCGGGGAAATTCGCGAACTGGATTTCGCCGCCCAAGGTCGGAATCGACAACAAGCCGGGCGATTTCGAGTACGTAAAGATCGCGGCGTAGCCCTCTTTCTTTTCCCTCACCCGCCTGCGGGGGAGGGTGGCGAGACGCGAAGCGGTGAGCCGGGTGGGGCTTGGTGCGGATAAGAAAATCCCCCACCCCGATCCCCTTCGCTTCGCCCGCAGTCAAGCTTGCGCAAACCGCGTGAATTTGTCTGCGTCAGCCGACCCTCCCGCGTGAACGGGGGAGGGAGAAGAGGCGCTGTGCATTGCCGAGAGCAGACACATGGACGCGACCACAACAACGCCGCACAAGCAGCATCTGATCGATCCCGAGATCTGCATCCGCTGCAATACCTGCGAGGAGACCTGTCCTGTCGATGCGATCACGCACGATGACAACAACTACGTCGTCGATCCGGAGAAGTGCAATTTCTGCCTTGACTGCATTTCGCCCTGTCCGACCGGCTCGATCGATAACTGGCGAATCGTTGCCAACGCCTACTCCATCGAGGAGCAGTTCGGCTGGGAGGAATTGCCGCCGCAGGAGGAGATTGCGAGTGGAGATGGCGCCGCGGGGGAGGCGGACGACGACGAAGCCGCGAAACTGATTGCAGAGGCGCATTCCGGCAGCGGCGGCAAGTCCGTGGCGCCAAAGTCCGCCAGCAAGCCGACCATCAATCTCTATAACCGCAGCCGTCCGGCGGTCGCCACCGTCACCGGCAATTATCGCCTGACCGATCCCGATGCCGACAACGACGTGCGCCACATCATTCTGGATTTCGGCGACACCACGTTCCCGGTCCTTGAGGGCCAGAGCATCGGCATTATCCCACCTGGGACCGACGCGACCGGCAAGCCGCATGTGATCCGGCTCTATTCGGTCGCCAGTTCGCGCGATGGCGAACGGCCGAAGCACAACAATCTCGCGCTCACGGTGAAGCGCGAGCCGCAGGGGCTCTGCTCGAACTATCTCTGCGACCTGAAAAAGGGCGATCAGGTTCAGGTGACGGGGCCGTTCGGCGCGACCTTCCTGATGCCGGACGATCCGTCCGCCAATATCATCATGATCTGCACCGGCACCGGCTCTGCGCCTTTCCGCGGCTTCACCGAGCGGCGCCGCCGCACCATGCGCGATGCGCCCGGCCGCATGGTGATCTATTTCGGCGCGCGGCGGCCGGAGGAGCTGCCGTATTTCGGTCCGCTGCAGAAAGTGCCGGACGGGCTGTTGCGCAAGCATTTTGCGTATTCGCGGGTGCCCGGCGAGCCGAAGACCTATGTGCAGGACCGGATGCGCGCGACCGCAGACGAGGTCGCGGTTTTTCTGAAGCAGGAAAAGACGCACATCTACATTTGCGGACTGAAGGGCATGGAAGCCGGCGTGGATGAGGCGCTGGCCGATATCTGCCGCAGTTCAGGCATGGATTGGGCCGAACTGCGCGCCGCGATGCGATCCCAGGGCCGCTATCATGTCGAGACGTATTGATCTTTCCTGCTGTCGCTCTCGCAGGAGCGAGCTATCCTGTGTTTTTGCATGACATGGCGAAAAGCCATGCAGCCGGCGCGACAAGTCGGGAAACGAGTGGCCGCCGCCCTGCGAGGCCCGGCCGTTGGCCGGGCACCTCAGGGTGACGGATCAAAAGTCTGCGGACGGTACGATTACTCCGCCGCTTGACGGGCCGGCGCAGAATGCGCCGAGATCAGATAATCCATCGCGGCCTGGACGCCACCCTTCTTGTGCGGCACGGCGGCCAGCGCCAGCGCCATTTCGGTCGCGGCAAGCGCTCCGATGATGGTGGCATCGTTGGTGTCGCCGAGATGGCCAATGCGGAAATACTTTCCGGCATAGGGGCCGAAGCTCGCGCCATAGGAAATATTGAAATGCTCAAGCGCAAGCGTTCGGAAGGCGTCGGCATTGTGACCCTCCGGCAGGAGGATCGCGGTCACTGTCGATGAATAATGCTTCGGATCGCGGCAGAGAATTTCGAGTCCCCAATGCGTGACCGCGCGGCGCACGGCTTCGGCCAGCCGGTCATGGCGCGCGAACACGTTGTCGAGCCCTTCCTCGTGCAGCATCGCGATGCCTTCGACAAGGCCGCTCAGCATCAGCGTCGCCGGCGTATAGGGGAAGAAGCCGACCTTGTTCATGTTGATCATGTCGTCCCAGTCGAAGAACGACTTGGGAAGCTTCGCGGTTTTGTAGGCTTCCAGTGCCTTCGGGCTCAGCGCATTGAAGGACATGCCGGGCGGCATCATCAGGCCCTTCTGCGCGCCGCCGACCGCAACGTCCACGCCCCATTCGTCATGCCGGTAATCGGTCGAGGCGAGCGAGGAGATGGTGTCGACCATCAGAAGCGCCGGATGATCCGCAGCATCGATCGCCTTGCGGATCGCGGGAATGGAGGTCGAGCAGCCGGTCGAGGTCTCGTTGTGGACCACGCAGACCGCCTTGATCTCCTTGTTGGTATCCTTGCGCAGATGCGCCTCGATCACGGCCGGATCGGCGCCGGTGCGCCAGTCGGTCGAAATGAACTCGGCCCTCAGTCCGAACTTCTCCGCCATCTTCTTCCAGAGCGTGGCGAACTGGCCGGTCTCGACCATCAGCACCTTGTCCCCGGGCGACAGGGTGTTGACCAGCGCGCCTTCCCAGGCGCCGGTGCCGGTCGCGGTGTAGATGATCACCGGATTGGCGGTCTTGAAAATGGTCTTGATGCCCTCCAGTGCCGACTTCGCCATCTTGGCGAATTCCGGTCCGCGATGGTCGATCACTGGCCGGTCGATGGCGCGCAGCACGCGGTCCGGCACCGGGGTCGGCCCCGGGATCTGCAGGAAATGGCGCCCGGCGGCGCGCGAGGAATTCTGGGCCATCGTCGAAAAGCTCCGATAATCAGGGGCTTGCCCGGAGGGCAAGAGGGCCGCTTTCGCGGCCTGAACTTGCCGGGATGAACACCGAATGCGACAGTCCGGTCAAGCCCCAACGCAGCATAAGCTGATCGCATAGCCGCATTGGAGGGTGGCGCGCCCAAGGGCGCGACCCGAGAACGGGCCGCCGGGAGGAGTTTGGTTTTGTCTGAGACTTTGCGGCCGGGCCTGGAGCGGCGGCTCAAATCCGAGGTCCAGGGTGACATCCGGTTCGACCGCTTCACCCGCGGTCGCTACGCTACCGATGCGTCGCATTATCAGATCATGCCGCTCGGCGTGGTGGCGCCGCGGACGATAGACGACGCCGCACGCGCCATCGCGATCGCGCGTGAAGATGGCGTCTCGGTCCTGGCGCGCGGCGGCGGCACCTCGCAATGCGGGCAGACGGTGAATGCGTCGCTCGTGATCGATTGCTCGAAATATCTCAACCGCATTGTGGAGATCGATGTCGAAGGACGACGCTGCACGGTCGAGCCGGGCATTGTACTCGACGATCTCAACCGCGCGCTCAAGCCGCACGGCTTGTGGTTTCCGGTCGACATCTCCACCGCGTCGCGCGCCACCATCGGCGGCATGACCGGCAACAATTCCTGCGGCGCGCGCTCCATGCGCTACGGCAATACGCGGGAGAACGTGATCTCGGTGAATGCGGTCCTCGCCGATGGCAGCACCGCAACTTTCGGCCCGGCCTCGCCAAGCTTGGCGGAATTTCCGCCATCGTCGCCGATGGCCTCGCTCGCCTCCGACCTGCTCGCGCTTGGTGCGCGCGAGGCCGACGAAATCGAAAAGCGGTTTCCGAAAGTGCAGCGCCGGGTCGGCGGCTATAATCTCGATGCATTTCTGCCGGGCCGCAACGATCTCAATCTCGCGCATATCCTGATCGGCTCTGAAGGCACGCTCGGCTTCACCACGCAGGTCGAGCTGAAGCTCGCCCCGCTGCTCGGCAGGCGCGCGGTGGGCGCCTGCCATTTCGGCCGGTTCTACGATGCGATGGATGCAGCCCAGCATATCGTGCGGCTGAAGCCGATCGGCGTCGAACTGATCGACCGCACCATGATCGAGCTCGCCCGCGAGATCGCAATCTTCCGTCCGACGCTGGAGCAATTCGTGCGCGGTGCGCCGGATGCGATCCTGCTGGTCGAATTCGGCGAGGAGGATCACGACGAGAATCTGCGCCGCCTGAAACGGCTCGGCGAATTGATGGGCGATCTCGGTTACGCCTGGACCAATAGCGGCGCAAAGCAGGGCGGCGTGGTCGAGGTTCTCGATCCGGCCTTGCAGGTACAGATCACCGAGGTGCGCACCTCGGGCCTCAACATCATGATGTCGATGAAGGAGGAGGGGAAGCCGGTCTCCTTCGTCGAGGATTGCGCGGTGCCGCTCGAACATCTCGCCGATTATACGGCGCGGCTCACTGCCGTGTTCGAGAAGCATGGCACCCGCGGCACCTGGTACGCCCATGCCGGCGCGGGGTGTCTGCATGTACGCCCCGTGCTCAACCTGCGGCTTGAGAAGGACGTCAAGGCGATGCGCGCGATCGCCGAAGAGGCGTTTGCAATGGTGCGCGACTACAAGGGCTCGCATTCCGGCGAACATGGCGACGGGATCGTGCGCTCGGAATTTCACGAATTCATGTTCGGCAAGCGTCTCGTGCGGGCGTTCGAGGAGGTGAAGACGCGGTTCGATCCGGACGGCCTGTTCAATCCCGGCAAGATCGTGCATGCGCCGAAATTCGACGATGCAACGAACTTCCGCTTCAAGCCCGGCTATCGCGGCGAGGATATCGCGACAAAGCTTGACTGGTCGGCCTGGCCCGGCGCGGGCGGTGGTTTCCAGGGCGCGGTCGAAATGTGCAACAACAACGGCGCCTGCCGCAAGATCGAGGGCGGCGTGATGTGCCCGAGCTATCGCGTCACCCGCGACGAGCGCGACGTCACGCGCGGGCGCGCCAATTCGCTGCGGTTTGCCGTGACGGGTCAGCTCGGTCCCGATGCGCTGACCTCGGACGAGATGGCGGAGACCATGAAGCTGTGCGTCTCCTGCAAGGCGTGCCGCCGCGAATGTCCAACCGGCGTCGACATGGCGCGCATGAAGATCGAGGTGCAGGCGGCGCGGGCCGCGCGCTTCGGTTTTTCGCTGCGCGACCGGCTGGTCGGCTGGCTGCCGCGCTATGCGCCGTATGCGGCAAGGGTTCCGTGGCTGATGAATGCGCGCAATGTCGTACCGGGTGCGGCATGGCTGTCGGAGCGGATCGCGGGCTTGTCGGCGCGGCGGACTTTGCCTCGGTGGCGGCGGGATGTGTTTCGGGATGCTGATGCCGGAGTGCGCGGCGAACAAGACCGCACCGTCGTCCTCTTCGCCGACACCTTCAACCGCTATTTCGAGCGCGAAAATCTCGACGCCGCGATCGCGGTGCTGACGGCGGCCGGTCATGCCGTGGAGGTGGCGCGGCCCGCGGACGGCAACAGGCGTGCGCTCTGCTGCGGCCGCACCTTCCTGTCGGTCGGCGCGGTCGACCAGGCGCGTGCAGAGGCGCAGCGCACGCTGGCTGCCCTTGTCCCGTTTGTCGAACAGGGCGTTCCGCTGATCGGCCTTGAGCCGAGCTGCATCCTGTCCTTCCGCGACGAAATTCCCGCACTGGTACGGACCGAGGCGGCGCAAAAGCTCGCATCTCTGGCGCTCACCTTCGAGGAGTTCCTGCTACGCGCGCACAAGGCCGGACGGCTCGATCTGAAACTCAAGCCGATGCCGCGCCGCGCGCTGGTGCACGGGCATTGCCATCAGAAGGCCTTCGACGCCTTCGCGCCGGTGCAGGCCGTGCTCAAGCTCGTGCCCGAGCTTGCGGTCGAGATCCTGGAATCGAGCTGCTGCGGCATGGCCGGTGCGTTCGGCTACGGCGACGACACCATCGACGTTTCGCTCGCCATGGGTGAATTGTCGCTCCTGCCGGCCGTGCGCAAGGCGCCCGAGGACGCGATCATCGTTGCCGACGGCACCTCCTGCCGCCACCAGATCCACGACGGCGCCGGCCGCGACGCCGTGCATGTCGCGCGCGTTCTGGCGGGGTGTCTGGTAAATTCCAAGTAGCCGAACGGCCTGAAAAACCTCAGAGAATATCCGTCACTTTGTTGGCAATGTTCGCGAGTAAACGAGAATATCGATGGCGTCCTCAAGCGGAAACCCTCGCATGTTGATCATCGCCACTCCGGGATGACCATTGAGGATTTTATGTAAGACCTCGTGCGGAAAAATGTTTGCCTCGGTCCCGATATAGGCTGGCTCCTCGGCGCTTCCCCAATTGAGCGCCCTTCCATCAAAAGCGTGGCAGGCGGCGCATGTTGTCTGGAACAGTCGAGCGCTTCCCACCAGTTATCGTAAATCCGCCCTCCGGCAGCGCGAAGCCAGATTTCGGTGGGTTGGGCGGCGCGCCATGCACGAATTCGGCAAGATTCCCGTGACTTTCAGAAACGGCCGCAGGTGATTTTTCCAGAGTTTGCGGCGTTGCGCTGACAGGCAACAACATTACTGCGATAAGAAGCGGCAATTGAATCCAGCGAGGTGCAAACATGATCCCTGACCCCTCAAAGCTCGACAAATATTCAAAAATAAGAATGTGTAAAGTCGGCAAGTCCGATAGGTCTGTCAGGCGCTGAAGCTGTGAGGCTTTATCCGCGAGCCTAGTCCAACTCCATCGCCAGCTTGAAGCGAAATTGCGCGCGCTCAAAGTTGTCGAGGTCGTGACGCAAAGTCGGATTATCCGAAGATCGGCCGGAGATTTGCGGTTGCCAGGTGGTGTTAAACGCGATCTTGTCTGTGAGCTTCCAGAGCAGCGTCGGCCCGAGATAATTGGCGTAGCCAATGCGCTCCTTGAAAAAAGTTCCGCCATAGATAGTCATCTGCCGCACTTCAACACCAACAAAAACGCTCGGCGAGAGCTGCCACGTGAGCGCGGCCGAAAGCTGGCTGGCTGATGTAGTCAGCCAAATACTGCGATCTTCGATGTCCTGCGAGCGCACCGGCAACCAGATAGCGTTGGCGGCCCAGAACAGCTTGTCGGGAACGATCACAGCGTCGACCAGAAGCTTGAAAGCGGCACCGTACCCTTCTGATTTCTGCCCAGTAGTGAGATCACTGAACGCATAGGCAGGTTCGACCGCGACTGCGAGCGCGAACGGGTTCGATCTGCTGCGCTTGATGAATCTGTATTGGACTTCCGCAGAGAAGCCGTCGAAATGCGTGATGCTGTTGTCAGCAACGCCGGTGACACCACGGATGCGATGATTTGAGATGAAGCCCGACGCCGCAACCCACCAGTCATCGGCTGGGCTATAGCTATATTCTGTCTTGTTGCTCAGAACATTGTAGCGGCCGTCACGTCTGCCATGAAACCCGGTGATCTCGTTGGCAATGCCCCGGTCACCTTTTTTGCCGGTGTCGGTGGTTGAGGTGAAACCGAAAATGTCATCACCTGGCACCTCGGGGATGTCGTTTCCAATGCGCGTTTCTCTATTGGATGTTTCTGCCGCCTGAGCCGCAGCTTCATCGGACATCGCCAATGCTGTGACGGTCAACAGCGTAACGCAGGCCACCGCCAGCGCTCCGCTTGGACCGCGCCGCAAATCTTTCGCGCCGGTTTCAGTCTGCACTAATTCGCCCCATGTCATGCCGCGCTTCCCGGTACCGGATCCGATGCCGCCCATTCTCCATTATCGCTATTAAGAAGCATTTGCAACTAGCATTTTACGGCCTCGCTCGGACGCATAGAGCGTTTCGGTTGAGCCCTCGCGGATAACGGCACCGACGGACGACCGCCGCTGAGAGACGACCTCTGGCTAATCCTCGCCGTAGGCCACGGTCGAGAGCAGCGCGATTTCGGCGCGGCGGGAATCGAGCCGCGTATGCTGCACGACAATGGGGACGTCGGACTCGAACACCGATGCGTAATCGGTATCAAGCGGAATGGGCTCCGGATCGGTGAGATCGTTGAAGCGCAGGTGCAGTGTCCGGCGCGGGGGAACGACAACGCGATAGACCACAGGTTCACGGTTGGCGAAATAGGCCGTCAGGCGGATATTCGCCTCGCGATCGCCCGCATTCAGAATGCAGGCCGTCTCGTGGGACAGGAGTGCGCGGTCCTGCGAGATGCTTTGCGAAGGGATATAGCCCTCAGGGATGGCCCAGCGCGTTTTCCCAATAGCGGACATGGTCGCACCTCCTTTCATTCCTGGTCGTGAAATTCAAATCGCGCGTGTCGTTACAGGTTTCCGACCGACAGCCGTCGCGGTTGCCTCGTTCCGGAGCCGGGCTTCGAGCTTGCCTCTGCGGCGCCGTCCATCGTGGCAGTCCCCGTCAATGCCGACAGGAAGCGGATAGGCCATTCGTTAATGTCATTTTTCGAGATGATGTCATAAAGCGCATTGTGCCGCGCCTTGCGCTCCTCGAGCGGCATGGTGAGCGCGCGGTGGATGGCGGCGGCGACGGCCTCGTTGTCGTAGGGATTGACCAGCAGCGCCGGCTTGCACTCAACGGCGGCCCCGGCGAAGCGCGACAGGATCAGCACGCCGGGGTCGTCTGCGTCCTGCGCGGCGACAAACTCCTTGGCGACAAGGTTCATGCCGTCGCGAAGCGGCGTCACAAGTGCCGCACGCGCGGCGCGGTACAGGCCCGACAGGGCGGTGCGGGTATGGGCGCGATTGACGTAGCGGATCGGAGTCCACGACGCCTCGCCATACATGCCGTTGACCCGGCCGACGGTCGCCGAGACGTTCATCTCCATCTGCTTGTATTCGGGAATCTCGGAGCGGCTCTTGGGCGTGATCTGAAGGAACGTGACGTTGTCGCGCCATTCCGGATAGGTGCCGAGAAACTGCTCGAACGCCGCCAGGCGGTTCTCGATGCCCTTGGAATAGTCCAGCCGGTCGACCCCGATAATCATCGCGCGGCCGGAGAGGGACTGCAGCACGCCCTCCACGAAAGAGGAGCGGATCGCGCGTCGCGCCATCTTGTTGAAGCTGTCGACCTCGACGCCCACCGGGAAGTCCCCGATCCTGACGGTGCGCTCGCCGGTCATGTAGCCGCTTCTGCGATCGCCCGGATACCGGCACTCGTTTTCGACATAGCGCGCAAAGTTGCGGGCATCGGTCTCGGTCTGGAAGCCGACCAGATCGTAATGGCAAAGCGCGGAGATGATGCGCTCGTGATGCGGAAGCCCGGTGATGATCTCGACGGGCGGGAACGGCGTGTGAAGGAAAAACCCGATGCGATTGGTGTGGCCGCGCTCGCGCAGCGCCTTTGCCAGCAGCAGGAAATGATAATCGTGGACCCAGACAATATCGTCCGGCTTCAGGATGTCGTGCAGCTCATCGGCGAAATGCTCGTTGATCTTGGTGTAGCCGGACAAATCCTGGCGCGAAAACTCTGCGAGATCGAGCCGGTAATGCAGGATCGGCCACAGCACCCGGTTGGCGAAGCCGTAATAGAATTCGTCATAAGCCTCTTTCGGCAGGTCGGTAAGAACGTAGGAGACCGGATCGCCCTTGATCTCCCGCGTCGCGAGCACATTGGTGGAGAGGCGGCCGCTCCATCCGAACCAGATGCCCGGATTTCGCTTCAGCGCCGCCAGCACGGCGACTTCGAGGCCACCGGCACGGGTGCCGGATTTCGGCACCGATACGCGGTTCGAGACGACGACTAGCCGCGCCAATACCGGTCCTCCCAGCTTCGCGACAGGCGCATCGCAGTCAGGATCAGTCCTGCCATTGAATAGGTCTGGGGGAAGTTACCCCAAAGCTGCCCGTCTTTCATATGGATATGCTCCGCCAGGAGCCCGTAGCGATTGGTATAGCGCAAGGCGTCGACGAACAGGTCGCGCGCCCTTTCCTTGTGGCCCAGCGACCACCAGGCATCGATCAGCCAGAAGCGGCAGATCAGGAACTCGCCTTCCGGCACGCCGAAATCGTCGGGGCTGGCATAACGCATAACGTGGTTGCCGCGCAGAAGTTCGCGCTCGATCGCCGAAACCGTCGAGATGAACCGGAGATCGTCGACCTCGACGGCGCCCAGTTCGTGGAGCAGCAGCACGCTGGCGTCGAGGTCGTCGGAACCGAAGGCGCCGGTGAAAGCGCCGCGCTTGGCGTTCCAGGCCTTGTCCAGCATCGCCGCATGCAGGCGATCCGCCACGTCGTTCCAGTAATTGGCGCGCTCGACAAAGCCGAGCCGTTGCGCGATCGCCGCCAGCCGGTTGCAGCCGGCCCAGCACATGGCCACTGAATGCGTGTGGATGCGCTGCCGCCCGCGATATTCCCAGATGCCGGCATCGGGCGTGAGCGCCAGCCGCTCGGCCTTACGTCCCAGCACCTCCAGCAACTGGAACAGCGATTCATCGCCCATCTGCGGCAGCCGGCGGTCGAAGAACATCGGCATTGCCGCAAGGATGACGCTGCCATAGGTGTCGTGCTGCGCCTGCTCGGCCGCTGCATTCCCGATCCGCACCGGCCCGTCGCCGCGGAAGCCGGTGAGATTCTGCGCAACGCGTTCGTCCATCGTGTCGGTCGGCACGATCGGATAAACCGGCCGGATCATCTCGGCTTCTTCCGAAACCAGATTGACGATGTAGAGGATGAAATCCTCCATCGTGCGGGTGGCGCCGATGCGGTTGAGCGCCTTCACCACGAAATAGGCATCGCGCAGCCAGCAGAAGCGATAGTCCCAGTTGCGCTGCGATCCGGGCGATTCCGGGATCGAGGTGGTATGCGCGGCGACGATGCCGCCGGTCTCCTCGAAATTGGAGAGTTTCAGTGTGATCGCCGAACGGATCATCGGATCCTGCCAGTCATAGGACAGGTTCAGCCGGCGGACCCATTCGCGCCAATAGTCGCGGGTGCGATCCAGGAAGTCGCGGCAGGTCGGAGCCAGTGCGGCCGGAAACGGCTCATTGGCGCCGAACACCATGTGCAGCGGTCGGGTCACGACGAACGACGATTCCCGCTCGATATAGGAAAGCGGCGCGTCGGTGGTCAGGCGCAGCTGCATCTCGCCGCCCCAATAGCGGATGTGATTGCTGCCGAGTGCGTGATTGGTGACGGGCGTTCCGTAATTGTAAGTCGGCCGAAACCGGATGGTGATGCGCGGCAAGCCCGCGATCGGTTCGATGATTCGCACGAGCTGCGGCGCGCGATAGATGCGGTCGAGATTCTGGAATCGCGGTGCGAAGTCGGTGATGCGGATCGCGCCGCCGTGTTCATCGGTCAGTTCGGTGACGACGATCGGCGTGTTGCGCATGTAGTTGGATTTGACGTGCTTGAGCCCGTCCAGCACGATGTCAGTGAAGCCTTTGTCTTCCTTCCCTGCGAGCAGGCGGCAGAACACCGGGTCGCTGTCGAAGCGTGGGAAACACCACCAGGTGATGCGCGAGGACGGCTCCAGCAGCGCTGCGGTCCGGCCGTTGCCGATAATCGCGAGATCGAGCCCGTAGTCGACGGCGGCCTCACTCATGCACGATCCTCACTCAAAAGCCGCAGCCAGTGCCGCACATCCTGCGGCCCGTCGAAATTGAAGCTTGCCCCCGGCACGATGCCGCCGACGGAAAATCCGGTGCCGTCGAAGTCGGGCAACACGGCGAAAGCCGCGTTGTCGGTTATGTCGTCGCCGACAAAGATCGGCCGCCGTCCGGCGAACGGCGCCACATTCATCATTTCGCGCAAACCGGTGCCCTTGTCGTAGCCGCCGGGCTTGATCTCGATCACAAACTTGCCGGGGAGAATTTCGAGAGCGTCGCAGCGTTGGTTCTTGCAGATGTCGGATACGCCTT
Organism: Pseudorhodoplanes sp.; assembly: GCF_046289595.1. Lineage (GTDB taxonomy): Bacteria > Pseudomonadota > Alphaproteobacteria > Rhizobiales > Xanthobacteraceae > Pseudorhodoplanes. The sequence goes on from NZ_JBKBVB010000022.1 coordinate 35,376, forward strand.
TCATGATTTCGCCGCCGAGCTTCGGCGCCAGGCGATAGTGGATGGCGAGCGAATAGCCCTTGTCCTCCACGATCACGCCCGCGCCGATGCGGCCGATGCGCGCGAAGGCCTCGCGCAAGTCGACATCGAGCATTGCCTTCTGGCTTCGCGCAATATCGGCATCGGGCGAAAAGCGGATTTCGGCGCCATGTCCGCCGACGGCGGAGATTCGCAGCGGATGAAAGAGCCGGTCGATTTCCGCGATCGGCCGTCCGCTGACGAAGGCGATGGCCCCGCCGAAGCGCGCCTTGAGCGTGGCGAGCGTGTTGCGCAATTCGTCCGAGACATGCACCGATAGCGGCGTCGGCGCGATGTCCAAGAGCGTCCCGTCGATATCCAGAAAGATCGCGGATGCGTGACGTTCGACGCGCGCAGGCGGCACGCGCGGCGACGAATGCCGCTTTTGTGTGCCGGCTTCGCCGATGTGATCATGGGCTTTGCTTCCAGGGGCGGTTTCGGTGTCCGGCATGGGCGGCGGTTTTTCGTTCTCCGCGTTCAGGTTCAGGTCGCGATGTTCAGGCGGCAATCGTGCCGATGGGCGGGTGAGTTTCGTGCCGAGCCCGGCTGGCTTACAAACGGTCGTCTTGCCCGACGCCCCGCAGCGGCCGAGGACGCTCAGCGCGTCCGCGTTCGATGGAAGAATGAATACGACGAAATCTCCCCCATTAAATCGGTCAAGGTAATCCCATCAGGCGGTACAATGACGGGATTATGCGCGACGTGTTTGGTGCAACGCAAAAGGCTCCCAAAAGTTCCGAATAAATAATATAGTACCACAATTGGTCTGCCTGCCTCCGCAGGACCGCACCCGTTGCTGCGGCGTCAAGGGCTTGACCGGGCGACCGGAAGGCCGTGGATTAACTGATGAGTTAATTCGCAGTGTGTGGGTAGGATGGCTCCCAAATTCCGGGTCTGCTCGCTCGACTGGTTCGAGCGGCCGGTTGTGTTCCGTGTCCCTTTCAAGTTCGGCGCAGTCACGGTGACGTCTGCGTCCCAGCTCTTTCTGTTCGCCGAAATCGAAACCGGCGATGGGCGGCGCAGCCTCGGTGCCACCGCCGAGTTGCTGGTTCCGAAATGGTTCAACAAGGATCCGGCGCTCACCCCGGACCAGACCGTCGGCCAGTTGCGGCGCGCGCTGACGATCGCCCGCGATCTCTATCTTGCGCGCCAGTCCGCCGACACCGCGTTCGGTCATCACGCGGCATGTCACGCGGATGCATTGTCGGCCTGCGCGCGCGAGACCATTCCCGGCCTTGCCGCTGCGTTCGGGCCCGCGCAGATCGACAAGGCGATCCTCGACGCGTTGCTGCGTGCGCATGGGGTCAATGTGTTCGACGGATTGCGCGGCAATATGGCCGGGCTCGATGCGCGGCTGTCGCCGGATATCGACGACGCGGCGATTGCGGTCTATCTGCAGAGCCGCCAGCCGCTGTCGCGGATCATGCTGCGCCACACCGTAGGCATGGCGGATACGGTTGAGGAGCTATCGGATATTCACCGGCTGACCGGCTGCCGTTATTTCAAGCTGAAGCTTTCGGGACATGCCGCGGCCGATGCCGACCGCCTTGCCCTGATCGCGGCCGAACTCGACCGCGCCGCCATCGACTATCGCGTCACGCTCGACGCCAACGAGCAATATGGCAGCCATGACGATCTGACGGCGCTCGGCGAGGCGTTGCTGCGCCAGCCGGGTCTTGCAAATCTGATGCAGCGGCTTCTCTATGTTGAGCAGCCCTTGCCGCGCGATCTCACGTTCCGCACGCCGCTTGGTGAATTCGGGCAACGCTTTGCCGTCATCGTGGACGAAGGCGAGAGCGACTACGAGACGTTTCCGAAAGCGGTCGCGCTCGGCTATCGCGGAATCTCGTCGAAGACCTGCAAGGGCATTTATAAGTCGCTGGTCAATGGCGCACGCGCCGCGCGCTGGTCCGCAAGCGGCAATGCCCAGGTTTTTGTCGCCGGGGAGGATCTGACCTGCCAGGCCGGGCTCGCGGTCCAGCAGGATCTCGCGCTGCTAGCCTTTCACGGGATCGAACATTCCGAGCGAAACGGGCATCATTTCGTTGGCGGATTTCCCGGAACGCCGCCCGAGGAGGCAAGGGCGTTCCTGAGAGCGCATCCCGATCTGTATGAAGCGCGCGACGGGGCGGTGCGGCTCTCGATCCGCGACGGCGCCCTCGCCATCGGTTCGCTGGGCGGTCAGCCTGGCTTTGCGTCCGCCATCGATCCGGCTTCGATCCGGAGCGCGTCCACGGCCCGGGCGGTCGCTTCCGGACGCTGAATGCGACGAAAAATCGGACTTTTCATCTTTTAACCAACCAGTTAAAAGAGCCGTCAGAACAGCAGGAACGGGGGCCAGGGAATGGCGGCAAAGCGTCTCGGCATCATCATGCACGGCGTCACCGGGCGCATGGGGATGAACCAGCATCTGATCCGGTCGGTGCTCGCGATCCGCGACCAGGGCGGCGTGGTTCTGTCAGACGGCAGCCGGGTGATGCCGGACCCGATCCTGGTCGGACGCAATCCGGACAAGATTTCCGCGCTGGCGCAGCAATACGGCGTGACACGCTGGGCCGCCGATCTGGACAAGGCGCTGCTCAATCCCGAAGACGAAGTGTTTTTCGATGCCGGCACCACGCAGATGCGGCCTGCGCTTCTGGAAAAGGCGATCGCGCATGGCAAGCATGTTTATTGCGAGAAGCCGATCGCGACCGATCTCGCCTCGGCGGTGAAAATTACCAGGATCGCCAACGAATCCGGTCTCAAGAACGGCGTGGTGCAGGACAAGCTGTTCCTGCCGGGCCTGCTCAAGTTGAAGATGCTGCGCGATTCGGGCTTCTTCGGCCGCATGATCGCGGTGCGCGGCGAATTCGGATACTGGGTGTTCGAAGGCGACTGGCAGCCGGCGCAGCGGCCGTCCTGGAATTATCGCGCCGAGGATGGCGGCGGCATCATCCTCGATATGGTCTGCCACTGGCGCTATGTGCTCGACAATCTGTTCGGCGAAGTCAAAAGCGTCTCGTGTCTCGGGGCGCTGCACCTCCCGAAGCGCTGGGACGAGAATAACAAGGAATACAAGGCGACCGCGGACGATGCGGCCTACGCGACCTTCGAACTGGAAGGCGGTGTGATCGCGCACATCAACATGAGCTGGGTGACGCGGGTCTATCGCGACGACCTCGTGACGTTCCAGGTCGATGGCGTGAACGGATCGGCTGTCGCGGGCCTGACCGAATGCGTGATCCAGCCGCGTCAGGGGACGCCGCGCCCGGTCTGGAATCCGGACGTGAAGCAGCCCATCGATTTCTACGACACCTGGCAGCCGGTGCCGGACAATCAGGTCTATGACAACGGCTTCAAGGTGCAGTGGGAGATGTTCATCCGTCATGTCGCGGAGAATGCGCCCTATCGCTACACGCTGCTGGAAGGCGCCAAGGGCGTGCAGCTGGTTGAATGCGCATTGCAGAGCTGGAAGGAGCGGCGCTTCGTCGATGTGCCGCCGCTGAAGGTGTGAGCCGCTGAGAGCGCAGCAAGACGAGAGGTTTTAGATGAACCGCTATGAACGCCCGCGGGCCGGCCTCACCATCGCGCTGCCGCGTGCCGACCGCACCTTGGAAGACTTCGCGGTCTCCGCACCAGGCAATTTTCCGGCGAAGGTGAATGCGCCGCTCAATCGGATCGCGTTCGCTGCAGCCCACGTTGTGGCCGATCCGCTGGCAGATTGCGATCCCTGGCTCGATGCCGCGGTGGACTGGGACCGCACCATCGCGTTCCGCGAGCATCTCTGGGATCTCGGCTTCGGCGTCGCGGAAGCGATGGATACGGCGCAGCGCGGCATGGGCATGAGCTGGCCGCAATCGCTGGAACTGATCCGCCGCTCGGTCGCGGCCGCAAAGCCGCGCGGTGGTCTGGTGTTCTCCGGCGCGGGGACCGACCAGCTCCCACCGGAAAATGCCATGGGCATTGACGACGTGATCCGCGCCTATGAGGAGCAGATCGCCGCGATCGAAGCCTTCGGCGGGCGCATCATCCTGATGGCGTCACGCGCGCTGGCACGGGTGGCCCAATCCGGCGACGATTACCGCAAGGTCTATGGCCGGGTGCTGTCGCAGGTCAAGGAGCCGGTCATTATCCACTGGCTGGGCGACATGTTCGATCCGGCGCTCTCCGGATACTGGGGCGCGCAAGACCTCGATGCCGCGATGGATGTCGCGGTCGAGATCATCAACGCGCACGCCGCCAAGGTCGACGGCGTGAAGATTTCGCTGCTCGACAAGGACAAGGAAATCGCGATGCGCCGGCGCCTGGCCAAAGGCGTGCGCATGTATACCGGCGACGACTTCAACTATGCGGAACTGATCGCGGGCGATGCGCACGGCTATTCCGACGCGCTGCTTGGCATTTTCGACGCAATTGCGCCGGCCGCGGCCGCCGCGCTGGTCGCGCTTGCAAAGAATGACGGCGAGACCTTCCACGGCATTCTCGGGCCGACGGTGCCGTTGTCGCGACATATCTTCCGGGCGCCGACGCGCTTCTACAAGACCGGCGTCGTCTTCATGGCCTATCTGAACGGACATCAGGATCACTTCACCATGGTCGGCGGACAGGAAAGCGCGCGTTCGACGCTGCATCTTGCCGAGATTTTCCGGCTCGCCGATGCGGCGGGGCTGCTGCGCGATCCGGAGCTTGCGGTTGGGCGGATGCGCGCTGTGCTGACGGTGCGGGGAATCGGAGCGTGAATGCGCGACCTCTCCAAGGATCACCACTGGCTGTCCATCAACACCGCCACCGTCCGCCAGCAGGCGGACTTCGTCGGTATCGTCGAAGCCTGCGCGCAGCGCGGCATTCGCGCGGTGTCGCCATGGCGGGATCAGGTCGCGCATGTCGGGCTGGAGCGCGCCGTCAAGGCGGTGCGCGACGCCGGACTGAGGCTGTCCGGCTATTGCCGCGGCGGCATGTTCACCAGCGACGCCACGCATCGGCAGGCAATGCTGGACGATAATCGCCGCGCCATTGACGAAGCTGCGGCGCTTGGTTCGCCTTGCCTCGTGCTGGTCGTGGGCGGCCTGCCGCAATATTCGCGGCCGGGCTCGGCGCCGTCGAAGGATATCCGCGCCGCACACGCCCAGGTGGCCGACGCGCTCGCCGAACTGCTGCCTTACGCACAGAGTGCCGGCATGCCGCTTGCGGTCGAGCCGCTGCATCCGATGTATGCCGCCGACCGCGCCTGCGTGAACACGCTGCGGCAGGCGCTCGACATCTGCGACTTACTCGATCCGGCTCAGAGCGGCGCGATCGGCGTTGCGATCGACACCTATCATGTGTGGTGGGATGCCGACGTGTGGCCACAGATCGCGCGCGTCGGCAAGGACCGGCTGCTCGCATTCCATGTCTGCGACTGGCTGGTGCCGACCAGGGACATGCTGCTCGATCGCGGCATGATGGGCGACGGCGTGATCGATATTCCGTCCTATCGGCGCGAAGTCGAGGCGCAGGGCTTCGATGGCTTCATCGAGGTGGAGTTGCTGTCGAACGACTGGTGGTCGCGGCCGATCGGCGACGTGCTCGACACCGTGATCGCGCGATACAAGACGGTGGTGTGACCGCTCCGTGACCGGGTGGTGCGACCCTCTGTGACTTGGCTCGGATTTGACTTGTCGAGGTCGGACACCGGCGCGTGGTCTTCCGGATTTAACGCACGTCCTTTTGATGGAACCCGAAAACAACGCCCGGACCCAATTACCGTTCCTTCTTTACCCGGATTCTACCGCGGAACCTGGAACGTTTGCCGCGCTGCAACGTTGGTCGGCCATTAATTCCCTGAACGCAAAACGCGGAGGATCCACGATGGATTGGAATCGTGTCGAAGGTAACTGGAAGCAGGTCAAGGGCAAGATCAAGGAGCAGTGGGGCAAGCTCACCGATGACGATCTCGACGTCATCAACGGTCGCCGCGATCAGCTCGAAGGCAAGATCCAGGAGCGCTATGGCATCGCCAAAGATCAGGTGAAGAAGGACATCGACACCTGGTACGGCGCGCAGCGCTGGTAAATAAAGCTGTAACGCAGCTCTGCTGACATAGGGGGCTTCTCCGAAAGGAGAGGCCTCCTTTTTTGTGCGGCTGGATAAAGCGTTCACCATTTTGCGTAGTTGCATGCCATCGCTTAACCGGATGGCATGGGGGCGCTGCTAGGACGGTTGCGATGCCGCAGCGATACCGGAGCAAAGACTTCGGATGGCGCGGCTTGAGGGACCGGCAATGCTGCGCTTTATCGGCGTGCTGATGATGGCCTTTGCATGGATGGGGGCAAGCCCCTTGCATGCAGACGATCGCGCATTGCTCGTTCCGGCAGTCACGCACCACCCGGGTCTCGCCGCGAAATGGCAAGATGCACAGCGCCGCATGGCGCAGGATGCAGCCCGTCTTGCCGCCTGCCGCGCCGAGCCGTGGATGTGCAGCGAGACCGAGCTTCGCTTTGAAACGATCGTGGAAGCCGCGCGCACGCGGGAAGGCCGTGCGCGCATCGGCGAGATCAATCGCGCGGTCAATCTCGCAATCCGTCCGGTGAGCGACGAACAGCTATTCGATGCAGTCGATTACTGGGCAAGACCGCTCGAGACTGTCGCGGCAGGCACCGGCGACTGCGAAGACTACGCCATCCTCAAACTCATGGCGTTGCAGGACATAGGCATCGCCCCGCACGATCTGCAATTGATGATCGTGAGAGACCGTTCCGGACGCGGCACGCATGCCGTCGCCACGGTCCGTCTCGATGGGCGCTGGCTTATACTCGACAATCGCAGCTTCGTGATGGCGGATCTCGCAGAAACGCATTATCGCGTCCTGGCGCAGCTCGATCGCGGGGGGCGCCGGCTGGCGGCGATCACCGAGTCCGGTCAAGCCTCACGCGACGTCATGTAGCGCGCGCGGCATTGGCCGCGGCTTCCAGCTCGCGGATCCGCGATTTGCAAACCTCAACCTCGCCCTCGAGCCTGGCGATATTCTGCAACAGCCGCTCGCTGGTCAATTTCAGGAAATAGAAGCCGAAATCGGGATCCTGGAAATAGAGTTCGCGTACCTTGTCATAGATAATGAACAGCACCTGGCCGTCCTCGATGCATTCGACGGTTGCGGTGCGCTTGTTGTCGGGCGCGAGAAAGCCGAGCTCGCCCATCACCCGGCCGGGCGGAAGCTCGACCCCGAATTCCTTGACCAGAAACTTTCCTGTCACCGTGAAATACATCGCGTTGGCGACGTCGCCCTTGTGAAACAGAACGTCGCCTTTCCGGAAATTCTTCTTCGTCATGAACGGCTTCAGCCATTCCATGTCGAGGTCGCCCTGGGAGGCGACCTTCACACGCTTCACCAGTTGCTGGATCTGATAGAGCCGGAATACGTTGATCGGCAGCAGCACGGCGTACATGATGAAGGTCGGCAAAGCTTTCGCCAGCAGGCCGTATCCCATGAACAGAATATTGCTGATGATTGCCGCGATACGCAGCGGGATCATGGTCCGCAGCGTCATCGAGGCGACGTAAAAGATGGCGCCGATCAAACCGAGCAGATTGGCCAGGTCCATCTTCGACGCGATGAATTCGATCAGATAACTGATGAAATAGCCCAAATCCATTGGTCACTCCACGACCGGTCGGGAGACGTCGGCGCGCTGCGCCGATTCCTTTCATGTCCGCCGGACATCGGCAAGACGGGCTCAAGAAACATTCGTCGAATACGCGGCCGGAGCCGTTCGCTTTTGATGAATAGCGAAAGGACTCCGGGTCTTGCCTTGCTGCGTCTTCTTCACGCGAACCGGCGCACCGTTTCGTCCGAAGGCGCTTCAGGGCCGGAAAATTGCTACAACCGGATGACGTCGCCCTCGACCGCGGCAATTGTCGAAGGGTGGACGGCGCGGGCCTGCGCGAGCAGGACGTCGATCGCGTCGTCGTCATGTTCCGGCGCGTGGTGAAACAGGCAAAGCGTCTTCGCCTCGGCGGCCTTTGCAAAATCCACCCCGTCGCGCCAGGTGGAATGACCCCAGCCCTTCTTGGCGCCGATCTCCGCCTCAGTATAGGGTGTGTCGTAGATCAGGAGGTCGGTTCCTTTGGCGATGGCGATCAGCTGCGGATCGGGCTTGCTGCGTCGCCATTCGTCATCGGTGATGTAGGAAAATGACCGCCCGCGATAGTCGATGCGATATCCGGTGGCGCCGCCCGGATGGTTGAGCGGCACCGTGCGGACCGTCACCGACTCGCACAGTTTCACGGTCTCGCCCGCCTTAAAGTCACGATAGTCGATATCGGCGCGGAATGTGTCGATGCCGATCGGAAACAATGGCTCGCTCATCATCGACTGCATCACCTCTTTGAGCCTGAAGTCCGGCAGGAGATTGCCGGCCCACATCCGGAAGCGATGTTGCGGCTGAAAGAAGGGCGAGAAGAACGGGATTCCGATCACATGATCGTAATGGCAATGCGTCAGAAACAGGTCGGCATCGATCGGGCTGCCCTGCTGGTCGAGCGCGGCGCCGAATTCGCGAATCCCGGTCCCGGCATCGAGAATGACCAGACGATCGCCGCAACGCACCTCGATACAGGGTGTGTTGCCGCCATAGCGCTTGGTCGCAGCTCCGGGGCAGGGCAGCGAACCGCGCACACCCCAGAACCGGATCAGAAAGTCCGACATCGCCAACTTCTTCGCCCCCGTTCGCGGCCCTTCAGGGCTCTTTCGTTATCGTACGCAGCCAATCCGGTTCGTCACAAGCGCCATCACGTGCTTGTGCATTCGGTGGCCAGTCCGGCCCCGGGTCCGGAATTCACATTCGTGGCGGTGTATTACGCCAGCTTCGTTATCACTTCGTATCGAACGCATAGACGCCGTCCCATGAGTCCGGTGGCGGCGCTGCGCGGAATGCTTCGATCCGCGACTGGTACAGTTCGAAGACGCCGGTAAGACCGTAGGTCACTTCCGCCTGCTTGGCGCGCTGCAGCGCGTGTTCGGCGCCGTCCCAGTCGCGGCTGCGGTAACAGCCCAGCATTTCCTCCGTCAGGCTGGCGATTCGCTTGAAGGACTCGCTTTTTGCGACGCTGCCGTCCCCGATCAGGGTATAGATGCTTTCCGGCTCGCTCTTGCCCTTCACGGTGATCAGGTCGATCTGCAACGCGGCGAACTGGCCGTTAATCTTCTCGGCCGTATGGGCGCCGAGAATGATCGGTACGCCATACGTCCGCGTGCGGCCTTCCAGCCGCGAGGCCAGGTTCACCGGATCGCCCAGTACCGAATAGTCGAAGCGCAGATCCGAGCCCATATTGCCGACCACGCAGGTGCCGGTATTGATGCCAAGACCGATGCTCATCGGCAGAAACGGCACCCCGTCCTCCAGCGCCTCGGCCTCGCGCTCATGATTGAGGTCATCGATTTTGCGGATCATGTCGAGCGCCGCGGCGCAGGCATGCGCTTCATGCATCGGGTCGTCCAGCGGAGCGTTCCAGAACGCCATGATGGCATCGCCGATATACTTGTCGATGGTGCCCTTGTGTTCGATGATCGAATTGGTGAGCGGCGTCAGCAGCCGGTTCATCAGGCTTGTCAGGCCCTGGGGGTCGTCCTTGAAGGACTCCGAGATCGACGTAAAGCCGCGCACGTCGCTGAACAGGATCGTCATGTTCCTGGTCTCGCCGCCGAGCACCAGCTTCTGCGGCGAATTGGCGAGCTGCTCGACCAGCGTGGGCGACAGGTAGTGCGCGAATGCGGAACGGATTCTTCGGCGATCCTTCTGCTCGCGGAAATAATTGACGAAGACCAGTGTGAGATATGTCGTGAAAATCGCGATCAGCGGAAACGTGATGTCGAACAGCAATCCGTGCTGCGAGTAAAAATACCACGCGCCTGCGGCCAGTGCGACCCCGGTGAGAAAGCCGAAAACCAGCAGGCCGGTCACGCCCATCACCGGCGCGAGGGCGACGATTGAAATACCAACCAGGGCGGTGATGAGCAGTTCGGCGCCGTTGGCGTAATCCGGGCGCGACAGCAGTGCCTGGGTGAAGATGTTCTCCAGGATTTGGGCGTGGATTTCCACGCCCGGCATGTCGACTTCGACCGGAGTGGCCTTGAGGTCGAGCAGGCCGATCGCGGATGTGCCGATCAGCGCAACGCGGCCCTGAAAGCGGTCGGCCGGAAAGTTACCCTCCAGCACATCCTTCGCCGACACAAAGCGGGCCGAATCATGCGGCGAGAAATGGATCCACATCCGGCCGTTCTTGTCCGTCGGGATCTGCACCGGAATGCCCTGGATCGCCACCCACTGGATGCCGGTGACCTTGTCGGTATTGATCAGGAGCGCGCCCGCGCCGGTCGCAACCCGCAGGATCTCCATGGTCAGGGAGGGGAGCTTCTGTCCGGCAGCCTCCACGATCAGCGGGACGCGCCGCACCACGCCGTCGCGCTCGGGTACGAGGGTGAGATTGCCGCGGCCGGCGGCGGCCTTTTCCAGCACGGGAATATTGCGCAGGAGACCGGCAAACTTGTACAGAAACGGCGTCGGGTCTGCGCCGAGCATGGCGATGCCGGGCGTGTCGTCGGGCGCAGGAGTTGCCGAGATCACCGCCGCCTGCCCGAGGACGACGCCGCCGCGCGCGATCACCGCCGCCAGCACATCATCGTTGCTGGCCAGCGTCTTCATCTTCGCGCGGGTCGCCTCGTCGATCTGCGGCAGCGACTGCGCGACATTGGCGGGCGACATGCGGTCCGGTTCGGACAGGAGAATATCGAAGGCGGTCACGGCGGTGCCGGCCTTCTGCAGTTTGTCGACCAGTTCGGCGATCAGCGTGCGCGGCCAGGGCCATTGTCCGTAAGCCTGAAGGCTCGCCTCGTCGATATCGACGACGACGGCCGGCCGCTTGTCGGGCGCAGCCACGCGCGGCTTCATGGTCTGGAAGAAGTCGAAGCTGCGCCAGCGCAGATTTTG
>NZ_JBKBVB010000170.1:0-6807 GCF_046289595.1 Pseudorhodoplanes sp.
GACGGCGCCGACGAGCATGGCAATGTCGAGCATCATAAATTTGGAGCCAAGCGCGATTACGCCTTCACGCCCAAGCAGCATTTCGAACTCGGCGAAGCGCTCGGCATGATGGATTTCGAGGCGGCGGCCAAGCTCTCCGGCGCACGTTTCGTGGTGCTGACCGGCGGGTTGGCGCGGCTCGAACGCGCGCTCGGGCAGTTCATGCTCGACCTGCATACGCAGGAGCATGGCTATACGGAAGTCAATCCGCCGGTGCTGGTGCGCGACGATGCAATGTTCGGCACCGCGCAACTGCCGAAGTTCCGTGAGGATCAGTTTCGCGCTGGCGATGATTTCTGGCTCATCCCGACCGCCGAAGTGCCGCTGACCAATCTCGTCCGCGACGACATTACCCACGAAGACAAGCTGCCGATGCGGCTCACCGCCTGCACGCCCTGCTTCCGGGCGGAAGCCGGCGCTGCGGGGCGCGACACCCGCGGCATGATCCGCCAGCATCAATTCACCAAGGTCGAGCTGGTCTCGATCACCACGCCCGAACAGGCGATGGACGAGCACGAGCGCATGACCGCCTGCGCCGAGGAAGTGCTGCGGCGGCTCGGCCTGCATTACCGCGTGGTGACGCTGTGCACCGGCGACATGGGCTTTGCCTCGCAGAAGACCTACGACATCGAGGTCTGGCTGCCGGGCCAGAACATGTTCCGCGAAATCTCGAGCTGCTCGGTCTGTGGCGACTTCCAGGCGCGGCGCATGAATGCGCGCTACAAGGGCAAGGACGGCAAGACGAAGGGCTTCGTCTCTACGCTCAACGGCTCGGGCGTCGCGGTCGGCCGCGCACTGATCGCGGTGATGGAGACCTATCAGCAGGCCGACGGCTCCATCGTCGTGCCGGACGCGCTCAGGCCCTATATGGGCGGCATGACGGTGATCGGGAAGACGAAATGAGAGTGCAGATGCAAACGCCGTCATGCCCGGCCTTGTGCCGGGCATTCACGTCTTTCTCTCCGCGTTTTAAGACGGGGATGGCCGGGTCAAGCCCGGCCAGGACCGCGGAGCAAGCGTAACGTGAGAATCCTTGTCACCAACGACGACGGCATTCATGCCGAGGGGTTGAAAGTCTGCGAGGATATTGCCCGCGCGCTCTCCGACGATGTGTGGGTGGTCGCGCCCGAGACCGACAATTCCGGGGTTTCGCATTCGCTGTCGCTGAACGACCCGCTGCGCCTGCGCGAAGTCGGTTCGCGCCATTACGCGGTCAAGGGCACGCCGACCGATTGCGTGATCATGGCGGTGCGTCACATCATGACCGACAACCGGCCGGACCTCGTGCTCTCCGGCGTCAATCGCGGCCAGAATGTCGCGGAAGACGTGGGCTATTCGGGCACGGTGGCGGGCGCGCTGGAAGGCACCGTCCTCAACATTCCCTCGATCGCGCTGTCGCAGGCCTACGGCCCGGGCAATCGCGACAATCCGCCCTGGGATACCGGGCGCAAATTCGGCCCCGACGTGGTGCGCCATGTGCTCGCCGTCGGCATCCCCAAGGGCTCGCTGGTCAATGTGAATTTTCCGGACTGCCATGCGGACGCGGTGCAGGGCATCGCCGTCACCGCGCAGGGGCGGCGCGATCAGGAGCTGTTGCGCATCGAGCCGCGTTTCGACGGCCGCTCGAACCCCTATTACTGGATCGCGTTTTCGCGGAAAGGCAAGCCGACCCCGGTCGACGGCACCGACCTCTCGGCGCTCGCTCAGAACCGGATTTCGGTGACGCCGCTGCGCCTCGACCAGACCGACCACGATTTCATGACGCGGCTTGCGGAAGAATTCGACTGACGTCATTCCGCGGCGCGACCCACTGGGTCGCGCGCCCCCAGCGACCGATTTTCTTTGGATTTGAGGGTTCGCGGGCTTTCGCCTGGGCCACGGAACGACCACGATAGGAAGCCGCAGGACTGACAAAAGGCGCAGCCGATGTGGCCGTCGAAGAACAAGAATCTGGACCGCATGGAGTTCCTGCTGACGCTGCGGCGCCGCGGGATCACCGACAATGCGGTGCTGCGCGCCATGGACGAAGTGCCGCGCGAGATGTTCGTGAGCGAAGACTTAAAGCAACAGGCCTATCAGGACCACGCGCTGCCGATCGATTGCGGCCAGACCATCAGCCAGCCTTATGTCGTCGCCTATATGACCGAGCTGCTGGAATTGCAGTCGCATCATCGCGTGCTCGAGATCGGCACCGGCTCCGGCTATCAGGCCGCGGTGATCTCACGGATCGCCGCGCATGTGGTCTCGATCGAGCGCTACCGCACGCTCGCCGAAAAGGCGCGCAAGACCTTCGACCGGATCGGCTATGCCAATATCGATGTGATTGTCGGCGACGGTTTCGAGGGCGCGACGCATCTGGCGCCGTTCGACCGCATCATCGTCACCGCGGCCGCCGAGACGGTGCCCGAACCGCTTGTGAACCAGCTCGGCGACGGCGGCATCATGGTGATCCCGGTCGGTCCGCATGCAGGCCCGCAGCATATCGTGCGGCTACGCCGCACCGCCGAGGGCGTCAAGCGCGAGGACATGATCGCGGTCCGCTTCGTCCCGCTGGTGCACGGTCCGGCGAAGCAATTGTGAGCAGCAAGCAATTGTAAAGGCTGTTGGTTCTTGCCGTTTGAAGGAGGCGGTTAAGGTTTACGCATACCCATTGCTTAAAGCCTTATTTACTTCGCGGGTGTTTAACTTGCCGCACTGTGTCAGTTGCGTTCAGTGAGTTTTGTAAGATGCGTTCTGCTGAGCCCGTCCGCTCGCCCGCCTTTTCGCGTCTGGCCGTCTGTGCCGCGTTCGCTCTGGCGACGGCCGCCTGCTCCAGCGACGCCAACCGCCTCGAACAACCGTTCTCCAATCCGTTCACCCCGGTGCCGCAGACCACCGGCTCGGTTCCCCAGCAACAACCGGCCTATGGTCAGGTGCAGAGTCAGCCGCTGCCGCCGGCCCAGCCGGCCTACCAGCAGCCCGCACCGCATTATCAACAGGGATACCACCAGCCCGCGCCGCATCATGCGCCGCCGCCGGCACAGCCCGTCGCCTATCATTCGCAAGGCGCGCCGGCCTATCGCCAACCGCAGCCCGCCGTCGCACCGGCCGCCACGCGTCCGGCGCCGCCGCCCGCGTCGTCGCGCTGGGATCCGAATGGCGGCACGCCGGTGACGGTCGGGCAGGGCGAAACCATCCAGTCGCTCTCGCGGCGCTATGGTGTTCGGGCGATCGCGATCGCCGAAGCCAACGGCATGAGCACCGCGACGCCCATCTATCCCGGTCAGCGCCTGGTGATCCCGAAATACAACTACAACGGTTCGCAGCAGGCGGCCGCAGCGCCGCGTCAGCCCGCGCCGGCGACCACCGGTAGCGTGCGCCAGCAGCCGCAGCAGCCGGCACGTCCTCTGGCGGCGCAAGGACAGATGCATACGGTTGGCCCGGGAGAGACCCTGTTCAGCATCGGCCGCCGTTACAATGTGAGCCCGGTCACGCTGGCGCAGGTCAACCGGCTGCCGCCGCATCACAAGCTGCGGATGGGCGAGCAGCTCACCATTCCCGGCGGCTCACGCGCGGCGCAGGCTGCTCCGCGCCCGGCACCGTCCGCGCAACCGGCTGCGCAGCCCTGGCCGCAGCAGCAGACCGCTCCGGTGGCGCCAGCACAGCGCGTGGCGGACGCGCATGCCCAACCAATGGCGTCGGCGCGCGTGATCCAGCCGGCCGAGAACACCCCGTCGCCGGTCGAGCAGGCCAAGACCGACCGTGAAGAGCAGGCGGCCGCGAGCAATTCGCCGGGCTTCCGCTGGCCGGTGCGCGGGCGGATCATCGCAGGTTTCGGCCCCAAACCGACCGGTCAGCAGAATGACGGCATCAATATCGCGGTGCCGGAGGGCACGCCGGTCAAGGCGTCCGAGGATGGTGTGGTGGCCTATGCCGGCAATGAGCTCAAGGGTTATGGCAATCTGGTGCTGGTGCGCCATGCCGACGGCCACGTGACCGCCTATGCGCATGCCAGCGAATTGCTGGTGAAGCGCGGTGACACCGTCAAGCGCGGGCAGACCATCGCCAAATCCGGCCAGACCGGCAATGTCTCATCGCCACAGCTGCATTTCGAGATTCGCAAGGGCGCAACCCCGGTCGATCCGATGCAATACCTGACCGGGGCGTCCTAGAGTCTTTTCGCTTTTCTTCGAATCGCGAAATGATTCCAAGTTGTTGCGTTGGCGCGTTTTCTTCATGCAAACCGGTGCCCGCTTCGTTCGAAAACATTATAGCGGCACGTCAGCAACGGCGTCATGGCCGGGCTCGTCCCGGCCATCCACGCTGTCGCCTCGTAGGGACGTCGGTACCCGGCACGAGGCCGGGCATGGCCTCAGGGGACAGCCCGTCGCGCGTTCAGCCGGGCAGCCGCACGCCTTTGCGTCCGGCAAAATCCTGCACGAATTGCCACGCCACGCGCCCTGACCGCGCCCCGCGTGTGGTTGCCCATTCCAATGCCTCGCGGCGCAGTTCGTCGGGGTCGGACGGGATGCGCAGATGGTTCACATAGCCGTCGACCATGGCGAGATATTCGTCCTGGCTGCATTTGTGAAAGCCGAGCCAGAGCCCGAAGCGGTCGGACAGCGATACCTTTTCCTCGACCGCCTCGCCCGGATTGATCGCGGTCGAGCGCTCGTTCTCCATCATGTCGCGCGGCAGCAGGTGACGGCGGTTGGAGGTCGCATAGAGGATGACGTTCTCGGGCCGGCCCTCGATGCCGCCCTCCAGCACCGCCTTCAGCGATTTGTAGGAGGTGTCGTCGCCGTCGAAGGACAGGTCGTCGCAGAAAACGATGAAGCGATAGGGTGCATCGCGCAACAGCGCCATCAGCACGGGCAGGCTTTCGATATCCTCGCGGTGGATTTCGATCAGCTTGAGGCGGCCGGGGTTGCGGGACGCGGCGTTGACGCTGGCATGGGCGGCCTTGACCAGCGAGGACTTGCCCATGCCGCGGGCGCCCCAGAGCAGGGCATTGTTGGCGGGCAGACCGTCGGCGAAGCGCTCGGTATTCTCGATCAGGGTATCCCGCATGCGGTCGATGCCCTTCAGGAGCCCGAGATCGACACGGTTCACCCGCTTCACCGGCGCGAGCACGCTGCCGCCCGCGTGCCAGATGAACGCATCGGCGGCGGCAAAATCGGGTTGGCGATTCGGCGCAGGCGACAGCCGCTCCAGCGCCGCCGCGATACGCTCCAGGACGTCGGGCGAAGAATCGGAGACGGCACGCTTGCTGCGCGGGGCCTTGTGCGCGGCGGCGCGCGTGGCAGGCGTTTTGGCTTTACGCATTTGGCATTTCGCTCCTGGTCCGGTCGGCTCGGAACCCCATAGCCGCGCCAAAAAATGCCTGCAAGGCCAGTAATTTGACCAAAGCTTGCGGCATCTTGGCCGAAAGCTGCGGCAACATTGCAATTGGGCGGGCGGCCGCTATAGTCCGCGCCGTTTTGGGCGCGGGGGTTGCGCCGGAGCGCATGTTTGCCCGGAAGATGGGTCCGGATGGTTCGCTCGGCCGGCGTTGCCGGAGTCGTGGCGTGCCGGCCCCGAACGATCCGTACCCGGGCAATCGGTTTGCTGGTGTTCTTCGCATCCGAAGTCCGCTCACGAGCAAGCCGCACCGACAAGCGGGCTTTGGATTCGGGACACTAGAGGCCGTTCGATGTTCATCACGCCCGCTTATGCGCAGGCTGCCGGTGGCGACGCCAATTCGATGCTGGTTTCGCTGCTGCCGTTCATTCTGATTTTCGTCATTATGTATTTCCTGATCCTGCGGCCGCAGCAGAAGCGGGTGAAAGCGCATCAGGAAATGGTGAAGAATGTGCGCCGCGGCGATACCGTCGTCACCTCCGGCGGCCTGATCGGAAAGGTCACCAAGGTGATCGACGACGATCAGCTCGAGGTGGAGCTTGCGGACGGTGTGCGCATTCGCCAAGTG
This sequence comes from Pseudorhodoplanes sp., assembly GCF_046289595.1. Lineage (GTDB taxonomy): Bacteria > Pseudomonadota > Alphaproteobacteria > Rhizobiales > Xanthobacteraceae > Pseudorhodoplanes. The sequence goes on from NZ_JBKBVB010000170.1 coordinate 5,987, forward strand.
AGGCAGATGATCAGCGACGTGCGCGCCAAGGGCGAGCCGGTCAAGGACGAGGGGTGACGGCTCGATCCGGCGTAGGAGGGGCGCGCCTGAGACTGACAACGCCATAACGGACGCCAACACGGACCAGGCCGATGCTTTACATTTCCCGCTGGAAGATGCTGGCGATCATCGCGACCACGCTGCTGATCTGCAGTTTCGCGATTCCGAATTTCTTCCCGAAAGAAATGGTCGAGAGCTGGCCGAAATGGGCCCAGCGCCATATCGTTCTTGGCCTCGACCTGCAGGGCGGCTCGCACATCTTGCTGGAGGTCGATTCGGCAGCGGTCCGGCGCGAGAAGGTCGAGGCGCTGCGCGACGATGTGCGCCGTGTCGTGCGCGAGAACCGGCTCGGCAGTCCGGCCGCTGTAACCGTGCGCGGCAATACCGTTGAATTCCGCATCCGCGAAGGAGCCGATCCGAATCTGGCTCTTCAGAAATTCCGTGAATTGTCGCAGCCGCTGGGTGGCCTGTTGCAGGCGACCGGCCAGACCAGCATCGACGTGGTGGACGCGGGCGGCGGCCTGTTCCGCCTGACCGTGACCGAGCCGGCGCTGCGCGAGCGCATTCGCCAGGCGGTCGATCAGTCGATCCAGATCATCGAGCGGCGTGTCAACGAACTCGGCACCGTCGAGCCGTCGATCGCGCGGCAGGGCGTCGACCGTGTCCTCGTCCAGGTTCCGGGCTTGCAGGATCCGCAGCGCCTGAAGGATCTCCTTGGCAAGACCGCCAGGCTGACCTTCCGCATGGTCGACATGACCACCACACCGGAGCAGGCCGAGGCC
>NZ_JBKBVB010000023.1:0-45331 GCF_046289595.1 Pseudorhodoplanes sp.
ACACGAGGCCATGGGCTGGCTGAAAGCCCGGCGTTCCGCGCGCCCTTGCGACATCGGCTTGCCGGTATCGCAACGAAAAAAGGGCATCGGACGAATAGGAACTTCGGGCGCGCCCGCGCCGTCATAACAACAGGGCCGGCGGAGCTTTGCCTGAGCGTGAAGGCGGCGCCGGGGAGATGCCGCGTTCGCCGCGCCGGCCTCAATCGATCGTAATCCCGGCGGCGGCGATGACCTCGCCCCAGCGCTTGGTTTCGGCGCGGATCAGTTCGGCCATCTCGCCGGGCGTGCCGCCGACCGGCTGCATGTTGATCGAGAGAAACTGCTCGCGCACATCGGGCATTTTCAGGATCGCGTCGATCGAGCGGTTGAGGGTGCCGACGATATGGCGCGGCGTGCCGGGCGGCGCCACGATCGCATTCCAGGTCGCGGACTTGAGGTCGGGGAAGCCGAGTTCGGCAAAGGTCGGCACCTGCGGCAAGGCCTCCAGGCGCTTTGTGGTCGCGACCGCCAGAATGCGCGCCTTGCCGGCCTTGTGCTGCTGGATCGCGACCGCGGCCTCGACGAAGAACATGTCGACATGGCCCGCGATCACATCCTTCATCGCGGGCGCGGTGCCGCGATAGGGCACATGCACGAAGCGCGTGCCGATCAGCCGCTGCAGCAATTCGGTGCTCAGATGCGCGGTCGAGCCGTTGCCCTGGGAGGCATAGTTCAGCTTGCCCGGATTGGCGCGGGCATAGGCGATGAAGTCCTCCAGGGTCTCGAACGGCAGCGACGTGCGGATCACCAGCACATTGGGAATCATGGTCAGCACCGCGACCGGTTCGAAGCCTTTCGGGTCGAAGCTCATGTTGCGGTAGAGCATCTTGTTGGTGGTGAGCGGGGCGGGCGGCGTGGCGAGCAGGGTGTAGCCGTCCGACACGGCATTGGCGACGGCTTCCGCGCCGATATTGCCGCCCTGGCCGCCGCGATGTTCCAGAATCACATTCTGTCCGAGATGCGCGCGCAGGCGGTCGGCCACGATGCGCGTTGCAATATCGACACCGCCCCCGGCCGGAACCGCAACGATGATCTGGATCGGCTTGCTCGGATATTCCGGCCGCTCTTCGGGCTGCGCCAATGCAGATGCGGCCAGCGCGCAGAGCACGCCAAGAGCCGGCATCGATGGTCTCATTGCCATGGTCTCAGTGCACGGTCCCGAGCCGCGCTTCCATCGTCAGACGCTCCCGGACAGCGGAAAGTGGATGGCCGGGCTGCTGCCCGGCCAGGCGCTTTGCGGACCTCAGGCCGCTTTCATTGCGGCTGCGGCCTTGGCCAGCTTGAAGTCGTATTTCACTTCGTAGAACGGCTCGTTCATCACCTCGCCGGTCGGCGCCTTGCTGCCGGCCGGCTTCTTGACGAATTCCACGATCAGCGGCTCCTTCACCCCGAACACCACGTCGGTGTCGATGTACTCGCAGCCCTTCTGGAACAGATGGGTGGTGAGGCTCTTGTAGCCGGGCGCAGCGATATGGAAATGGATATGCGCCGGCCGCATGTGGCTGATCCTGGTCTTGTTCATGAGTTCGCCGATCGGCCCGTCCATCGGAATGGTGTAGCCGATCGGCGCAACCGTTCGCACTGTGTAGCTGCCGTCCGGATTGGTGTGATAGATGCCGCGCATATAGCCCTCGGCACCCTCGATCTGGGCTTCGTAAAGGCCTTCGCCGTCGGTCTGCCACATGTCCAGCATGGCGCCGGCGATCGGCTTGCCGTCGAGATCGGTGACCTTGCCGGTGCAGAAGGTGGGGATGCCGGGCGCGCCCTCGGCCATGTTGCCGCCATCGGCGATTTCCGGCGAGTTCGGGATATGGAACGGCCCCTCGACCGTGGAGGGGGTGGCGGCGCCGGGCGCGCGGTTATTGATGGCGTCGACCAGCATGGAAACGCCGAGGACGTCGGAGGCGAGGATGAATTCCTGGCGCTTCGCGTCACAGATCTGGCCGACCCGGGTCAGCCACATAATGGCAGCGATCCATTCCTCCGGGGTCGGCTCGATTTCGCGCACGAAACCATGCAGGTGCTTGACCAGCGCGGTCATGATCTGCCGCAGCCGCGGATCGGGGATGTTGCTCCAGCGTTCGATCGCAAGATCGGTGAGGTTCTCCTCGGTCACATAGGTCATTCGCGTTCTCCCGAAATCTATTGGAGGCGCCGCTGGCAGGCCGGCGGTTTTTTGTCAGGGGGGACTCTAAGCGCCCGGTGCGCCCCAGCGTCAAGCCGGAATTGCCCAAATGTCGCGGTGCCCTGCCATGACTTTTTCCCGATTTGTGCGTTAGACTGCTTAATTGGTGGAAAGGACTGCGGACAAAGGACTGCGGACATGGCTTGGACAACCCCGACCCTCGTCGAAATCTGTATCGGCCTCGAAATCAACGGCTATCTGCCGCCGGAATTCTGAGCTCGCTCTGATCTGGGTCAAAAACCGACGCTATGGGCCGCCTGACGGCGCTGGTGCTCGGTGCGGCTGCGGGCGGCGGCTTCCCGCAATGGAATTGCAATTGTCCGGTCTGCGCGCTGGCGTGGGCCGGCGATCCTCGCGTCGTGCCGCGCAGCCAGGCCGGCATTGCGGTCTCGGCTGACGGCGAAAACTGGCTGCTTTGCAACGCCTCCCCGGACCTGCGGGCGCAACTCCTCAATACGCCTCAGCTGCATCCCCGGCGCGGATTGCGGGATTCCCCGATCGGCGCTGTGCTCCTGACGGGCGGGGAAATCGACCAGACGGCCGGTCTTTTCACGCTTCGCGAGCGGCAGGATGTCGCGCTCTACGCTACGCCCGCCATCCTTGCCATTCTGGCCGGCAATCCGATGTTCGATGCGCTGCATCCGGATCGGGTGCGCCGGCATGCGGTTTCATTAGGCGAACCGATCATGCCGCTTCCCGGTCTTTCGGTGGAATTGTTCACGGTGCCGGGGAAAGTCCCGCTCTTTCTGGAAGGCGAAAACCCGGAGATTTCGGAAAGTGCGGTGAATGTGGGCGTGGAGCTGGTCGGCGGCGATCGCCGTCTGCTCTACATTCCGGGCGCCGCGGGGGTGACGGAGGCCATGCGCGAGCGCATGCGGCGGGCGGACGCAATCCTCTTCGATGGAACGCTGTTCACCGACGACGAGATGATCGCGCTGCAGGCCGGCGAAAAGACCGGTATGCGGATGGGCCATATGCCGGTCGATGGGCCGGACGGTTCGCTTGCGGCTTTGTCGGATGTGACGGCGCGCCGTATTTTCATCCACATCAACAACACCAATCCCATGCTGATCGCGGGCTCGGCAGCGCGCCAGCATGTGGAGGCGGCGGGGTTCGAGATCGCATTCGACGGCATGGAGATCGCGCTGTGAAGCTGATGCAGCCGGACGAACTCGAGGCGGCGCTCCGCGAGATCGGCGCGCGGCGCTATCATCGTCTGCATCCGTTTCACCGGATGCTGCATTCCGGGGAATGCACGAAAGGTCAGGTGCAGGCCTGGGCGCTGAACCGCTATTATTATCAAGCCATGATCCCGATCAAGGATGCATCCCTGATCGCGCGCTGCGACGATCCCGCAATCCGCCGCGAATGGCGCTCACGCCTCGTCGACCATGACGGCGAGCATGACGGCGACGGCGGGATCGCGCGCTGGCTGAAGCTGACGGACGGATTGGGACTCGACCGGGACTATGTGACCTCGCTGCGGGGTTTGCTTCCGGGAACGCGTTTTGCAGTGGAGGCCTATGTGCGCTTTGTCCGCGAGAAGAGCTTGCTCGAAGCTATCGCGTCGTCGCTGACCGAATTGTTCTCGCCGGTCATCATTTCGGAGCGGATGGACGGCATGCTCGCCCATTACGATTTCATCACGCGCGACACGCTCGCCTATTTCGAGAAGCGACCGCCGCAGGCGGCGAAGGATTCCGACTTTGCGCTGGCCTATGTGAAGCGCGAGGCGCGGACGCCGGACGCGCAAGCCGCGGTGCTGGCGGCGCTGGAATTCAAATGCAGTGTGCTATGGGCGATGCTCGACGCCCTGCATCACGCCTATGTCGCGCCGCAACATATTCCCCCCGGCGCCTTTGTGCCGGAGGCCGCATGATGACCGACGTCTCAGGCCCCGGGACCGCAATACCCGCCGACGCAAAGCCGAAGCTGCCGCGGGGCGTCCGGCTGACACACAATGAGGCGCAGGGCGGGTGGGTGCTGCTGGCGCCGGAGCGCATCTTCAAGGCCGATACCATCGCCGTCGAGATTCTCAAGCGCTGCACCGGCGAGGCGACCTTCGCGGAGATCGTCGACGACCTCGCCGCGAATTTCAAAGCGCCGCGTGAGCGCATCGTGACCGATGTCGCCAATCTGCTACGCTTGCTCGCCGACAAGCGGCTGCTGGAGTTGTAGCGGATGGGTGCCGCAGCGCCAGCATTGCCTGCGCCAATCGGCCTGCTTGCCGAACTGACGCATCGCTGCCCGCTGGGCTGCCCCTATTGCTCCAATCCGCTGACGCTCGATGCACCCAAGGACGAAATCGATACGGCTATCTGGGCGCGGGTGTTCCGCGAAGCGGCGGCGCTCGGCATCCTTCAGGTGCATCTTTCCGGCGGCGAACCCGCCTCGCGCCGCGATCTCGCACAAATCGTCAAGGCGGCGCGCGACGCCGGGCTTTACAGCAATCTGATCACCTCGGGCATCGGCCTGACGGATGCGCGCCTGCGCGACCTTGCGGATAACGGCCTCGACCATGTGCAGGTCTCGATCCAGGACGCGGAGCGGCAATCGGCCGATCGCATCGCGGGCTATGATGGTGCGTTTGCGCGAAAGCGGAGCGTCGCGGAGCAAACGACAAGGCTCGGCTTGCCGCTGACCGTCAATATCGTGGTGCATCGCGACAACATCGCGCGCATCGCCGGGATGGTCGATCTGGCGCTGTCGCTCGGCGCGCAGCGGGTCGAGATCGCGCATGTGCAATATTACGGCTGGGCTCTGAAAAACCGGGCCGCGCTGATGCCTTCACGCGAGCAGGCGCTGCGGGCGATGGACATCACCGAGGCGCTGCGCAAGGAACATCACGGCCGGATCGTGATCGACTCTGCACTGCCGGATTATTACGCGCGGTATCCGAAGCCCTGCATGGGCGGCTGGGGCCGGCGCTCGCTGAATGTGACGCCATCCGGCAAGGTATTGCCCTGCCACGCCGCGGAGGTGATCCCCGGCCTGAGTTTCTGGTCGGTGACCGAGCATTCGCTGGCCGATATCTGGATGCATTCTCCGGCCTTCAATGCCTTCCGCGGGACCGGCTGGATGGCCGAGCCGTGCCGCTCCTGTCCGAAGCAGCGCGAGGATTTCGGCGGCTGCCGCTGCCAGGCGTTCCTGCTCACCGGCGACGCACATGCCACCGATCCGGCCTGTCATTTATCGCCGCGGCATGAGGCGATGCAGCGCGCCGCATCAATACAGGCGGACGCTTACGAGTACCGGCGCTATCATGCGCCGGTCGCGACACCCTGATTGCCAGCGGGGTGCGAAGTATCGGACACTGGCACAACGCCGCGTTTCAATGACGGCACATCGCAGGGAGGCAAGGATGAATAGATATACCCGGACGGCACTTCTGGCCGGCGGCATTGCCGGCGCTTTCACCCTCACCATCGCGCCCGCGATCTCGCAGGGCCCTCCCGGCATGAGCGCGATCGACAAGTCCGATCCGGCCGCCAGCAAGCAGGACACCGGCCTGAAGCCGCATCCGACGCCGCCGACCGTGACGCCGGTCGACAAGCTGCCGCTCGACAAGCTCAAACTGCCGGCCGGCTTCAAGGCCGAGGTCTGGTCCAGCGGCCATCCCGGCGGCCGCACCATGGTGATGGGGCCGAAGGGCACCATGTTCATGGGCACGCGGCTGATCGGCCGCGTCTATGCGATCACCGAGAAGGACGGCAAGCGCGAGGTGCGTACGCTGCTGCAGGGCCTGACCCAGCCGAGCGGCCTTGCGATCAAGGACGGCGCGCTCTATGTGTTCGCGATCAACCGCGTGCTGCGCTACGACAATATCGAGGACAAGCTCGACAATCCCGGTAACCCGGTCGAACTGACGGACAAGTTCAACCTGCCGCCGGAAATCCATCACAACTGGAAATACGCGGCCTTCGGTCCGGACGGGAAGCTCTACATCCAGGTCGGCGCGAACTGCAATATTTGCGAGATCAATCCAGGCATTCACGGGCAGATCCGCCGTTATGACGCGGACGGTTCGAACATGGAGATCGTAGCGCGCGGCGTGCGCAACACGGTCGGCTTCGACTGGCATCCGCAGACCAGGGAATTGTGGTTCACCGACAACGGCCGCGACTGGGCCGGCGATGAAGGACCGGAAGACGAGCTGAACCGCGTTACCAAGGAGACAGAGGGTGCCAATTTCGGTTTCCCGTATTGCCACGCCAATGGCGTTCCCGATCCGGACATTCGCATTCCGAATGCCTGTGCGGGCGTGGTGATGCCCGCGGCCCTGCTCGGACCGCATACGGCAGCGCTCGGCATCCGGTTCTATACCGGCCAGATGTTCCCAAGCGACTATCGGAATGCAGCCTTCATTGCGCGCCGCGGCTCCTGGAACAAGTCGCAGAAGGCGGGCTATGACGTCTTGCTTGCGCGCACGACCCCCGACGGGAAAGCCACGGTCGAGCCGTTCATGACCGGGCTTCTGGATGAGAAGGCGAACGCATTTCACGGCCGGCCGACCTATCTGTTCCAGATGCAGGACGGCTCTTTGCTGGTCTCGGACGAACAGAATGGTGCGACCTATCGTATTTCCTACGACGGGAAAAAATAGGAGCCGGTGTGAGAACTGAATGCGATTGTCGATGAAATCGGAGCGGTCGCCGGTTTTGCTGCTGGCGGCCGCCTTTGTGTTGTTCTGCAGCAATGCTCTTGCGCAGAAGCCGACGCTGCCGGAACGCCTTGCACAATGCGGCACCTGCCATGGCGAGGACGGAAACTCGAAACTGGAAAACATTCCCTCGCTCGCCGGGCAACCGGCCTTTTTCACCCTCAATGCGCTGATCCTGATGCGGGAGGGGGTGCGCAAGGTCGAGGCGATGGCGCCATTCGTAAAGGATCTTTCCGACGCCGACATCCAGGCGCTGGCCGAGCACTTCGAAAAGCTGCCGGCGAAGCGAAGCGAGGAGAAAGTGGACCCCGCGCTCGCGGAGCGCGGCGCAACGATCGCGGCGCAGCGGCGCTGCGAATCCTGCCATCTGCCCTCGCTTGAGGGTCACCAGCAGATGCCGCGGCTGGCCAGGCAGCGCGTCGACTACATGATCCATGCAATGCGGCAATATCTCACCGACAGCCGTAGCGGCGCCGACACCGCGATGACCGCGGCAATCTACGGCCTGCGCGACGAGGACATCGTCGCGCTCGCGCATTGGGCGGCATCGAAGTAGCGGGCAGCGGACCGTAAATGTCTCAAGCCTGTTCGCCGGCCTCCGCAGCCATCCTGGCGCGCCAGTCGCGGCGCGCAACGAAGGCGCCCCAGGCCGCCAGTCCGAGCAGCAAGACGCTGACCAGCAGCAGAATGAGCGCGATCGGCCGCTGATAGAAGATCGTGAACGAGCCCCCGGACATGATCAGCGACTGGCGCAGCGACAGTTCGAGAATTGGCGCGATCACGAGACCGAGCACCAGCGGCGCCGGATCGAACCGGAATTTCTTCAACAGATAGCCGACCACGCCGAAGATCAGCATGATCCAGACATCGACCACCGAACGGTTCACCTCGTAGACGCCGATCACGCAGAACATGATGATCATCGGATAAAGATAGGCGTAAGGGATGCGCAGGATGGAAACGAACACGCCGACCAGCGGCAGATTCAGCGCCAGCAGCATCAGGTTGCCGACATACATCGACGCGACGAAGCCCCAGAACAATTTGGGTTGCTCGTTGACGAGCGCGGGTCCGGGTGGGATGCCGTGGATCAGGAGCGCCGCCATCAACACGGCGATCACCGGCCCGGTCGGGATGCCGAGCGCCAGCATCGGCACGAAGGCGCCGGTGGACGCGGCATTGTTGGCCGATTCCGGTCCGGCGACGCCTGCCACCGCGCCCTTGCCGAATTCCTCCGGGTGCTTGGAGAGCCGCCGCTCGACGGCATAGGACACGAAGCTCGAAATGATATGCGCCGACCCCGGAATGATGCCGATGAAAAATCCGAGCACGGACCCGCGCGTAATCGGCCAGGCCGATTGCCGCATCTCGTCGCGGGTCGGCAGCAGCTCGCGAAACTTCGGCACCATCACCGCGCTGTTCACGGTCCGGCTCGGCGTGGAGAGAATTTCGCCAAGCCCGAACAGGCCGACCGCGACCGGCACGATGCCGATGCCGTCGCCGAGTTCGGGGATGTCGAACGAGAACCGGAAATGGCCCGACACCACGTCGATGCCGATGGTGCCGAACAGGATTCCGAGCGCCGCCATCAACAGCGTGCGCGCCAGCGATGTCGTCGACATATAGGCGAGGAAGATCAATCCAAGGATCAGGAGCGCGGTATATTCCGGCGGCCCGAACCGCAGCGCGAAAGTTGCCAGCGGCGGCGCGATCAGCGTCAGCATGATGACGCCGAAGGTGCCGGCGACGAAAGAGCCGATGGCCGCAATGCAAAGCGCGGCGCCGCCGCGGCCCTTCTTGGCCATGGCATTGCCGTCGATGCAGGTCATCACCGAGGAGGCTTCGCCCGGTATCCGCAACAGGATCGAGGTGGTCGAGCCGCCATATTGCGAGCCGTAATAGATGCCGGCCAGCATAATGATGGCCTTGGTCGGATCGAGCCCGAAAGTGATCGGCAGCAGGATCGAGATGCCGGCGAGCGGCCCGATGCCGGGCAGCATGCCGACCAGCGTGCCGACCAAGCAGCCGATGAAAGCGTAGAGCAGCACATCCGGCGCGAGCGCAACCGAAAAGCCGAGCATCAGGCTGTCGACGACTTGTCCCATGGGGTCAGAACCAGAGCAGGCCGCGTTCGAGCGGCGCCTTCAGCGCAATGCCGAACAGCCAGTAGGAAAACAGCGTGAGCAGTACGGCATAGGTGCCCGCGGCCAAGATCGATTTGCGTTCGACGACAATCAGAAGCGAGAATACCAAGAGCGACATGGTGAACAGGAAGCCAAGCCAGGTATATACGGCAGTCGCGATCGCCGTGATGATCACGATCTGGACCGCATGCGGCCAGTCGCTCCAGGGGATGTCGCGGACGCGCTCGCTGTCGCCGCCGGTCGCCATGATCCCGAGCGCAATGACGATCATCAGGACCGCCATCAGCTTCGGCAGCATGCCGGCGCCCGGCGACGACAGGCTGCCGAATGGCAGATCGTGGCCGAGAATAAAGACGATTATGCCGAGGGCGATGAAGACGCCCCCGGCCAGCTGATCGGATCTCACCATGATCCGGCGACCCTTTCGTAAAGCCGCAGGGTCAGCCCTGCACCTTGCCGATCGACTGCACGGCGGACTCGACGCGCTTGGCGTCCTCGTCCCAGAACTTTGCGAAGTCCGGGCTGTCCATGTAGCGCACATTGTCGCCGATATTGGTGATGGCGGTTTTGAACTTGTCGGAATTGACCGCCTCGCGCGTCGCCTCGCGCATCTTGTTCACGACGCCGTCGGGTGTCCCCTTCGGCGCGAACAGGCCGACCCAGAGATAAAATTCCACGTCGTAGCCTTGCTCCTTCAGTGTCGGAACGTCGGGCAGCGAAGCGGCGCGTTTGTCGGAATAGCTCGCGAGCGCCCGCAGCTTTCCGCTCTTGATATGCGCGCTGGCCGCGGCGATCGAGGAGGCGAGAACCTGCGCGTTGTTACCGAGAATCGCGGTGAGCGCCGGCCCGCCGCCATTGGTCGGCAGATGCCGCATCTTGATGCCGGCCGCATTCATGAACAGCTGGGTCGGCAGATGCAGCGCGCCGTAAAGTCCCGAGGACGAGAAAATGATCTGGTCGGGACGCTTCTTGGCATCGTCGACGAGATCCTTCAGCGTCTGGTAGGGCGTCTCGGCATTGACGACGAGCACCATCGGTCCTTCGGTGAAGCGCGCCACCGGAATGAAATCGGCCCGCGTGAATTTCGGCTGACGGCCGAACAGCCTGTCGACTTCGGCGAAGCCCGAAATCGAGACGATGTGGATGAGCATGGTGTAACCGTCGGGCTTGGCGCTGGCGGCAAACTGCGCGCCGACGGCACCGGCCGCGCCCGGCTTGGTCTCGATCACCACCGGTTGCTTCAGGATCGGTTCGAGGATGGTGGCGAAGGGCCGTCCGACCACATCGGCGGCCCCGCCCGGCGGGAAAGGATTGACCAGAGTGACCGGCCGTGACGGATAGGCGTCCTGTGCGAATGATGGGCCGGTGGCGAGGGTCGCTATGGCCGCGGTCGAGCCCGCGACGAATTGACGTCGGTCCATGAGCTTCTCCCTTTGCGTGGCGCCATGCGTGTGACGCCGCTTTATCGGCGAAGCCTAGCCGCTCGATCCCGGCAGGTCGAGCATCAATCCGTGTCGCTGTCCATGATTGCGACGGCGCGGGTCCATCCGGCCGAGCCGCCGCGCACCTTCACCGGAAAACAGGCAATGGTGAAACCCGTCGGAGGCAGGCCTTCCAGATTATGGAGTTTCTCAATGTGACAATAGCCGATCTCGCGGCCCGCCTTGTGGCCTTCCCAGATCAGCTTTGCGTTGCCGGTCGCCGCGTAGCGTACCTTGGTGTGAACAAACGGCGCGTCCCAGCTCCAGCCGTCGGTGCCGGTGATCTTCACGCCGCGTTCCAGAAGATAGAGCGTGGCTTCGCGGCCCATCCCGCAGCCTCTGGAGACGTAATCCGGCGCGCCATAAGCCCGGCCCGCGGCGGTGTTGATGACCACGATTTCAAATGGTGAAAGCGTGTGACCGATGGTCTCCAGCGCAGTTTCCACATCGGCCGCTGTCACGACATAGCCATCGGGAAAATGCCGGAAGTCGAGCTTCACGCCGGGATTGAAACACCATTCGAGCGGAACCTCGTCGATGGTGATGGCGCGCTTGCCGCCGTCCATGGTCGAAGCAAAGTGCCACGGCGCGTCGAGATGCGTGGTGCAATGCGTCGAAAGCTTGACCCACTCGAATCCCCAGCCCTCGCCGTCGGGAAGATCGCTTTCTTTCAGACCGGGAAAAAATTTGCAGATGTCGGGCGCGGTGTCGCGATGATTGAGATACGCGATCTGCGGACCGTAACCCGGCGGATCGGCTGCGACGTCGTTTTCGAGCGGGACCGAAATGTCGATGATGCGCCGTGGCATGTTTATGCTTTCTCCGGTCATGCCGGCCTTGTGCCGGGCATCCGCGTCTTTAAGAATGACAGCATGTAAGACGTGGATGGCCGGGACAAGCCCGGCCATGACGTGTTGATGCAAGGAGCAGGTTAAATGCCCGCCTATTGGGTTGCACGCGCGAAGATCAACGATCCGGTCGAATACAAGAAATACACCGATCAGGTGCCCGGCATCATCGCCAAATACGGCGGCAAGGTGCTGGCGCGCGGCGGCAAGTTCCAGATCATGGAGGGGCCCGACAAATTCCACCGCTTCGTGGTGATCGAATTTCCAAGCTTCGAGCAGGGCGTCGCCTGCTTCACCTCGAAGGAATATGACGACGCTGCTGCGTTCCGCAGGAATGGCGCGGGCGAGGTCGAGACCATCATGGTGGAGGGCGGCGAGTTCACAAAGTAACGCAAAAGGCGCCGCATCCAGCCGGGTCGCCCCCGCGAAAGCGGGGGCCCATAGTCCGGGGCAGTGGTTATGGGTCGCCGCTTTCGCGGGGACGACTCCATCAAATCCCCAGATACAGCTTCCGGATCAGATCGTTGTTGTGCAACTCGCTGGCGGATTTGCCGCTGAACGCGATCTTGCCATGCACGATCACGTAGCCGGAATCGGCGATGCGGATTGCCTGGTTGAAATTCTGCTCGGCCATCAGCACGGTGAGCTGATATTTCGACTTGAGTTCCTGAATGGTGTCGATGGTGCGGGCCACCAGCACCGGCGCCAGGCCGACGGAGGGCTCGTCGATCAGGAGAATCTTCGGCGCCAGCATCAGCGCGCGGGCCAGCGCCAGCATCTGCTGCTCGCCGCCCGACATCGAGCCGGCGAGCTGGCTCTTGCGCTCGGCGAGGCGCGGGAAGGTCTCGAAGCAGAAATCGAGATTGCTCCGCAGCTGCTGGCGCGCCTTGGCCCGGAAGGCCCCAAGCAGGAGGTTTTCCTCGACCGTCAGCTTCGGAAACAGCCGCCGCCCCTCCGGCACGAGCGCGATGCCGAGGTCGACGATTTCCTCGACGCTCTTGCCGACGAGATCGTGCTTGACGCCGTCGATCTCGGCTATGATCGCGCCCTCGCTCGGACGGCACAGGCCCATGATGCATTTGATCAGGGTCGATTTGCCGTTGCCGTTGGTGCCGAGCAGCACAACGGTCTTGCCGTTGCCGACCTCCATCGACACGTCCTCGATGACGCGAACCGCGCCATAGCCGGCATGTACATTCTGGACGCTGATGCTATTGCCCAAGATACGCCCTCTCAACCTCGGGGTCGCGAACCACGTCCTGCGGATCGCCGTCGGCGATCTTGCGGCCGCCGACCAGCACGGCGAGCCTCTGCGAGAAGCTCATGACCGCGGTCATGATGTGCTCGATCAGAATGATGGTGATGCCGCGTTCGTTGAGCCGGATCAGAAGCGCGACGATGTCCTTGACCTCGGATTCGGACAGCCCGGCCATGGCCTCGTCTGCGATCAGAAGCTTGGGATCGGCCGCCATGGCGCGGGCGAGTTCGAGCTTGCGCATCTCGACCTGCGTGAGATCCCTCGGCAGCTTGCGGGCCTTGTGCTCGAGCCCGACCATGCCCAGCACTTCGTGGCACCGGTGGTCCATTTCCTCTTTGGTATGCGGCACGTCGCGCCGGATCCGGACGGTGTAGAGGAGCGGTACGCGCAGATTGTCGGCAACGCTCAGGCTGTGGAACGGCCGCGGCAGCTGGAACGAGCGCGCCAGCCCGAGATGGGTGCGCTGATTGGCGAGCAGGCCGTTCATCGGCTTGCCGTCGAAGGTCACGGTCCCGGTCTCGTTATGCAGTGTCCCGCTCATGCAATTGACGAGCGTCGACTTGCCGGAGCCGTTCGGACCGATCAGCCCGAGGCGCTCGCCTCTGGCCACTTCGAGATTGATGCCGTCGAGCGCAACGAATCCGCCGAAGCGCTTGCTGACATTCTCGACCTTGAGCAGCGGTGCGGTCATGAGGTCTTCACCGCGGGTTTTGCGGCCTCGGCCGTGGCTTTAGCCTCGGTTTCGGCATCTTCGTCGCGCTTGCGGCCGAAATATTGCTGCCACAAGCCGATCAGGCCGTTCGGCGCGATGATGACGAAGAACACCAGCAAAAGACCGACGATCAGCAGGCTTACGGCCGACGAAATGGTCACGGTTGCAAGCTGTTGCAGCGTCCCCAGCAGGACCGCGCCGAGCAGGGGGCCGACCCAGCTGGTTGTACCGCCGATCATCGGCATCGCGATGGCGTTGACGGCATAGGCAAGGCCGAAGGCCGAAGCGGGTTCGAGAAAGCCGATATAATAGGGGAACGGTGCGCCCGCCATGCCCATGAATGCGCCGGACAGCGTGGTTGCAATCAGCTTCAGCTTGAGCGTCGGCACACCGGAGGCCTCTGCGGCGAGCTCGTCGTCGCGAATGGTGGCGAAGCCATAGCCGAGCCGCGATCGCTCGATTGCGCGGGCGACCGTCAGGGCAATGACCACCAAAATCAGCATCACCAGGAAAAGGTACTCGATGTAGTTGATGCCGAGCACCGCAACCGTGGCGGGGCGGATCACATAGGCGCCGCGCGAACCGCCGACGAAATCCCAGTTGGTGATCAGCGTCGCCAGCACCACGGCGAGCGCCAGCGTTGCGATCGCAAAGAACACCCCGCGCAGCCGCAGCGTCAAATAGCCGGTGCCGAGACCGACCAGTCCGGCGACGATGCCGCCCATCACGATCAGCACCGGGATCGGGGGCGGCGTCACCGCAACGACGATCTCCGCCAGGCCCTCCGGCAGATGCCGGTTGGCGAAGGCCGGCATCTTGGTCATCACCACAGTGGTGTAGGCGCCGATGGCAAAGAAGGCGGCCGAGCCGAAATTCACATAGCCGCAATAGCCGCCGAGAATGTTCCAGGCGGTTGCCAGCACGATGAATTGCAGCACCACATAGCCGGCAAAGAACAGATAGTCGTTGCCCAGCGCCCGCGCGCCCATGAAGCCGATAAGGGCGATCGCGAGAGAGACCAGAAAGAACTGCCAGGTTCGCACGGTCTATCGCCCCAGAATGCCGGATGGCCGCACGGCAAGTGTGATCAGCAGAAAGCCGAAGGCGACCGCGGGCGCCCAGGACGGCCCGTAAAAAGTCGAGGTCATGCTTTCGACGATTCCCAGTAGCAGCGCCGCGATCAGGGTGCCGGGCAGACTTCCCATGCCGCCGAGCACGCAGATCGCAAACACGCGGCCGATATATTCGCGGCCGATCGACGGTTCGACCGGCTGGATGATGATCAGCAGCGCGCCTGCGATCGCCGCCGTTGCGATCGAGATCGAGAAGGCGATGCGCTTGATGCGGATCGGGTCGGCCGCCATCAGCGACAGCGCGAGCTGGTCCTGCGCCACCGCCATGATCGCGCGGCCGGTGAAGGTCTTGGTCAGGAAAATCTGCAGCCCGATTACGAGGACGATGGAGATGACGAACGGCACCACCATGCGCATCGGCAGATCGAGGAAGGCAAAGCGGATCGTGGTGTCGATATAGCCGGCCTGCACATAGCGATAGTCGACGCCGAAGACGAGAATGAGGATGACTTCGGTGACGAACAGGAGCCCGAAGAAAAAGGCCAGTCCGCGCAGGGCCTCCTGCCCACGTTTCTCAAACGAGACGTAATAGACCTGATAGACCAGCGAGCCAAGATAGTAAAAGGCAGGCAGCACGATGATGCTGACGAGAATCGGATCGAGACCGAAACGCTGGTTCAGGATATAGGCGATATACGAACCCAGGATGATGAAGGCCGGGTGCGCGATATTGACGATGTCGAGAATGCCAAACGAGATCGAGATGCCGACCGTCACGGCAGCGTAGAAGCCTCCGAGCAGAATGCCGGCGATCAGGGCATTGATGAAAAGTTCAACGGGAAAATCCATGCCGGGCTCCTCTCAACACGAAGGCCCGTTACGCCGACTGCGCGATACCATGCGTCTCCCCGCCATGCGCTTGTTTGCGTTGTCTTCGCGGCCTCGCGGGGCCGCCTGTGCGCTTGGCGGCAGTATTGCCGCAACGAGGAACGCTTGGCTAGTCCCTTGATGCGGTGGGCCAGCATTCCGGTGCAGCGTGCGCTGCGAAAATCTGAACAACAGCTGGGCAGGATGGCCGTGCGCGCGGCGCGTCACGGGGAGAAACCGGTGGTGTAATGACTGGTACAGTTGGCTTTTTTCGCGTTCTGCCTGCGCGCTTCCGGGGAAGGCGGGGGCGTCGCGGGCCGTTTTTCGGCGAGATGGATTTTTTCCACCAAAAAAGCCGCCGGGGTGCGGCGGCTGTTTCCATTGCGGAACACGGCGGGCGTGTTGTTTCCTAGGCGGCTGCCTTGCTGCGCACCTGTTCGGGCAGTGGCATCGGCTTGTTGGCCGAATCCAGAAACTCGACCGTCATGAAGATCATTTCCTTGTCGCCGATATTCTGCAGGTCGTGGACCTTGAACTCGCCTGCGGCATAGGTCTCGTGGCGGGTCTCGCCGGGCTGGTAGGTATATTCGACGGTAGTGCCATCATGCACGTGCTGCCGGCCGCGGCCGCCGGAGATCGCCGACCAGAAGTAATCCAGGACATGGCGGTGGAAGCCGAAGCGCTCGCCCGGTTGCAGCCGGATTTCCCAGACGCGCACCCTTTCGTTCTCCGAAACAAGGCGGGAGCCCACGCAGGGGTTCGGATTGGCGCGTTCCTGCTCGAACTCCTTTGCGATGGCGTCCGGCCAGGCCGAACGGTCGGTCTTGAGAGCCGTTTTCTCCATCATGGTCAGGGCCATGGCGGTTCCTCCTGTGACATCGTAAAGTGGCAATATAGCAAGATCCGGGTTCCTGCGAAATGCTGCCGTCTGCAAGACAACCTGAGCGTCAGCGCCGGGCCATCGTGGTGGGCGGCTCGATGGGCGGGCTGTTTGCCGGTCTGATGCTGCGCGCGGCGGGTTGGCAGGCAGACATTTTCGAAAAGGTCGAGGGCGAATTATCAGGACGCGGTGCGGGCATTGTCGCGCAGCCGGAAATTCTCGCTGCCTTGCGGGGTCTTGGCCTTGAGACCGGCCAGCTCGGCGTTCCGGTTCAAAAGCGCCGCATGTTCGACGCGACCGGCCGCCTGACGCTGGAGATGGATTGCCCGCAGGTCATGACGGCCTGGGAGCGTGTCTACCGGTTGTTGCGCGAGGCATTTCCGGCGGAGCAGTATCATCGTGGGCGGTCGCTCACGGCCATCGCGCAGGACGCGGACGGCGTGAGCGCGATCTTCGCCGACGGTGCACGCGTAACGGGTGACGTGCTGATCGGCGCCGACGGCATCCGCTCGACCGTGCGCGCAATCTGCGCGCCGGATGCCGAGCCGCTCTATGCCGGTTATGTGGCATGGCGTGGGCTGATCGCCGAAGGCGCGATGCCGCCGCAAGTACACCGCGATATCTTTCCCTACATGGCGTTCTGCCTGCCCCCAGGCGAACAGATGCTCGGCTATCCGGTTGCGGGGCCGGACAACGATTTGCGGCCCGGACATCTGCGCTACAACCTCGTCTGGTATCGGCCTGCGGATGAGCAGACCGAACTGATGTCGCTTCTGACCGACCGAAACGGTGTCGCCCATACGCAATCGATCCCGCCGCCGTTGATCAGCGCTGCGTCGATCGGCGCAATGCGGGACGCCGCGGCGCGGCTGCTGGCGCCGCAATTCGCCGAGGCCGTCGGTCTCGTCGAGCAGCCGATCCTGCAGCCGATTTTCGATCTGGAATCGCGGCAGCTCGCGTTTGGCCGGGTCGCGCTCATCGGCGATGCCGCCTTCGTGGCGCGTCCGCATGTCGGCGCCGGCGTGGCCAAGGCCGCGGCCGATGCGTCGGCGCTGGTCGACGCACTGAAGGTTACGCGCGACGTCGCTGGCGCATTGCAGGATTTTCAGGCGGTGCGACTGCCGGAAGGCCGGCGCATGGTGCAGCGCGCACGCCATCTGGGGGCCTATCTGCAGGCTTCGCGCAATCCGGATGAGACCGCGCACGCGATGCGGCATGCAGTCGCGGAAAATGTGCTGGGAGAAACCGCGACGCTGGACTTTCTGTATGCGTGATGAAGCGCGGCGCTTCTCCCGCGCAAGCTATTTCTTCTTGCCTTTCTTGCCCTTCGCCTTTTTCTTCCTTTTCAGCCCGGCCATCTTTTCCAGCACGCCGCAGACCGCGCCGGTATCCTGTTCGGCATAGCCGACCGACATCGCCGAAGCGTAGACTGGCAGCGTTGCGGAAAACATCGGAGTCGGCACCCCGAGTTTGGCCGCGAATTCGCCGATCACCGCCATGTCCTTCTGCCAGACATAATTCTTCATGGTGGCCTCCGAATAATCGTCCGCCACCATCATCGGGCCGCGCACCTCGAACATCCGGGATTGTCCCGCTCCCCCATTGGCGAATTTGAAAATCTGCTCCGGTTCGAGCCCCGCCTTCATGCCGAGCACCATGGCTTCGGCCGCCGCCACGTTATGGATCGCGACCAGGAGGTTTGCGACATATTTCATTTTGCTGCCATTGCCGAAGACGCCGAGATTTTCGGTCTTGCGGGAGAAGCCGGCAAAGACCGGCATCACCGTCTCGATCGCCTTCCGGTCGCCGCTGGCATAGACCACGAGATCCTTGCGCGCCGCCTGCGCCCCGGTGCCGGAAACCGGGCAATCGAGCATGGTGTGTCCGGCCTTGCGCAGCACTTTCTCGGCCGCGATCTTGTCGTCCAGCGCGAAGGTCGAGGCCTCGATTACGATTCGTGGCTTGATCTTGGCGTCCGCGATCTCCTGGACCACGGCATGCAGCGCCGCAGGGCTCGGCAGGCTGGTGATGATCACCGGCACCTCGGCGGCCAATGCTTTCACACTGTCGGAAACCGCGACACCGGCTTTCGTCATCTCCTTGCGACGCTTGGGGTCGGGATCGACGCCCGCAACGATCCACCTGTCGGCAATGAGATTGCGCGCAAAGGCCCCGCCCATGATGCCAAGCCCGATAATGCCAACTCTGCCTTTTGATGCCACTCCACGCCTCCGAACGTTCCCTGCTGCGATTTGCGGTTGCTGGCCGCGCATCTCCGTTACTATATGGCTTCGGGCGCGGGCGATAGACCCGCGGCAGACCGGGGGATTTGCATGCGTCCGCGCGTCTATGTCACGCAACCGATTGCCGAGAGCGCGCTCTTGCGCCTGAAGGAGATTGCCGAAGTCGAGCTGAACCACGATTCCAGCCGCATCCCGGTCAAGGACAAGCTGATCGATGCGGCCAAGCGTTCCGACATCCTGCTGTGCCTGCTCCACGACACCATCGACCGCGAGGTGCTGGCGGCGAATCCCGATCTCAAGGCGGTGGCGTCGATGACGATCACGCCCGACCGCATCGACGTCGACGAGGCGACCACCCGCAAGATCATCGTCACCAATATCCCCGCGGTGGTGACCGACGCCACGGCCGACATCGCCTTCGGACTGTTGCTCGCGGTGGCGCGGCGGATCGTCGAGGGCGACAAGGTGGTGCGCTCCGGTGTGTTCCCGGGTTCGCAATCCAATCATCTGGCCGGTGCCGCGGTCAGCGGCAAGACTCTGGGCATCGTCGGCATGGGCCGGATCGGGCAGGCCATGGCGCGGCGCGGCCGCGGCTTCGACATGACGGTGCTTTATGCCGATCCCCGCGCGCTCTCCGCCGAGGAGGAAGAAAAGCTCGGCGTACGCGGGGTCAGCCTCGACGAGCTGCTCGGCCAGTCAGATTTCATCTCACTGCATCCGGCGCTGAACGAGGAAACCCGTCACATGATGGGCGCGCGGCAATTCGCATTGATGAAACGGACGGCTTATCTGATCAACACCTCGCGCGGGCCGGTCATCGACGAGAAGGCGCTGGCTCAGGCGCTGTCCGAGGGACGGATCGCAGGGGCGGGACTGGACGTTTACGAGAACGAACCCAAGATCGAACGCGCGCTCTTGACCATGAACAATGTGGTGCTGACCCCGCATCTCGGCAGCGCCGTGATGGAGCTGCGCGAGCGCATGGCGCATGTGGTGGTGGATAATATCGCCGCGATCATCGAGGGGCGGCTGCCGCCGAACTGCATCAACCCGTCGATCTTTGCGCCGGGGGCGTGATCGCCACATTCTCCGTTCCTTCCCGCGCAAGCTGAAACCCAGTCTGATCGCGTTGGGTCCCGCCTTCGCAGGGACGAGCCGATAATTGATGCTACGCGGCTGCTATTCCGCGGTCCAGCCGCCGTCGACCAGCAGCGATGCCCCGGTCATCAGCGCCGACGCATCGGAGGCAAGAAAGACGATCGCGCCCATCAGGTCCTCGACCTGGCCGAGCCGGCCGAGCTTGATCTTGTCCAGCACCGAACGCTTGAAATTCTCGTCCTGCAGGAAAGGGCGCGTCATCGGCGTTTCGATGAAGGTCGGCGCCAGCGCATTGACGCGGATGCCGTGCGGTCCGAGCTCTACCGCCATCGCCTTGGTCAGGCCCTCGATCGCGGCCTTGCTCGCGCAATAGACGGTGCGGCGCGGCCCGCCGACATGACCCATCTGCGAGGAAATGTGGATGATCGAACCGGGCTTTTTCGCCTCGACCAGCCGCTTCACCACGGCCTGTGCGACGAAATAGGCCGAGCGCACATTCAGCTTGAAGATCGCGTCGAAGTCCTCGACCGTGACGTCGACCATGAAGGCCGGTCGATTGGAGCCGGCATTGTTGACCAGAATGTCGAACGGCTCGGCCTTCGCAACGAAGGTGCGCACGGCCTCGATATCGGTGACGTCGAGCGGGGCCGCGTTGGCCTTGCCGCCACGCTTTCCAATCTCCGACGCGGCCGCCGCGATCTCGTCCTTCGATCGCGCGACCAGCGTCACATGAGCACCGGCCTCCGCGAGCGCCGCCGCGGCCGCAAGTCCGATGCCGCGCCCGGCGCCGGTGACCAGCGCACGCTTGCCGTCGAGACGGAAGGAGGGTGTCACGGGAAGCGGTTCAGTCATAAATCCGGTCCTACCGAAAACTTTGCACAAAAATAGCGAGCGCGGCGCACAGGATGACGGTGAAGGTCATCCCCATGCCGGTGACCCGAAAGGCAAAGGTCTCGCGAAGCTGGCTGACGCCATAGGCGTGGCTGATCCGGCCGGCGACCAGGAGCAGCGCCAAGACATGCAGCAGCCAGGCCGGTGCGCCGCGCATTTCCACAAATGCCAGCAACAAAAGCGCGAGCGGCACATATTCGGCGAAATTGCCTTGCGCCCGCACCCGCCGTTCGAGCGCGATGTCGCCCTGAAAGCCGAGCGGCAGCTTGCTCGCCCGGCGCAGCGCGATGATGCGGATCGACAGCGCAAAGAAGAGCACGGCGAGAATTGCCGCATAAACAGGCACGATTGTGAGCATGGGAAATCCCGTTTCCTGTGACCGGCCCACAAGCTACGGGATCGCTGCGCCGCGGTTGCATCTGCGCGGTCACTCCGCCGCCGTGGCATAAGCGATATTGCGCCCGCCATAGCGCCGGACCCGGATATTCGCCTGCTCGGCATGACCGAGGAAGCCTTCCAGCACGCAGAGCCGCGAGCAATATTCCCCGATCATTGCGGACGCGTCGTCGGTCAGCACCTTCTGATAGGTGCAGGTCTTGAGGAATTTCCCGACCCACAGCCCGCCGGTATAGCGCGCGGCCTTCTTGGTCGGCAGCGTGTGGTTGGTGCCGATCACCTTGTCGCCATAGGCGACGTTGGTGCGGGGCCCGAGGAACAGCGCGCCATAATTCGTCATGGTGTTCAGGAAATAGTTCGGATCGCGGGTCATCACCTGCACATGCTCGGATGCGACCCGGTCGGCTTCCGCTACCATCTCCTCGTAGCTGTCGCAGACGATCACCTCGCCATAATCCTTCCAGGCCTGACCCGCAGCGTCGGCAGTCGGAAGGATGGAAAGCAGGCGCTCGACTTCAGCCATGGTTTCCTTCGCGAGCTTTTCGGAATTTGTGATCAGCACCGCGGGCGAGGTCGGGCCGTGCTCGGCCTGGCCGAGCAGATCGGTCGCGCACATCTCCGCGTCAACGCTGTCGTCGGCAATGATCAGCGTCTCGGTCGGGCCGGCAAGCAGGTCGATGCCGATGCGGCCGAACAGCTGACGCTTGGCTTCGGCGACATAGGCATTGCCGGGCCCGACGATCATGTCGACCGGATCGATGCTCTCGGTGCCGAGCGCCATCGCGGCCACCGCCTGCACGCCTCCGAGCACATAGATTTCGTCGGCGCCGCCCAAATGCATGGCGGCGACGATCGCCGGATGCGGCCCGCCCCTGAATGGCGGCGCGCAGGCGATGATCCGCTTCACCCCGGCGACCCGCGCTGTGACGATCGACATATGCGCGGACGCCACCATCGGATAGCGCCCGCCCGGCACATAGCAGCCGATTGCGTTCACCGGGACATGCTTGTGGCCAAGGATCACGCCGGGCAGGGTCTCAACTTCGAGATCCTGCATGGTGTCGCGCTGCTTCTGGGCGAAGTTGCGAACTTGCGCCTGCGCAAAGCGGATGTCATCGAGGTCGCGCTTCGACACCTGCGATATCGCCCGCTCGATCTCCTGCGGGGTGAGGCGGAAGCTTGCCGGCTCCCAATTGTCGAATTTTTTCGAGAGGTCGCGGATCGCGGCATCGCCGCGCGCCTTCACATCGGACAGAATGTTTTCGACCGTGGCGCGCACCTTGGCGTCGGCAGCTTCGACGGCATCGGCGGACAGGCCGCGTTTCAGATAGCGGGGCATGTTGACTCCTTCGAATCAGCTGGTGCTTTGAATTGATGTCCATTCACCGGTTGGAGGAGATCAATCGATCAAGAACAGTTACTTTCACACCCGATTCTACAAGGCGGAGCCTGTCTTCAGCGGCCTTACGCGCGACAACATCGGGGGCGTCACGGCGCTTGCTAATGCCCGGCAATGGCTTCTTGCGGCGCACTTGACCAGTATTAGCGGCGTCCAATGACGCCTTTGGTTTTTTCTTTCCCTTTTTACGCTTGCCCGATCCATTTATCTTGGTAGGTCGAGTGTCCCAGACGCTGTTCCCTCGTTTCTGAGCATTGCGAGCTGCGGTCTTAAACATCAGCTGTATGTTCCAAGAGTAAAACTTACTTCATCGCCTGCGGATTGATCGGGCTCCCCGTTCCGCCGGTGATGATGAGCGGCGGGCCGGAGAAGAAAAACTCATAGACCTTGTCCTGTGCGCAATCCTCGGCGAGTTCCTTGAGATAGAAGATCTCGCCCATGCACAGGCCCATGGCCGGGATCACCACCCAGTGCCAGGGCTGGTTGGCTTCGTCGGTTTCGTTCGGCCGGACCTCGCAGCCCCAGGTGTCCATACAGAGCGCCGCGATCTGTTTTTCCTGGCACCAGTAGCAATTCTCGAACATCACGCCCGGCGCGTCGCCGCCGGCATAGCCGCCCCACACCCCCTCGGACAGGCAGCGCTCCATCTGGCCGGTGCGCACATGCACGAAGTCGCCCTTGCGGATTTCGACCCCTTGAGCCTTCGCGCATTTGTCGAGTTCCTCGTTGGAGATGCCTTCGCCGTCCTTCATCCAGGGCACACCGCGAAAACGCGCGATGTCGAGGAGCACGCCGCGGCCGACCATCTTGTTCTTGGAATGCTCGATGCCGAGCACGGCGAGCCCGCGCGAATCGA
The DNA here is from genome assembly GCF_046289595.1 of Pseudorhodoplanes sp. Classification (GTDB taxonomy): domain Bacteria; phylum Pseudomonadota; class Alphaproteobacteria; order Rhizobiales; family Xanthobacteraceae; genus Pseudorhodoplanes. The sequence continues at coordinate 23,031 of NZ_JBKBVB010000023.1, forward strand.
TCAGCTTGGCGTCGTGGCCGTTATAGGCCTTGTCCTCGTAGAAGATGTGGCCGAGCGCATCCCAGTGCGTCGCGCCCTGCACGCACAGATTGAGCGTGTCGTCGGCGTAGCGGATCTTGTTCCAGTCCTGCTGGCCGGCAATGGCGTCGGTGCCGGTGGCGAGCATCTGGTGAATCGGGTTGAAGCGGCCGCCGAACAGCCCGGTCTGCGGGCCGTTGCGATCGAGCGGAATGCCGAGTGCGAACACCTTGCCAGTCCGCACGAGCTTCGCGGCGTTGACAATGTCGTCCGGGGTGACGTGGTTGAGCGTGCCGATCTGGTCGTCCTTGCCCCAGCGCCCCCAGTTGGAAAGCTTCTCGGACGCTTCCTCGATGGCTTTCAGGCCGACCTTGATGTTCATCGACACGGTAGTCCTCCACGAAAGTCTCGTTGCGGCTCTTCCCGCTTTCATGGCGTGCGGGCGGCCGGGCCGGATTGTGATCAAGCGGCACCGTTCCGTCTACCGATAGATTGATGCAATTGCGTGCGGCGAATTTGACGATGTGGAAAGGAGCTATACCTTCCCCAGCGCGCGCAGCACCTTGCCGGGCGTGAACGGCATGTCGGTGAGCGGCTTGGCGCCGAGCGGGCGCAGCGCATCGTTGATCGCATTCATCACGCAGGCCGGCGCGCCGGCGGTGCCGGCCTCGCCCGCGCCCTTGGCGCCGAGTTCGGAATCCGCGGTCGGCGTCACGACATGGCCGATCTCCATGTCCGGCATTTCCATCGCCATCGGCACGAGATAATCGGCCATGTTGCCGTTCAGCATCTGGCCGCGCTCGTCATAGAGGCAATGCTCGAACAGCGCACCGCCGAGGCCCTGCACGATGCCGCCGCGAATCTGTTCGTCCACCAATTGCGGATTGATGACGGTGCCGCAATCCTCCACGCACCAGTGCTTCAGCAGCTTGATGAAGCCGGTATCGGTATCGACTTCGAGATACGACGCCTGGATGCCGTTGGTGAAAGAGAACGCCCAGGCGCGCGGCACATAATGGCGTGTTGCAACAAGTTCCGCCTGGAAGCCGGGCGGCAGGGTATCGGGCCGGAAATAGCAGATGCGGGCGACCTCTTCGAGCGAGATGCGCTCGGTCTTGGTGCCCTTGTCGACAACCACGCCGTTGTCGATGTCGAGTTCGGAGGCCTTGGCCTGCAGGATGGAGGCCGCGGCGGCGAGGACGTTTTCACGCAGGGCCTTGCCGGCCTGCCACGCCGCCTCGCCGCCGATGCCTGCCGCCCGGGATGCCCAGGTACCGCCGCCGTAAGGAGTGTTGTCGGTGTCGCCCATGATCACGCGCACCTTCTCGATCGGCACGCCAAAGGCCGAGGCGACGCATTGGGCGATCACCGCCTCCGCGCCCTGGCCCTGTTCGGATACGCCGGTATGGCAGAAGATCGCGCCCTTGCCGTCGAGCCGCACCGTCGCGCCGTCCTGCGCCGAAATTTTCGCGCCGCCGACGCCGTAGAAAGCCGCGCTCGGGTTCGTGACCTCGATGAAGGAAGCGAAGCCGATCCCGCGATAGATGCCCTTCGCGCGCGCGGCCGCCTGATCGGCGCGCAGCGCCTTGTAATCCATCATCGACAGGATTTTCTCGGTCGAGGCGATGTGCGACAGCTTCTCGAACTTGATGCCGGAGGCGGCCTGCGAGGGGTGCGCGTGGTCCGGAATGAGATTCTTCTTGCGGACCTCCACCGGGTCCATGCCGATCCTGGCCGCAGCGAGATCGACCAGCCCTTCCGTGACCGCGGTTGCAATCGGGTGCCCGACCGCGCGGTACTGGCACATCACGTTCTTGTTCTGGAACACCACGCGCGCGCGCGCGCGATAGTTCGGGCAGGTATAGGGCCCGCCGGTCAAATTGACGATCTGGTTCGCTTCGATCCCCGAGGTGCGCGGATAGACCGAATAAGGCCCGATGCCGGTCAGGTCGTCGATCTCGAAGGCCGTGATGGTGCCGTCCTTCCTGATGCCAATTTTGCCCTTGACGCGATGGTCGCGCGCGTGAATGTCGGTGACGAAGCTTTCCAGCCGGTCGGCGACGAACTTGATCGGCCGCTTCAGCATCTTTGAGAGCGCCACGACCGCCATCTCGTCGGCATAGGTATGCACCTTGATGCCGAACGAACCGCCGACATCCTTGGTCACGACACGCACCTGATGCTCGGCGAGATCGAGGTGCTTGGCGAACAGGTTCTGCATCATGTGCGGCGCCTGCGTCGCGTGATAGACGGTCAGCCGCTCCTCGCCCGGATTCCAGTCGGCGATGATGGCGCGCGGCTCGTTGCACACGCCGGTATGACGGCCGAAATGAAACACCTGTTCGACGATCGCATCGGACTCGGCAAATGCCTTGTCGACCTCGCCAGCATCCAGCGTGCGCTCGAAGGTGAGGTTGTCGCCGAGTTCCGGATGGATCACCGGCGTGCCCGGATCGAGCGCGGTTTCGGGGTCGGTGACCGCGGGCAATTCCTGATAGGCGATCTCAATCAGCTCGCAGGCATCCTCGGCCTGCGCGCGCGTGCGGGCGACCACGGCGCAGACCGCCTCGCCCTGCCAGCAGGCGCGGTCGACCGCGATGGCATATTGCGGTGCCGACTTGATGCCCTTCAGATGCGTCAGCACGCCGACCCAGGGCGTGATGACTTTGGCAAGCTCGGGTCCGGTGACCACGGCGATCACGCCAGGCGCTTTCTCCGCCTTGCGCTTGTCGATCTTGACGATGCGGGCATGGGCATGAGGTGAGCGCAGGTACGCGACATGGGCCATGCGCGGCAGCGTCATGTCGCTCACATACTGGGCGCGGCCTTGCGCCAGGCGCTTCAGGTTCGGGCGCGGCACGGAACGGCCGATATAGGAATTCGGCCGGTCGAGCGCGGTGAGCGGCGAGGGAAGGTCGGAGACGATTTTCATGATGCCATTTCCTCGCAACAACTGTCTCCGTTCGTCCCCGCGAAAGCGGGGATCCGGTTGCGTTGCAACGCAACCAGAGGTCCGATCGGTGGAAATATAAGGTCTGGGTTCCCGCTTTCGCGGAGACGAGCGGATGATAGCCCCGTGCCCGCGCCCATTACTTTGCCTTCCTGGCCATCGCCACCGACTCCACCGCATCCACAATCGCGTGGTAGCCGGTGCAGCGGCAGTAATTGCCGGATATATGTTCACGGATGTCGTCGCGACTCGGTAGTTTGCCGTTGGCAAGAAGCTCCTGTGCGGTGAGCAGCATGCCCGGCGTGCAATAGCCGCATTGAAGGGCGTTGCGCTTCTCGAACGCGTCCTGCAGGTCGGCGATCTCGCCGGAGTCGGAGACGCCCTCGATGGTCTCGACTTTGGCGCCGTCGCATTGCACGGCGAGCATAAGACAGCCGCGCACCACGTCGCCGTTCACACGCACCGAACAGGCGCCGCACACGCCGTGCTCGCAACCGACATGGCTTCCGGTCAAGCTCAAATCCTCGCGCAGGAAGTCGACCAGCGACTTGCGCGCCTCGACCTGCGCGGCGACCGGCTCGCCGTTGACGATGAGGTTGATGTCGTAAACCGGGCTCATGCATGTCCCCCGGAGAGCTGCGCGGCCACCCTGCGCAGCAGCACGCCGGCGAGATGCATCTTCACGGCCCCTGTTTCCTGGATGTCGTCAGGCGGATCGAGATCGGCCTCGAGCGCCTTCACCGCCTCGTCGACCGAACCTTCGGCCAATGCAGTCTCCGCGTGCTTTGCCCGTATCGGCGTCAGGCCAACACCGAAATAAGCGAGCCGCACATTCTTTAGCGAACTGCCTTCCGCGTGCGCCGAAGCCGCCAGCCCCGCGAGCGCATAATCGCCGTGGCGGCGCGACAATTCCGCGAAGCCGTAGCGCATCTCCGGAGTCGCCACCGGCAGACGGATTGCGGTCAGCATCTCGTCGGGGCCGATGGCGGTTTCGTAGAGTCCCTTGAAGAAATCGTCGGCCTTTACCCAGCGGCCGCCACCCTTGCCGGCAATTTCGGCTGCGCCGCCGAGCGCGAGGAAACAGGCGGGCAATTCCGCCGCCGGATCGGCGAAGGCAATGGAGCCGCCGATCGTACCGCGGTTGCGGATCGCCGGATGGGCGATATGCGGCAAGGCCATGGCGATGAGCGGGGCATGCTTTCCGATCACGTCGGATCTGGCGGCGGCGGCATGGCGCACCATCGCGCCGATCGCGACATCGCCGCCGTTCAACGCAATGCTGTCGAGGCCGGGAATCGTGTTGAGATCGATCAGCAGGTCCGGATGGGACAGCCGCATGTTCAGCGTCGCCATCAGGCTCTGTCCGCCTGCGAGCAGTTTCGCGCCGTCGCCATGCTCACTCAGCAGCTTGACCGCGTCCTCGACCGAACGGGCCTTGGCATACGCAAACGGCGCCGGCTTCACGCTGACCTCCCCGGATCTTGTGCTTTGGTTTTTGCTTGTTCTTATTCTGAGCGGGAGATTGCGTACACGTCAACCGCAAGCCGTCAAGCCGGGCGAGCGCGAAATGCAAAAGCCGGCATGACGGCTTATGGGCGGGTCTTAAGACCGGGCCCGCCCCCAATCAATATCCGCATCGGCAATGATTGGCGCCTCTACTCCCCGTTGCGGTTGGTGAACCGTGCATTGCCGAGTCCGGTGCCGATTGTCAGCACGGCCCAATGGTCGACATCCTGCATGAACGGCGCTTCGCTGAGGCCCTGAACGACAGCGTCATTGTGCAGCACGATAGCGGTATCGTCGTCTCCGATCCTGGGGATTGCTTCGTGAAGGCGCGCTGGCAGATTGAAGCGGCTCGATTCCCAGTTGCCACCGGGAAGATTCTGACCGCCGCGGTCGATCGAGCCGTCCGGCTCGATCATACCGGGACAGCCAATGCCGATGAACGGGGCGAGTTTGAATTTCTCGCGATGCGCCTTGTCGATCAGCCGCTCCAGCATGCCCACGAGATTGTCGATCGCATTCTCACGTTTGATGTCGCCCTCTTCGGCGTGCCGCCACAATTCGTATTTCCAGACACAGGATTTCGACAGGTCGGTCTTCTTCTTCAGATTGAGGTCGATTACGCCTGCGCGGATATTGGAGCCGCCGATATCCACGGCAAGAATGGCGTCATGCGCCTTGAACATCCAGGCCGGCGCCAGATGTCCGGCGCCGAGCAGCCCGGCCTCGTCAGGATCGTTGCGGATCGGCACCAGCTCGGTCTTGATCTTGTCGGCCTTCAGGATCACCGAGGCGCGCCCGATGGCAAGTTCGCCGATCCGGCTGGCGCGGAAGCCGCCGCCGATGACGATGCGTTCGGTTCCCGCCCACGCCTTCAGCTTCAGAAAGCGCCGGATCACCAGGGCGAGTTCCTGCGCGAATTCCTCGACTGCGCCGTGAACCAGGCCAGCGGCTTCCGGGTCGCCCTTGGTCAGGAACTCGTCGAGCTGCTTCTTGCCGAGTTCATCGGTCGGCGTATCGCCGAACGGGTCGTCACCAGCTTTTCGCAGCGCCTTTCGCCAGTTGTCGATGATCTCGACGAACGCGGTCTTGCTGGCGCGGTCGCCGAGAAAGCCCTCATCGTCCTTCAGTTCGACATTGTAGCTGTCGACCACGACCGAGGGCAGGCGGGCCGCGCCATGAGCGGCCACGGGGGTGAGAATTTTGGTGTCGGCCATGCGCCCTCCAAACGCGGATCAACGATGGAGGGCAGGAAGTGTTCCGCTCAGGAGCCTGTGATTCCGGGGCACATCCGAAAGCCGCGGGCCCGAAATCCCGTCAATCTTTCAGTAATGCTTGCTTCCGGTCCGGCGCTTTGCATGTCGCAGAGTGGCTCAAAGCGATTTCACGATATCGATCGCACGGCGCAGCAGCGTCATCGACGCTTCCGGGGTCCGAAAAGCAGCGTGGGCCGAAAGCGTCACATTGTCCATCCGCGTCAGCGGATGATCGGGCTTCAGCGGCTCGTTGTGGTAGACGTCGAGGCCGGCCTGGCGGATATGGCCTGTGCGCAAGGCCTCCAGCATCGCGGTCTCGTCGATCAGTGCAGCGCGCGCGGTGTTGACCAGGATGACGCCGGGCTTCATCCGCGCGATACGTTCGGCGTCGATGAAGCCCCGGGTGTCGTCGTTGAGCACGAGATTGAGCGAGATAACGTCGGATGTGGCAAGCAGAGTGTCGAGATCGACCAGCGGCGCCGGCGCGTCGTCGCGTCTGGTGCGGTTATGCGCGATCACCTTCATGCCGATGCCCTTGGCGATCCGCGCGGTTTCCGAACCGATACCGCCCAGCCCGATGATGCCGAGCGTCTTGCCGAGAAGCTGCATGCCCTCCAGCGGCTTCCAGGTGCCGGCGCGCAGTGTGCGGTCCATCTTCGCGATATCGCGCGCGCAATCGAACATCAGCGCGATCGTGTGTTCGGCAACTGCAGTGTCGCCATAGCCCTTGATGATGTGGACGGTGATGCCGAGCTCCTTCAATTCGGCGATGTTCATATAGCTCGCCGCGCCGGTGCCCAGAAACACGATGTGCTTCAGCGACTTGCATCGCTCGATGAATGGTGTCGGCATGTAGGAATGATCGTCGAGGACGACATCGTAGCCGTCGAGCAGGCGCGGCAGGTCCTCGCTCCTGAACGGCGCAGTATTGACGGCGATGGGCGGATCGTCCGGGCGATGCACGCGATGCCAGACCGGTTCGAGCTGGTGATTGCAGTCGATGAAGATGGATTTCATGCCAAGGTTCTTGCGCGTTTCATCGCCGCGCGCAACATCAGCGCCACGGACACGCCGCTGACGGTCACGGCAACGAATAGAAGTGGTCCGCGCTCCCAGCCGAAATGCTGCACCAGCGATGCCATCGCCGCCGGACCGAACAGGTTGCCGAGATTGCTCGCCTGATTCATCAGTCCGAGCACGATGGCAAGGAGCGCGGAGCTTGCGGCCAAGCGCGGCGCTGCGGCGAAGATCGAGGCCGGGATCAGGCCTGTGACGGCAAGGCTCGCCGAGGCGAGCGCAGCGATCGCGATTACCGGCAGCGCGTCGGAGAAAATGCCGAACGACGCCGCGCCGGCGAAGCAATAGCCGAATGCGGCGATGGCCCAGATCGGCGCGCCGAACCGCAGCAATGCGCCGGCGAAGACATTGCCCACAGCATTGGCCGCGACGGTTATGGCGCTGATGGTGCCGGCGGCGGCGATCGAGAGGCCGAGCCGGTCGACCAGCAAGGTGGGCAGGAAATTCGCCATGGCCGCATACTGGAAGGTGTAGATGCCGAAGGCGGCCGCCAAGAGGATCGGGCCGGGCGTGCCCAGTGCGGCCTTGATATTCGGCACCAGTGTCGTCAGGGGCGCGGTGGGATTGGCCTCCTCCCGCAGCGGTATGAACACTATGGCCACGGCATAGGCGAGGGCCACCGCGCCGTTCACGATCCACAGCATTTGCCAGCCCTGCGCCATCAGGTGCGGGCCTGCCAGCATCATGATCAGCGAGCCGATCGGCATATACGCGCCGAACAGCGCCAGCACGGTGTCACGGTCGCGCGGCGCGGTGACCGCGCGCAGGAGGCGCGGAATCGCCAGGACCGCGGCGAGAAAGCCGCAGCCTTCGATCACGCGGGTGGCGATCAGGAGGCCGCCATCATTGACCATGGCCCCGGCCAGGCTGCCCAGGCCCGCAGCGACCAGTCCGGCAATCAGCGTGCTTCTTGCGCCGAACAGCGACGCGACAATGCCGGCCGGCAGCCCGCCGAATGCGCCAAGCACGCCATAGGCGCCGATCACCCACGACGCCAATACCAGCGACAGCGAAAGCTCCGACTGCAGCACCGGCACCGCAATCGCGGCCTTGCCGATCTGCAAAGCCACGACCACGCCCGCAAGGATCAGGGCGGCCACCGCGCCCCAGCGGGTCCGTAGGTTCATGGTGCTCAAGCCCGGCCGTCAGTCATCGTCTCGAAAGCGGGCCGTGTTATAGCGGCTCGATGCAAAGCCTCAAATCCGCTCTGCTGATCGGTCTGGTCTGCTATGTGGGCATCGTCGCGCTGATGTATCTGGCGCAGCGTGCGCTGATGTATTTTCCGTATCCGGTGCGGGTCGCGCCCGCCGATGCCGGTTTCGCGCAGGCCGCCGAGGCCGAACTGACGGCCGAAGACGGTGTCCGGCTGATCGCCTGGACCGTGCCGCCGCAGCCGGGCAAGCCGGTCATCGTCTATTTCCACGGCAATGGCGGGGCGCTCGCGCACCGCGTGCACCGCTTCCGCCGCCTGATCGAGGACGGCACCGGGCTCGTCGCCTTGTCCTATCGCGGCTATGGCGGTTCGGAGGGCCGCCCGACCGAAGACGGGCTGATCGCCGACGGCCGCGCGGCCTATGACGTCGCCCGCACCCGCTATCCCGATGCGCCCATTGTCCTGTGGGGTGAATCGCTCGGTTCCGGCATTGCGGTGGCGCTGGCCACGGAACAGGACGTCGCCGCCGTCGTCCTCGAAGCGCCCTTCACCTCGGCCGCGGACGTCGCCTTTTCGGCCTATCCCTTTTTGCCGGTCCGCCTGTTGATGAAGGACCAGTTCCGCTCCGACCAACGCATCGGCAAGGTGACCGCGCCGGTGCTGATCATGCACGGACGGCGCGACCGTGTGGTGCCGTTCCGGCTCGGCGAGCGGCTGTTTGCGCTGGCCAACGAGCCCAAGGCGTTCGTCGCCTTCCCCGAAGGCGGCCACGAGGATCTCGACCGCTACGACCATCTTGCCGCCGCGCGCAAATTCCTCGCGCAGCATCTGCGTTAGGAGGACGCGGCCGCGCGCCGCGCGCCGGCAAGCTTCCACGGCAGCAGCAGCAGCGGAAAGCTTAAGCCCGCCAGCGCCAACACTGCGAGCGCGCGCTGCGGCCACGGCCCGAGCGCATCGATGAAGGGCGGGATTTTCAGGGGCGGCGCCGGATCGCCGATATAGGCGTAGTTGGCGCCGAGCCAGGCATTCACGCCGGCCACCACCACGACGTAACACGCACTGAAGGCATAGACCCGCGGCAGGTCGTTCCAGAGCGGGCGGAAGCCGAGCACCACAAGATCGTAGAGCGCGCAGGCCACGACCACCGAATGGGCGATGAAGAAGAACCAGAACACGCCGGTCGCCGGCCCCGCGACCAAAGCCGGCTGGATGAAGGCCTGCAGCGTCAGCGCGAAGGTCCAGAAATACAGCGTTGCGCGCAGGAACCGGCTGCCGGTGAGCAGCGCCAGTGGCCCGATCAGCCCGCCGAGATCGCAGATATGCAGCGGCAGCCCGGTCAGCCAGTCGATGCCGCCGGCATGAAACCAGGCATTGTGGAACGCCCAGAAGACGAGGCAGGTCCAGGCGAAGGCGCGGCGGAAGGCGGGCTCGGCGCCGCGCGCTTGCTGGCGCCGCGCCAAGACGATCAGCACGGCGATGGCGGCGAAGCACACCAGCACGGAGACGAGATGCAGCGCCGTGTAGGGCGTGAAGACGTCCCAGGGTCCTGGACCAACCGCTGCGGCCGCGGGCTGCATCGTCGTTATCCCCCCTCGCCGTTGCCGATGCGCGTTCGAGTCGGGGGCAGTTTATCCGCAAACCATGACAGCGGGGAGGCGACGCTGCGCCGCTTCGCGCAGGCGAAGCGGGCCGCCGGTGCGAGGCGGCCCGCATCTTATGGCCCGGACCGGGACCGGGCGCGTTATCCTGGCGCGCGATCAGGCTTCCTGCAGCGAGACCTGATCGGCATTCTTCGACAGCGTGACCTTGCCGCCGTCGACGCCGCTGACGAGGCTCAGATCGATGAAGTGATGATGGTCTTTGTGCCCGGCCGGCGCCGAATCCTTGGTCAGCTTGATGCGGTTGCCCTCGACGCGATCGACCTTGCCCACGGTTTTGCCGTCCGCGCCGCAGACCTCCATGTGTTCCTTGATGTCGCTCGGTTGCATGTTCGCTCCTTTTTCGTTGGCTTCGATGGATGCGCGGGCCAACGCCGCATCGGGAGCGAAGGTTCCGGGCAGCCTCGACGCGGCGGAGGCTTGGCGCGCCCTCATGCTTTGCCCTCATGATTGGCTCTGATGATTTGCGCTCACGCCTTGCTCTGATGATTTGCACTGATGATTTGCTCTCGCGCTTTGCTCCTGCGCGCGCAGGCCGGAGCGTTGCCGCGATGCGTTCGCATCCGGCGGGTGAGGGGAGGACGGCGCGCCGGCAGACGCAGGCCAGTCCTGAATGCTGCGAGGCTTGCACCGCGCAGCCGCCTCCCGGCGCGCCGCCCCGGCCCGCTTGCGCGGTCCGGGACTTCGTCCGGAGCGGCGTTCTTTCGGCGGAGCGTTGTGTCCGCGTACAGGCATGCGGGCCGCGTTTGCGTACCTGCGCCCAACCGGGGCGCAGGCCGTATAGCGAGCTCCTCGCGCACGGGTCGTAGTGCCCGTAGAGCGGGGTCCCGCAGCCTCCCGGTGGCCTGTTTGCGAGACAGACCAGCAGGCGCCGCACCTTCGCTCCGCTCAAACGACGCCTCGCGAGAGCGCCCCTCGATGAGCGAGGTGGCGATAGGAATATTATGCTATAGGAATTTTGTCAAGGACCGCCTGTCCGGTCCGCAGGAAGGCTTCTGCCTCGGCCTCCGTTCAGAAGGTGCCAAGCTCGCGATAGTCGGGGTCATGTTCGGCGGTTTCGGGCGAGCACAGGACGACGAAGGCGCTCTCACGAGGTTCAATAATCTTCGTCAGGTCGTCGCTGTCCGAAGGCGACATATGCCGTGCTCCGCAGCGCGGGCAGTCGTCATCACACATGCAGGACCATTCGTCGGTCCAGCCGTACCCGCAACGATCGCATTCATAATGATTTAGGAACCAGGCCATCCGCTCCTCCAAGCGGAAGCTTCAGTTATTTAAGTGCAACATTTCAGTCGTTGGATCGCAATCGATAACTACCGCGTCCCACACGCCCGAAGCGACGAAGCGTGGCATGTCGGCCGGAAGAAACCTCATCCTCCGCTCATTCCCGCGAAGCGGGAATCCAGAGAAGGCAAGCACAAGCGGGCCTGGTTGTGCTGGGTTCCCGCCTCTTGCGTAAGACGTGCTTCGCGCGTTTGCGCGGGGACGGGCGGGAGGGAGCGTGCGCAAAAGACGTGGATGCCGGGGTCAAGCCCGGGCATGACCGCATGAGAGAGCCGCGTTACCCCATGGCGTTCGCTGTTGGCGTCGACGGCCCCTTATTCAAACTTCAACCCCGCCGCATCCACCACCGGGTCCGCCTTCCGCATCGCCTCACTGTCCGACATCGGGCTCTGCTCGCCGACATGAACCGCGGCATTGTCGGCGCTCCCGGCGTCCGCCGCGCCTCCGTCAGCGCTGCGCGGCGATATAGGCGGCGAGATCGCGCGCCTCGTCGCGGCTCAGGCCGATCGGGGGCATCGGTGGATGCGGGCCGAGCAGGAACACGATGAGCCGCTCGCCGGCGAGATCGGATCGCCGCGCCAGCTCGGCAAAGGTCGGCACCCCTTCGATGGCCTTGGCCTGGTCCTTCGATACCAGATGGCAGGACGCGCACCAGCGCTTGGCGAGGTCCGCGCCGTTTTTGAGATCGGTCCGGCCGCCGCCAGCCGCCTGCTGCGCCTGCGCTGCCAGCGGCAGCACGAGCAGGCAGAGCGCGGAAATGGCAGCAAGCGGCGCCGCCTTGTTTCGAAACGCCAGTGAACGCATTCGCATCGAAGGACCTCAGTTTTCAGGCACAAAAGAAAAACGTGACGGCGCGGGCTTGCGCCCGCCCGTCTCTGAGCTTTCGGGGGATAGTGATGACATGCAGCCGCGCCGGCCCGCCTCAGACCGGCAGCGACAATCGACGTGCTGCGCCGCTCACTTCTGGGTGGCGATATAGGCCGCCAGGTCGCGCGCCTCGTTGCGGGTCAGCGTCATCGCCGGCATCGCCGGATGCGGATTGAGCAGCAGGAAGGCCAGCCGTCCGGCACCGATATTGCCGCGCTGCGCGATCGCAGCGAACGAGGGTATGCCGTCCACCGCCTTGGTCTGGTCCTTGGCGACGAGGTGGCAGGACGCGCACCAGCGCTTGGCGAGCTCCGCGCCCTTCTGCGGATCGGGGCGGGGATTTTTGCGCTCCGCGTCCTGCGCCATGGCCGCGAGCGGCAGCACGAGCAGCGAAAGCGCGGCGGCGATCGGAATGCATTTCATGACAGTGCCCTGTGTGATCCCTCGCTGAACTCTTGCAACGTTGCGTTTGCGGCGGGCGGATGCCTTGCCCCACGTCAAATCCAAGCCAAACCCAAGCCCAACCCAAGCCCAACCCAAGCCAAACGCAAGCCCAACCCAAGCCAAACGCAAGCCAAACCCGGTCAAACCCAGGTCATACCCAAGTCAAAACCCCACATGCCTGTGTCAAACTCATGACCGAACACGCGCCAATCAGAATGCCTGATAGGTGCGGCCATATTGCCCGCCGACGCGGCGGAATCCCTCCGCGGCCGGGGCGTAGTTCTGCTGGATGTTGAGCGCCTTGGCGTAGGAGCCCGCGGCCTTTTCCTTGTCTCCCATGCGCTCATAGGCAAGCCCGCGGCTGGTCCAGGCGGCGAAATTCTGCTCGTCGAGCTGTACCGCATTGTCGAGGTCGGCCGCCGCGGCCTTGAGGTCGCCGACCGCGATATAGGAGAGCGCGCGGGCGAGATACGGGTCGGCCTCGCGCGGCGCCAAGGTCGCTGCGGTGGCGAAATCGTCGATGGCGAACTGATGCTGGCCGGAGCCCTGATAGAGCAGGCCGCGGTTGTAATAGGCCTGCGCATTGTCGGGACGGATGGCGATGGCGCGGTTGAAATCGTCCAGCGCCTTCAGCGGCTGCTTCTTGTCGCGCCAGGCGAGCCCGCGGCCGAGATAGGCGGTCGCGTAAGTCTCGTCGATCCGGATCGCGGCGTCATAATCCTTCAGCGCCAGATCGGGATTGCCGTCCTGACGGTGCAGGAGGCCGCGATTGGCATAGGCTTCGGAATAATTCGGATCGAGCTGGATCGCCTTGTTGAAATCGGCCAGCGCCTCCTTCCGCCGCCCCGCGGAGGCGAGCACGGTGCCGCGCATGTTGTAGGCCTGCGGATCGTTGGGCTGCGACTGGATCACTTCGGTGAGCGAGGCGATATTGGCGGGGGAGGCGGCATAGGTCGCTTCCGGCGCCAGCGCGCCCTGCTCAAGCATCGTTGAACAGCCGCCAAGCGACAGCGCTGCGGCCAGACCGAGCGCATTCAAGACGAAACGGCGGGGGACGGCGCGGACGGACATCATCGGTCGCCATGATAAGCCGTGCGGCGTGGCGTTAAAACGGCGGCGCGGCCCAAAACAAAAACCGCCGGAGCGGCTCCGGCGGTTTTTTCGAATCGGGATTGCGCCCTGCCCGCTCAGCCGCGCGCGCCGCCGCCGAAGCCGCCGCCACCAGCCGGACGCGGACCGCGGCCGCCGTCGCGGCCGCCGGCGCCCATCACGGGCTTCGGCTTCATCGGCAAAAGCCCTTCGCGCTGCAGCTTCTTGCGCGCCAGCTTGCGCGCGCGACGCACCGCTTCCGCCTTCTGGCGGGCCTTTTTCTCGGAGGGCTTCTCGTAATGGCCGCGAAGCTTCATTTCGCGGAAAATGCCCTCGCGCTGCATCTTTTTCTTCAGCGCCTTGAGCGCCTGGTCGACATTGTTGTCGCGGACAAGAACCTGCACGGACGATCCTTCTTGGCGATGCCGCCGCAGCCGGGCGGGCCCGGCGGGAGGCACATCATGAATGCGGTGGTGTTCGGGAACCGGAGGCCGGTATCCGGCCCTTCAATTCGGGCGGCGGAATACCAGAAACGGTGCACAAAGTCCACAGCTGTCTCACGGCTGTCAGGCCGCGGCCGATTTGGCTTGCTGGAACCGCAATTGACCGGCAAGCCTTGACCTCGAATCCAAACAAGCCGGGGGCAAGAATGACGGGCTATGCATGGACCGCCGTTGCGGCACTTTTGGTTTTTTCGCCGGTTGCGGCCAATGCGCAGCAGAAAGGCGGAACGCCCCTGGGCTTGCCCAATCTGATGAAGGGCACGCCCGAGGAGGAAGCCGCCTGCGCGCCGGATTCGGCCCGATTCTGCAAGCGCTTCGAGCCGGACGCCATTCAGGTTCTGGGCTGCCTGCAGCGCAACCGCCAGCAGATCAGCAAGGCCTGCCAGTCGGTCCTGCGCGCCCGCGGGGTGTGACCGTCAGTCAATCTGCACCCGCGTGACATGGCCCATCTTGCGGCCCGGCACCGGGTCGCCCTTGCCGTAGAGGTGGAGCGACGCCCCCGGAACCGTGAGCCAGCGCCCGTAATCGGCGGCCTCGGCTCCGATCAGGTTGATCATCTCGACCCGCCCCAGCCGGACCGGCTCCGCCAGCGGCCAGCCCGCGACGGCGCGGATATGCTGCTCGAATTGCGAGACCGAGCAGCCGTCGATGGTCCAGTGTCCCGAATTATGCACGCGGGGCGCGATCTCGTTGACGAGGACGCGCTGCGCGGTGCCGTCGCGCAACACGAACATCTCGACCGCCAGCACGCCGACATAGTCGAAGGCGGTGGCGATGCTCTCGGCGATCCGGACCGCCTCGGCGGCCACCGCAGGCGGGACAGCGGCCGGCACGCGGGACACTTTCAGGATGTGGTCGCGGTGTTCGTTCTCGGTGACCTCGAAGCTCTGCAGCGAGCCGTCGCGGCCGCGCGCGACCACGACCGAGACCTCGCGTTCGAACGGCACGAAGCCCTCCAGGATGCAGGCGGCGCCGTTGACCGCCCGCCACGCTGCCGCCGGATCGCCGCCGGCGTCGATCTTGAACTGGCCTTTGCCGTCATAGCCGAAGCGCCGCGTCTTCAGGATCGCCGGCAGGCCGATCTTGCGCACCGCCTCGAAGAGTTGCGGCGCATCGCTCACCGCCGCATAGGGCGCGGTGGCGATCTCCAGATTGTCGATGAATTCCTTTTCGATCAGGCGATCCTGTGTGGTGGCGAGGACGCGCGGATCGGGCAGCACCGGAACGCGCTGCGAGAGGAAGCTCGCGGTCTGCGCCGGCACATTTTCGAATTCGTAGGTGACGACGGCGCAATCCTTGGCGAAGCGGGCCAGCGCCTCCTGGTCGGCATAGGCTGCAACGGTGCCGCGTTTGACCACGTCGAACGCGCAGGAATCCGCCTCCGGAGCATAGACATGGCAATTCAGTCCGATGCGCGAGGCGGCCTGGGCCAGCATGCGCGCCAGCTGGCCGCCGCCGAGAATGCCGATCGTGGAGCCCGGCGGCAGCGGGGCGTTGTCGCGCTTGAACATGCTATGTCCGCCGCTTCTTGCCCGTCGTCCTGGGCGCGACGTCCGCGGCGTCGGACTTCGGCCGTTTGGCGACGCCGGCGGTCTGCGCCTTGCGCAAGGCCGCGAGCCGCTTGGCGAGCGGCTTGTCGTTCAGTGCCAGCACCGCCGCGGCCAGCAGCGCGGCATTGATCGCGCCCGGCTTGCCGATCGCCAGCGTGCCGACGGGAATTCCGCCCGGCATCTGCACGATGGAGAGAAGCGAATCCTGCCCGTCCAGGGCGGTGGCGTTGACCGGCACCCCGAACACCGGCAGCGTTGTCATCGCCGCCGCCATGCCGGGCAGATGCGCGGCGCCGCCGGCGCCGGCGATGATGATCTTGTGCTTCTTGTGTGCGGACTTTGCGAAAGCGTAGAGCCGGTCGGGCGTACGATGGGCGGAGACGATCAGCGCCTCATAGCCGATCTTCAGGCGGTCCAGCGTCTCGGCGGCATGCTGCATGGTCGCCCAGTCGGACTGGCTGCCCATGATGATGGCGACAGGCTTCTTTCCGGAGGATGATGTCGGCCGGGCGGCCATTGTGGCGATTCCGTGAGCGAAAGAAGCGCCTGACTATACGCAGGCAACGGGGTGCGGCAAGCGAAACGCCAGCTTTCGCGTGACATTACGCAATGATATCCGGGGTCAGCTGATCCTCGATGAAGGCGATCCGGTCGCGCAGGATGAGCTTGCGCTTTTTCAGCCGCTGCAGCTGGATCTGGTCGCGGCCCGGCGCGTCGCTCAGCGCCTCGATCGCGGCGTCAAGGTCGCGATGTTCCTGCTGCAGCCGCGCCAGCTCGGTGCGTAAAATGTTCTGCTCGTCGGCGGTCATGCGATTCGGTGTGAAAATCCCTTGGTTCCAGAGGGTTGCAAGAGAAGCGCGACGGACAGGCGGGTTCCCATGCTTGTGCCGCGTTCCAGCCCGGCGTTCAAGATATGCTGAAAAGTAACGAAAAACGGGGATTTGCCGCGCTGCAGCAATTGACGATGTCGACTTGCCACATTCTGCATGTCAGACTGATGAAGTCAGGACTCCACTTCATCCAGGAGGCCACTGCTGCCATGTCCATTCAAGAGCATCTTGTGGAGCTCAAGGCCCGCCATCGGGCGCTTGAGGAAGAAATCGCCGATGCCCTCGCGCATCCGTCGACCGACGATACCAAAATCGCCGAATTGAAGCGTCGCAAGTTGCAAGTAAAGGACGAGATCGCGCGGATGCAGGCTTCGACCAGCCTCCACTGATTGAGCGGTTTCGCATATGATTTGATTGCGGCTGGGCCGCCGGCACTCCTGACGGAGACCGGCGGCCGTGCTTTTAAGGGTTCCGTGACGTGATCTGCAGACGTCGGGCTGTTGCGATGCGCCGTGCCGGCCTTGCGCTCATGGTCGTTCTGGGCGCCGTGTTCGTCTGCGACGCCGCGCTGGCGCAGGCGCCGCGCGCGGACGAAGCGCCTGCGCCAATGGCGGGCCATCCGCGAGCTGGATCGTCCCCGACGCCATCCGATGACGTGCGGCTTGATCTGCAGAAACCGGAGGGCGAGACGCCGTCAGCGGAAGAGAGCTGGTGGCAGAAGATCGTGCGCGCATCGCCGAACTGCAAATTCTTCACGGATGGCTGCCGCACCTGCAGTCTGACTGCCTGCTCAAATATCGGCATTGCCTGTCAGCCGAAGGAATGGTCCTGCAACGACGCCGATACCGTTTCGCCAAATCCTGAGACCACGCCCAATGATAAGCCGGAAACCAAACCATAGACGGCGGCACCTGGGAGCGCTTGTCGGCGCTCTTGTTTTCTGCGCGGTAACGCCAGGTGTTGCGCAGGATGTGCGTGGGCTCGAAGTCTGCACCGCCGAGAAGCAGATGGATCGCCGCACCGGCTGCCTGCAGACCAACGACGAGTTCCTGCAGGGCGTGATCGAGCGCAATGCGCGCGATGCGCGGCAGAGGCTCGACGCGGCGATCAAGGAACTGAGCGCCGCGCGCATCGAAATCAATGCGCTCAAGGCGGCGCTGGCGGCGACGACGGCGCGACTGGACAAGCTGGAAAAGGCAAAGGCGGATCAGCCCAGGACGAAGTGACGTTGCGAGTCCGGCCAGGAGGGCGTTCTGCGCGCGCAGCCCCGGTCTTCCGGATCGGAAGCGGAGTTCGAATATGCAGGCGGGAGCGCCCATTGCCTCGCACGCAGTTTCGACAACGGTCGTGCGCGGGTTCACCAGGTCGCAATACAGCCGCTGAAACGGTGCCGCATAAAGATCGCAAACCGGCTGGCTGGCGCGGCATCCTTTGCTGATCGGACGCCGGTCACGACAAAGCGGAGCGGTTCGCCCGGTTCGATCCGGAATGTGCCGGAGCCCGCAAATGTCCAGGAATGGCGCGCGGCCGGTCGCCGGCTATTTCGGCGCCACCGGAGTGATAGTTCGGATGGATGAGGACGATGCGCACGACGATCTGCCCTTTGTGCAGGGATGTCAATCAAGGATGACACAGCTATCTCGATCAAGATCAGTGAGCGCCGCCGGGACCGCGCGGCTGTATGGCGGCAACGGACTGTCCGAATCCACGTCCGGGGAGCAGGAGGCTCAAGCGGCAGCCCGCACCGGCATCGTCTGCGCCATCGCCTCGCGATAGGCGGCGGTGACGCCGTCCACCATCGCATCGAGCGAGAAGCCCGCGGCGACGCGCTCGCGCAATTGTCCGGCCAGCCATTCTGCGGCAGCAGGATCGTCAAGTGCGCCGGCGATCGCATCGGCGAGCGCCCCGGCATGTCCGGCCTCGATCAGCGCACCCGAGAGCGGCCCGTAGATTTCCGGAATGCCGCCGACCCGCGTTGTGATCAGCGGCTTGCCGGCGGCTGCCGCTTCCAGCACCACATAGGGCAGCGATTCGGCGCGCGAGGGGATCGTCATGATGCGGCCGAGCGTCAGCGCCCGGCGCGCCTGCATCGCCCCCGTAAAGCGGATTGCATGTTCGATCCCATGTCTGGCGGCCTGCGCCTTCAGGTCGGCCTCGTCGGGGCCGCTGCCGACCAGCGTTGCCGTGACGGGACGGCCGGCCGCATGCAACCGCGCGATCGCTTCGATCAAAATATCGATGCCCTTCACCGGACGCAGCTCGCCCATGAAAATCAGATCGGTCGCGTCCTGCGCCAGCGTCACCGGCGCGAATTCGCTCGCCGCGACTCCGTTGTGAATGACGCGCGCAATGCCGTTGGGCGCGCCGATCTTCCTGCGGAACACCTCGCCGCTATAGGCGCTCTCGAACAGGTACAGCGCAGGGCGCGCAAGCAGGATGCGTTCGAGGGTCAGATACATGCGGCCGGACAGGTTATCGTGACTTAACAGCAGGCTGCCGCCATGCGGCGTATAGCCCCGCACCACGCGCCGGCCGGGCATCGCGAGCCGCGCATAGGCACCGCCCTTGGCGCCGTGGCCATGGATCACCTCCGCGCCGGTCTGCCGGATCCGCTGGGTGACGTGATACACCGCCGGCGCATCGAGCGGATCGAGCTGGCGGCGCATCGGGATGCGCGTCAGGCCGAGAGCGAGTTGCGGTTCGAGTTCCGCGAAAATCTCATCGGCGCGCGCATTGCCGGTGAGCCGGTCCGCGATGATGCCGACGCGGTGGCCGCGCGCGACCTGCCCGCGCACCAGATCGACGACGTGACGAAACAGCCCGCCGACCGGCGCGCGGAAGACGTGCAGGATGTTCAATGGCGTTGCGGGCTTTACATGGATCATGCGCGGCATCTGCGATTGGCGCCGGCCCTCGGCGAAGGCCATGCCGGCGCCTCGCAATGTACCCCCCGCGGGTTTGCCCAATGATTAACGGACACTGCGGCATGAAGCCTCTCGCATCGGCCGCAGGACATTGGTGGGACCGGCTTATCCATCGATTGCAGCGCGAATTGCAGCCGAAAATGCCCCCAGCAGGCCGGAATCGGCCGCGAGACGGTCGCGCAGGTGGCGCGGCAGTTCGAGCTGAACGCCGCGCCCGCTCCGTCCGCGGTTGCAGATATTGCTGGGATGCGTTCCGGGATAACGCTGCGCGTCGAACCGGGCCGCGAAGCCAGCCTCGGTGAGCGACTTGCGCAGACGCTCGCGCAAGCGCGTCTGGAGCCCGCCAAGATAGACCAGCCAGGGGTCGTCGATACCGACCATGCCGTGGACCGTGATAACGATGTCGGAGCGCGCGACCAGGTCAAGACAGCGCGGCTCATCGAATCTGTGCGATGTGATATGCAGATGCGCGTGCGGGCGGCCCGGACGCAGGCCGGTGAAACTGTAGAAGCTGAGATCGTTTCCCGCGATCCTGCGTGCGATCGGCGTGGTATTGGGCTCGATGAATCCGCCATGCGGCGCGATCACCGCGACCCGGCTGTCGCGCGCTGCAACCTCGATGAGGTAATCGAAATTCTCTCGCTCGTGCTGCGACAGCGCGGCGAAATTCGCATAGCGATCGGCCATCCGGGGTGCCTTCACGCCTCCCGCGCCATATCCCGCAATTTGAATTTCTGAATCTTTCCGGTCGAGGTCTTCGGCAATTCGCGGAACACGATGTGGCGCGGCACCTTGTAGCCGGCGAGATTTTGCTTGCACCAGGCGATCAGGTCGTCCGCATTCGCGCTGGCGCCGGGCTTCAGTTCGATGAAGGCGCACGGCGTCTCGCCCCATTTTTCGTCGGGCTTTGCCACCACCGCCGCGGCCTGCACGGCCGGATGCTTGTAGAGCGCGTCCTCGACCTCGATCGAGGAGATATTCTCGCCGCCGGAGATGATGATGTCCTTGGAGCGGTCCTTGAGCTGGATATAGCCGTCGGGATGCATGACGCCGAGATCGCCGGTATGGAACCAGCCGCCGGCAAAGGCTTTCGCCGACGCGGACGGGTTCTTCAGATAGCCCTTCATGATGACATTGCCGCGCATCATCACTTCGCCCATCGACGCGCCGTCGCGGGCGACCGGCTGCATGGTTTCCGGATCCATCACCTCCAGCGCCTCGAGCGCGCCATAGCGCACGCCCTGCCGCGCCTTCTTCGCGGCCTGGTCGGCGGAGGAGAGCGCGTCCCATTCGCTGTGCCAGTCGTTGACCACGGCCGGGCCATAGCTTTCAGTCAGGCCGTAGAGATGCGTTACGTTGAAGCCCGCCTCCTTCATGCCGGCGAGCACCGCTTCCGGCGGCGGCGCGGCGGCGGTGAAGAATTCAACCATATGCGGCAGCGGCTTTTTCTCGCTGGCCGGCGCGTTGAGCAACGTCGCCATCACGATCGGCGCGCCGCACAAATGCGTCACCTTGTGGGTGGCGATCGCGTCATACATCGCCGCTGCGCGCACCTGGCGCAGGCAGACATGGGTGCCGGCGACCACCGAGATCGACCAGGGAAAGCACCAGCCGTTGCAGTGGAACATCGGCAGCGTCCACAGATAGACCGGATGCTTGCGCATCGAGCAGGTCAGGACATTGCCGGTCGCGAGCAGATAGGCGCCGCGATGGTGATAGACCACGCCCTTCGGATCGCCGGTGGTGCCCGACGTATAGTTCAGCGAGATCGCGTCCCATTCGTCGTCCGGCATGCGCCAGGCGAAGTCCGGCTCGCCCTCTTTCAGAAAGTCCTCGTATTCGAGGCTGCCGATGCGCTCGCCGTCGCCTTTGTCTTCGGGATCGTCATAGTCGATCACCAGCGGTTTGACCTTGGCGCGCGCGAGCGCATCCTTCATCACGCGCGAGAATTCGCGATCGACGATCAGCACTTTGGTTTCGGCGTGATCGAGCGTGAACGCATTCACTGCGGCATCGAGCCTTGTGTTGATGGTGTTGAGCACGGCGCCGGTCATCGGCACGCCGTAATGGCATTCGAGCATGGCGGGGGTATTGGCGAGCACGACCGAGACGGTGTCGCCGCGCCTGATGCCGCGTTTCGAAAGCGCCGAGGCGAGACGCCGCGCGCGGGCATAGAAGTCGCGGTAAGTGCGGCGCAGCGTTCCGTGGATGATGGCGGTGTGATCGGGATGGGTCGATGCCGCGCGTTCGAGGAATTGCAGCGGGGTCAGCGGCTGGAAATTCGCCGGATTGCGATCGAGATCGATGTCGTAGGGCGTCAGATCTTGGGGCGTTTTAGCCATTGTTGTTGCCTCCCTTGGATGAGGCAACAATAGAAAGCGGCGGGGGCGCGATCAATCAGCGCAAAGTCAGGGGAGGCGGGGGTGTAATCCCCCTGGGCAAGGCAGCGCGGGCGCGGTCGGGATAGTCCGAGATGACGCCGTCGATCCCGGTCTGGTAGATCAGTTCGAGATCGGCCGTCTCGTTCACGGTCCAGGGGATCACCTTCAGCCCGAGATCGTGCGCTTCCTTCACCAGTGCGGCGGTGAGGTTGCGGAAGAACGGCGACCAGACCTGACAATCCGCAGCCTTCACCAGCCGCGGCACCGAGCCATCAAAATCATCGACGTCGAGCCCCGCGGTCCAGGGCGAGGGACCGGGCAGGTTGCGGCGGATATTGTCCTCGCCGGGACTCTGGATAGTCAGGCACACCCGCTGGATTTCGGGCGCGATGCGCTTTGCGACCATCAGCGTGCGCCAGTCAAAGCTCTGGATGCTGGCGCGTTTGGTGAGGCCGGCGTCCTGAATGGCTTTCACCAGAGCAGTCGCGAAGGTTTCCGGATCGGGCGTATCGGGTTCGGAGGTCGGCGTCAGCTTGGTCTCGATGTTGAAGCGGATGTGGTCGGCGCCGACGCGCTTCGCGAGATCGAACACATCGGTCAGCTTCGGGATGCGCACGCCATCGGCACCCTTCTGCATCGGAAAGCGCGCGGCATAAGCCGTGCCGGGCTTGATGCGGCCGACGTCATAGGCCTGCAAGTCGTCGAAAGTGAGGGAACGGATGGCCGGACCGGTTGCTGTGAGGAATTCGCCGTCGGGACCGCGGGTATGGTCAGGATTGAGATGCGAGTCGTGGCTGACGACAAGGACGCCGTC